>NZ_JAWJYQ010000021.1:0-206865 GCF_032971465.1 Pseudomonas sp. LSJ-87 | reverse complement strand
ACTGATTTGTAACCCATCTGGGTGAGTCATACCAATCTGCTTTTTTGTGGGAGCGGCCTTGCGTCGCGAAAGGGCCGCAAAGCGGCCCCAGCAATCTCTGCAGTTATGCCGAAACCCTGGGGCCGCTTCGCGCCCCTTTCGCGACGCAAGGCCGCTCCCACAACAGGTACAGCGTCGGCCTTCAAGGCTGTGATGCTGACAAAATCCTCAGACCGAAGGTCGGGTCAATGGCGCGGGAGTGGTCCACAAACTCCCCAGGTTCTGCAACAGCGACCCGGCAATCCCCTGCTGCCCCAGGTATTGCAGCAGCAACGGCGCAAACTGCCCGATCATCCCGGTATCCATGCCCAGCGCCTTGAACGCATTGTCCAGGTCGCTGCGGTTTTCCACATTGTTGCCCAGCGCATTGCTCAAGGCCGACTGGCTCTCGCTGTTCTTGCCCAGCAGCTCACCCAGGCCACTCAAGCCACCCAGTGCATTGGCCCCGGCAAGCAGGTCCAGTCCCGGCACGGCCTTGGTCAGTTGACCGTAGTCGTCGGAGCTCAGGTTGTTGCGCGCGAGCCCCAGCATGGCCCCTGCCCCGCCCACGGCTTGCTCTGGGGTGATATTCAATTGGCTGCCCAAGGTGTTGAGCAGGTTTGCCTGCGCCTCGGGTGCCTGCACCTGGACTTGCTGGCTCTGATTCTGGTTCTGCATGGCCGACACGGCGTTGGCGGCGTCGCTGAGGTTGAAGGCGAACACCGGGCTTGCGGCCAGGGTCATCAGGGTTGCCAGGGTGAATGCTTTCATCGGGAGGGACCTCGTGGGCCGGGATGGCCTGGGAAACGCGAGTTTTGACTGGGATTTCGCAGCTTTGTTCCGACCCGACTGTCGACCACTTTTGCTGCCCGCCTCAGTGCTTTCGACCTGTTAAAACTGCCAGTTGTGATGGGTTTACAGACCGCGCAAAGTGCCGACACAGCAATCAACACTCAGGTCACCATCATGAGTACTTCTTCCAGCAGCAGGAACAAACACGCTCTGGCGTCGCGGCAGAGCCTGCATTTCTATAAAGATGATCATTTGGCAACAGAAGTAGCCACCCAAGGCAATCGTCACGTGTTATGGGCAAATGACGTGGCGCTGGCTCAACTTGATCAATCGCAATCAGCAGAGATGCTACGAGTTGACCTTGCTAATTCAGTCCTGGGACTGGCATCTGAATCAATGGCGTACTCACCCTATGGATACCTGCCCATGGAAAAAATGCTAGCGTTGCTTGGGTTCAACGGGCAGTGGTGTGACCCGATTACTGAAGGTTACCCTCTGGGTGCAGGACGTCGAACATACAGCACTGAACGCATGCGTTTCGACAGCGATGACCCGACGAGCCCATTCGGGAAAGGTGGGCCGCACCCATCTGCTTACTGTGAAGGAGATCCAATTAATCGGCATGACCCTACCGGCGAATTCTTCCAGTTTTTAGTACCGCTCGCCAGAAGATTTGCGTCAGCCGTAGGCAGAAGTCTCGTAACAGCTAGGAATTTCAACATCAATGGAATGACTGGAAACACTGCAGCCATGGGCCCCAAGTCGCTCAAAACGCTTAATTTCATCAAAATCTTGGCCGGGCAACAGAAAACCAATGGGGCTATCCCCGTGAATCCCCGGTCGCAATTACTTGCGCAAGCATCTCAACAAAACGTTAAAAACACTGCGACTTCTGCTCTAGTATCCGCTCCTGCCTCACTCTCAAAAACGCAAGATCCAATCTCGGCGCCCATCAAAGTTCCTCAACAGGAACAGGTGTTCAATAGACCCGGATATGGCAGAAGAGACAGCTCAAACTTTGCTGCAAAAACCACATTTTTTGCCCTTGCGTTCCTTGGTGGTGGCGCGGCTGCCCTGTATTTTGGGCTTAAGGCAATCAGAAAAAACTAGGCCCAATCGCTGATTTGGGCCTTGCCGAAGCAGGTTCACAGGTTCTCCATTCAGCCCATAAAAAAAGCCCCTCATATCGAGGGGCTCTTTGTTACATCACGCGATCAAGCCGCGCCCCACATCTTGTGCGGGTCGATGACGAACTTCTTCGGCACACCTGCATCGAACTCGCCATAACCTTCCGGCGCCTGATCCAGGTTGATCACCTGTACACCAACCACTTCAGCGATGTTGATTCGATCCCACATGATTGCCTGCATCAGCTGGCGGTTGTACTTCATGGTCGGGGTCTGGCCGGTGTGGAAGCTGTGCGACTTGGCCCAGCCCAGGCCGAAGCGAATGCTCAGCGCGCCGATCTTGGCGGCAGCATCCACCGCACCCGGGTCTTCGGTCACGTACAGGCCCGGGATACCGATGTTGCCGGCAACGCGGGTAACCTGCATCAGCGAGTTCAAGACGGTGGCCGGCGCTTCATGCTTGGCACCTTCGTGACCATGGCCGCGGGCTTCGAAGCCGACGGCGTCAACGGCGCAGTCCACTTCCGGCTCGCCGAGGATATCGACGATCTGCTCGTGCAGCGGGGTGTCCTTGGACAGGTCGACCACTTCAAAGCCTTGGGACTTGGCGTGAGCCAGACGGGCCGGGTTGAGGTCGCCGACGATGACGCAGGCAGCGCCCAGCAGGCGTGCCGAGGCAGCGGCAGCCAGACCGACCGGGCCGGCGCCAGCAACGTAGACGGTGCTGCCTGGGCCTACACCGGCAGTCACGGCACCGTGATAGCCGGTCGGCAGGATGTCGGACAGGCAGGTCAGGTCACGGATCTTTTCCATGGCCTTGTCGCGCTCGGGCAGTTTCAGCAGGTTGAAGTCGGCGTACGGCACCAGCACGTACTCGGCCTGGCCGCCGGTCCAGTCGCCCATGTCGACGTAACCGTAGGCACCGCCAGCGCGGGCAGGGTTGACGGTGAGGCAGACACCGGTATGCATTTCCTTGCAGGAGCGGCAGCGGCCACAGGCGACGTTGAATGGCACCGAGACCAGGTCGCCAATCTGCATGCGCTCGACGTCACGGCCCTTCTCGACGATCTCGCCGGTGATTTCGTGGCCCAGGACCAGGCCGACCTGGGCAGTGGTGCGGCCGCGGACCATGTGCTGGTCGGAGCCGCAGATGTTGGTGGAGACCACCTTCAGGATCACGCCGTGCTCGATCTTCTTGCCGCGTGGGTCCTGCATTTTCGGGTAGTCGATCTTCTGCACCTCGACCTTGCCGGCGCCGAGATATACCACTCCACGATTGCCAGACATGCTCTTACCTCGCTTGATTTTTATTTATGCAGCGGTGGTTGAACGCGCCGCCATCCGTGGGCGGCATGTGTTACTGGAATGCAGGGAATTGTGGGCCTGATGGGGCCGGATGCACTGACTGGGAGCGACAGGGAGATGCCTTTTAGCGGCAGGGTTGTCGTTGGAGGATATGGGGGAACGGATGGGGTGACCTGTGCCGGCCTCTTCGCGGGCTTGCCCGCTCCCACAGGTCCTGCGCTGGCTTCAAGTTCACGCTGAACCTGTGGGAGCGGGCAAGCCCGCGAAGAGGCCGGTACTGGTTATTACAGAACTACGGTCCGGTTGGCGTTGAGGAACACTCGTCGCTCGATGTGATACCCCACCGCTCGCGCCAAGGTCAGGCACTCGATGTCGCGCCCTTTGGCAATCAGGTCTTCGGGGTAATGGCTGTGGTCGACCACCTCCACGCCCTGGGCGATGATCGGGCCTTCGTCCAGGTCGTTGTTGATGTAGTGCGCCGTAGCGCCAACCATCTTCACGCCCTTGTTGTACGCCTGGTGGTAAGGCTTGGCGCCTTTGAACCCTGGCAGCAACGAGTGGTGAATGTTGATCGCCCAGCCATCCAGGCGCCGGCACAGCTCTGGCGAAAGTACCTGCATGTAGCGCGCAAGAATCACCAGCTCGGCGCCGGTTTCCTCGATCACCTGAAGTACCTTGCGCTCTTGCCCAGGCTTGTCCTTGGGGTCGAGGGCAAAGTGGTAGTAAGGGATGTTGTGCCAGTGCGCCAGGGGTTCGAGATCGGGGTGGTTGGACACCACCGCGACCACGTCCATGGCCAGCTGACCGATACGCTGGCGATACAGCAGGTCGTTAAGGCAGTGGTCGGCCTTGGACACCATGATCACCACTTTGGGGCGGTGATTCGGTGCGGTCAGCTCGAACGCCATGCCGAACGCCTCGCTGCGCTCGGCAAGGCCGGCGCGGAAGCCGGCTTCATCGAAATCGTCCGGCTGGCGGAACTCCACGCGAATGAAGAAACGCCCCGACTGCCGGTCATCGAAGGAGTGGTGCTCCGTCACGTAGCAGCGCTGCTCGAAGAGGTAACGCGTCACCACGTCGACGGTGCCGAGCATGCTCGGGCAGTCGGCGGTGAGAATCCAGGTATCCGGTGCCCGACTCATGTTCTGTTCTCCTTAAGCCTCGATGCTCAGGCCGTACTCGGCCGAAGCGTCCTGCAGCCACAGCCACCAGTAGTCGGCGAAGCTGCGGCGAATCACCAGCTCCCAGGTGTCTTCGGCGGTGCGGCGGATCACCAGTTGCGACTTGGCGAACACGGTGCCGACTGCCTTGCCCACCGGGAAGTTGTTCGGGTGAACATCATAGCTGGTGGACTTCATCAGCACTTCGCGCACATTCGGGCCGCGCAGTTCCAGCAGGCTCTGCCCGCCGCTGACGTTGACTACCTGGATGTGCTGGCCTTCGAGGGCTGCGCGCAGTTTCTGCTCGACCGCCAGTTCCTGGCCGCCTGGCACGATCAGCAGCCACTCGTCGGGGCCGACCCATTGCAGCGACATTTCGTTGTTGGCGACCACGGTCAGGGCCACTGGCAGCTCCAGGCCCAGGGCCTTGTGCACGCCGGCGGCGAATTCCGGGTTGTGGCCGTCGCCACGGATGGTCAGGTGGCCGAGGAACTTGCGTTCACGCAGGGTCACGCCTGCGTTCTTGCGGCCTTTGCCAACCAGGCTGGCCAGGTCGGCGTGGTGCAGTGGCGACTGGGCCTTGGCCTCGGCGCCGGGGTTTTGCTGGAAGACGTTGATAGCGCTCATTTCTTACCTGCCTTGAATTCTGTTGATCGCGAAGACCTGAGGTAGAACCTGTAGTCACAGACTGAGGAGACCCAGTGTGGGAGCGGGTTTACCCGCGAAGAGGGCGGTGAATCCACCATCGCATTCGCGGGTGAACCCGCTCCCACAGAGGTCGCATTCCAATCAGAGCTACCGGTGAAGCCTCAAACGTTCTGCCGCTCACCCTTCGGATCGAAGAACACCGAAGACACGATCTCCGCCTCGATCACGCTGCCATCCGCCTGCGGCGAGTAGACGCGCTCGCCCATGCGCTTGAGGCCGCCTTTGACCACACCCATGGCGAACGAGTAGCCCAGGGAGTTGGACGCGTAGCTGGAGGTGACGTGGCCAACCATGTCCATCGGGATCGGCTGTTTCGGGTCGAACACCAGCTGGGCTCCTTCCGGCAGCCACTGGTTCGGGTCGACCGGCTTCAGGCCTACCAGTTGCTTGCGGTTGTCGCGCAGGCAGTCTTCGCGGTTCATGCCACGCAGGCCGATCCACGAGAACGGCTTGTTACGGCCCACGCACCAGCTCATGTTCAGGTCGTCCGGGTTCATCGAGCCATCGGTGTCCTGGCCAACGATGATGAAGCCCTTCTCGGCACGCAGTACGTGCATGGTCTCGGTACCGTACGGGGTCAGGTTGTACTTCTTGCCTGCCTCGATGATCTGTTCCAGCACGCCCATGGCGTAGTTGGCCTGCACGTTGACTTCGTACGACAGCTCGCCGGTGAACGAGATACGGAACACCCGGGCCGGTACGCCGCCGACGTTGCCTTCCTTCCAGGTCATGAACGGGAAGGCTTCCTTGTCCATGTCGATGTCGGTCAGCTCGCTCAGCAGCTTGCGGCTGTTGGGGCCGGACAGGGTCATGGTGGCCCAGTGGTCGGTGACCGAGGTGAAGTACACCTTCAGTTCCGGCCATTCGGTCTGGTGGTACAGCTCCATCCACTGCAGCACGCGGGCGGCGCCGCCAGTGGTGGTGGTCATGATGAAGTGGTTGTCGCCGACGCAGGCGGTCACGCCGTCGTCGAAGACCATGCCGTCTTCCTTGCACATCAGGCCATAGCGGGCCTTGCCCACGTCGAGCTTGGTCCAGGCGTTGGTGTAGATGCGGTTGAGGAACTCACGCGCATCCGGGCCCTGGATGTCGATCTTGCCCAGGGTCGAGGCGTCCAGCAGGCCCACGCTGTCGCGCACGGCCTTGCATTCACGGGTCACGGCGGCGTGGATGTCTTCACCGGCTTTCGGGAAGTACCATGGGCGCTTCCACTGGCCGACGTCTTCGAACTCGGCGCCATTCTTCACGTGCCAGGCATGCAGGGCGGTGAAGCGTACGGGCTCGAACAGGTGACCACAGTGACGGCCCGCTACTGCACCGAAGGTAACCGGCGTGTAGTTGGGGCGGAACATGGTGGTGCCCATTTCCGGGATGGTAATGCCGATCGAACGGGCGGCGATGGCCAGGCCGTTGATGTTGCCCAGCTTGCCCTGGTCGGTACCGAAGCCCAGCGCGGTGTAGCGTTTCACGTGCTCGACCGACTCGAAGCCTTCACGGGTGGCCAGTTCGATGGCGGCCGCGGTGACGTCGTTCTGCTGGTCGACGAACTGCTTGGGTGCACGGGCAGTGCCCTTGTCGTGCGGCACCTGGAACAGCGCCACGGTGGCCTCTTCCTTGCGCGCAACGGTTTTCGGCAGGCTGCCGACGGTGGCTTTGAAGCCCGCTTCGGTGGCTGCGCGAACGCCGCCTTCGAAGCCATCGGCAATCACGTCGCCCAGGGCGTAGACGCCGTTGATGCCACCCACGCATTCGCGTTTTTGCGGGGCATCGCCCGGCACGAAGCCGAGGATGTCTTCACGCCATACCGGGCGACCGCCCAGGTGCGAAGCCAGGTGCACGATCGGGCTGTAGCCGCCGGAGGTGGCGATCAGGTCGCACTCGAGGGTTTCGCCAGGGCTGGTGACCTTGTGTGCCTGCACATCGATGGCGGCCACGCGGGCGCCGGTGACGTGCTTGCTGCCCTTGGCCTCGATCACGGCGCTGGAGGTGAGGATGCGGATGCCTTTGGCACGTGCTTCTTCAACCAGCGAGCCACGTGGGTTGTGGCGGGCGTCGGCAATGGCGACCACTTGCAGGCCGGCGTCGTGCCAGTCCAGCGCGGCGCGGTAGGCGTGGTCGTTGTTGGTCGACAGCACCAGCTTGCGGCCCGGGGCCACGCCGTAGCGGCGTACGTAGGTGGACACGGCACCGGCCAGCATGTTGCCCGGCAGGTCGTTGTTGCCGTACACCAGCGGGCGCTCGTGGGCGCCGGCAGCCAGCACCACGCGCTTGGCGCGGACGCGGTGCACGCGGTGGCGTACCTGGCCGATCGGGGCGCGGTCGCCGAGGTGGTCGGTGAGGCGCTCATGGATGGTCAGGAAGTTATGGTCGTGGTAGCCGTTGACCGTGGCACGTGGCAGCAGGGTCACTTCCGGCAGGCTTTCCAGCTCCTTCACCACGGCGCTGACCCAATCGGCAGCAGGCTTGCCGTCGAGGGTTTCGCGGGTGTCGAGCAGGCTGCCGCCGAACTCTTCCTGCTCGTCAGCCAGGATCACGCGGGCACCGCTGCGGGCAGCGGCCAAGGCTGCGGCCAGGCCGGCAGGGCCAGCGCCGACGATCAGCACGTCGCAGTGCTGGTTCATGTAGTCGTAGCTGTCCGGGTCGTTCTGCAGCGGCGCGCGGCCAAGGCCCGCGGCTTTGCGGATGTACTTCTCGTAAGTCATCCAGAACGATTTCGGGTACATGAAGGTTTTGTAGTAGAAGCCCGGCGGCATCATGCTGCCGCCCACCTTGCCCAGGATACCCATGACGTCGTTGTTGACGTTCGGCCAGCCATTGGTGCTGGTAGCTACAAGACCTGCGTACAGCGCCTGCTGGGTGGCACGCACGTTGGGGATCTGGGTGGCTTCGCTGGAGCCGATCTGCAGGATGGCGTTCGGCTCTTCGGTACCAGCGGCGATGATGCCGCGTGGGCGCGAATACTTGAAGCTGCGGCCGACGATGTCGACGCCGTTGGCCAGCAATGCGGCGGCCAGGCTGTCACCGGCATAACCTTGGTAGGTCTTGCCGTTGAAAGTGAAGTTCAGGACCTTGCTGCGGTCGATACGGCCGCCGCTGGCGAGGCGATAGGTCTGGCTCATACTTTTTCCCCTTGGCCTTTGACGGTCGACGCGGCGCTGTTCTGCTTGCCGCTGGCGGTCACTTGCGGCTTCTCGCCAATCTTGTAGGTTTCCAGAATCTCGTAGGTCACGGTGTCGCGGGTGACGTTGAAGTACTGGCGGCAGCCGGCAACGTGGTCCCACAGTTCGTGGTGAATACCGCGTGGGTTGTCACGGTAGAACATGTAGGTACCCCATTCCTCGTCGGAGCAGGCGTTAGGGTCCAGCGGGCGGGCGATGTGCGCCTGGCCAGAGGCGTGGAACTCTTCTTCGGAGCGCAGCTCGCCGCAGTGGGGACAGAAAATATGCAACATGACGGTGTCTCCGGTTAGTGGGCGACGGCGGCGGCGCCGTGTTCGTCGATCAGTGCGCCGTTGTAGAAACGGTCCATGGAGAACGGCGCGGCCAGTGGGTGCATTTCGCCCTTGGCCAGGCTCGCGGCGAAGACGTTGCCCGAACCCGGGGTCGCCTTGAAGCCGCCAGTACCCCAACCGCAGTTGAAGAACATGTTCTTGACCGGGGTCTTGGTGATGATCGGGCAAGCGTCCGGCGAGGTATCGACGATGCCGCCCCACTGGCGGTTCATGCGCACGCGCGAGAGGTTGGGGAACATCTCGACGATGGCCTGCAGGGTGTGCTCGATCACCGGGTACGAACCGCGCTGGCCGTAGCCGACCCAGCCGTCGATACCGGCACCGATCACCAGGTCGCCCTTGTCGGACTGGCTGATGTAGCCGTGCACGGCGTTGGACATGATCACGCTGTCGATGATCGGCTTGATCGGCTCGGATACCAGTGCTTGCAGCGGGTGCGATTCCAGCGGCAGGCGGAAGCCGGCCAGCTTGGCCATGTGCCCGGAGTTACCGGCGGTGACCACGCCGACGCGCTTGGCGCCGATGAAGCCTTTGTTGGTTTCCACACCGATGACCGCGCCGTTTTCCTTGCGGAAGCCGATCACTTCGGTCTGCTGGATCAGGTCCACGCCCAGGGCGTCGGCGGCACGGGCGAAGCCCCAGGCCACGGCGTCGTGACGGGCCACGCCGCCACGGCGCTGCACGGTGGCACCAAGGATCGGGTAGCGGGTGTTCTTCGAGCAGTCCAGATACGGGATCTCGGCCGCGACCTGGGCGGTGTTGAGCAGCTCGCCATCCACGCCGTTCAGGCGGTTGGCGCTGACCCGGCGCTCGGAGTCACGCATGTCCTGCAGGGTGTGGCACAGGTTGTACACACCGCGCTGGGAGAACATCACGTTGTAGTTGAGGTCCTGGGACAGGCCCTCCCACAGCTTCATGGCGTGCTCGTACAGGTGCGCCGACTCGTCCCACAGGTAGTTGGAACGCACGATGGTGGTGTTACGGGCGGTGTTGCCGCCGCCCAGGTAACCCTTCTCGATCACGGCAACGTTGGTGATGCCGTGTTCCTTGGCCAGGTAGTAGGCCGTGGCCAGGCCATGGCCGCCACCGCCGACGATAACCACGTCGTAGACCTTTTTAGGGGTTGGCGTGCGCCACATGCGCTGCCAGTTCTCGTGGTGGCTGAGGGAGTGCTTGAAAAGGCCGAAGCCCGAGTAACGTTGCATGGTGTGTGACTCCACTCAGCGGTAAACAGGGAAATCTGCGCACAGGGCCGCGACGTTCTTCGCCACATCGGCTTCGACGTCTGCGTCACCGAGGTTGTCGAGGATGTCGCAGATCCAGCCGGCCAGGGCCACGCACTGAGCGACCTTGAAGCCGCGGGTGGTGACGGCCGGGGTGCCGATACGCAGGCCCGAGGTGACGAATGGCGACTGCGGGTCATTCGGCACGGCGTTCTTGTTGACGGTGATGTGCGCGCGGCCCAGGGCGGCGTCGGCATCTTTGCCGGTGAGGCCCTGGCGGATCAGGCTGACCAGGAACAGGTGGTTGTCGGTGCCACCGGAAACCACGTCGTAGCCGCGGTCGATGAACACCTGGGCCATGGCCTGGGCGTTTTCGATCACTTGTTGCTGGTAGGCCTTGAATTCAGGCTCCAGCGCTTCCTTGAAGCACACGGCCTTGGCGGCGATAACGTGCATCAGCGGGCCGCCCTGGGCGCCAGGGAACACCGCGGCGTTCAGTTTCTTCTCGATCTCTTCGTTCGACTTGGCCAGGATCAGGCCGCCACGCGGGCCGCGCAGGGTCTTGTGGGTGGTGGTGGTAACCACATCGGCGAACGGGATCGGGTTCGGGTACAGGCCAGCGGCAACCAGGCCGGCTACGTGGGCCATGTCGACGAACAGCAGCGCACCGACCTTGTCGGCGATGGCGCGGAAGCGTGGGAAGTCGAGGGTCTTGGAGTAGGCCGAGAAGCCGGCAACGATCATTTTCGGCTTGTGCTCGACAGCCAGGCGCTCGACTTCGTCGTAGTCGATCAGGCCGGTGTTGGTGTCGATGCCGTATTGCACAGCGTTGTACAGCTTGCCCGAGGACGACACCTTGGCGCCGTGGGTCAGGTGGCCGCCGTGGGCCAGGCTCATGCCGAGGATGGTGTCACCAGCCTGCAGCAGGGCCAGGTAGACGGCACCGTTGGCCGAGGAGCCGGAGTGCGGCTGGACGTTGGCGTAGTCGGCACCGAACAGCTGCTTGGCGCGCTCGATGGCCAGGGCTTCTACCTTGTCCACGTGCTCGCAGCCACCGTAGTAGCGCTTGCCCGGGTAGCCTTCGGCGTACTTGTTGGTCAGGCCGCTGCCTTGGGCCTGCATCACGCGCTTGGAGGTGTAGTTTTCCGAGGCGATCAGCTCGATGTGGTCTTCCTGGCGCTGTTCTTCGGCATTCATCGCCGCCAGCAGTGCATCGTCGTAACCCTGGATCTGGTCTTGCTTGCTGAACATCGTGTATCTCCCGGCAGCGATCATTTTTTGTCGTGGGGCACCGTGGCCCTTTGTGGCGATGTTATGACTGGCCGGGGCGGGTCAGATGCCTGCGCACGCCTTGCAATGGCGCGTTTACGACATTCGCTTTTGTGTTGACCGTGCCGGCCCTTTCGCGGGTGAACCCGCTCCCACAGGTACGGCGGTGCCTCAATGCTTGCAATCTCCCTGTGGGAGCGGCTTTAGCCGCGAAGAGGCCAGTACAGGCAATGCCGAAATCAAACGCTGCACCGCTTGTATAGGCAACTGCTGAATCGATGGTTTAGAGTGCTGTTCTGCGTCGTTCACAGGACAGTGTCATGACAGATAAGAGCCAACAATTCGCCAGCGACAACTATTCCGGCATCTGCCCCGAAGCCTGGGCAGCGATGGAAAAGGCCAACCATGGCCACGACCGCGCCTACGGCGACGACCAGTGGACCGAACGCGCCGCGGAATACTTCCGCAAGCTGTTCGAAACCGACTGCGAGGTGTTTTTCGCCTTCAACGGCACCGCCGCCAACTCCCTGGCCCTGGCCTCGCTGTGCCAGAGCTACCACAGCGTGATCTGCTCCGAGACCGCCCACGTCGAAACCGACGAGTGCGGTGCGCCGGAGTTCTTCTCCAACGGCTCCAAACTGCTGACCGCGCCCAGCGTCAACGGCAAGCTGACACCACAGTCGATCCGCGAAGTGGCGCTGAAGCGCCAGGACATCCACTACCCCAAGCCACGGGTGGTGACCATTACCCAGGCCACCGAGGTGGGCACCGTCTATCGCCCCGACGAGCTGAAGGCGATCAGCGCCACCTGCAAGGAGCTGGGGCTGAACCTGCACATGGACGGCGCACGCTTCAGCAATGCCTGTTCGTTCCTGGGCTGCAGCCCGGCAGAGCTGACCTGGAAGGCCGGCGTCGATGTGCTGTGCTTTGGCGGCACCAAGAACGGCATGGCGGTGGGCGAGGCGATCCTGTTCTTCAACCGCCAACTGGCCGAGGACTTCGACTACCGCTGCAAGCAGGCCGGGCAACTGGCATCGAAGATGCGCTTCCTGTCGGCGCCTTGGGTGGGCCTGCTGGAAGATGGCGCCTGGCTGCGCCATGGCGCGCATGCCAACCATTGCGCGCAGTTGCTCGCCTCGCTGGTGAGTGACTTGCCGGGGGTGGAGCTGATGTTCCCGGTTGAGGCCAACGGGGTGTTCCTGCAGATGCCGGAGCACGCGATCGAAGCACTGCGCGGCAGAGGGTGGCGGTTCTATACCTTCATTGGCAGTGGCGGGGCGCGGTTCATGTGCTCGTGGGATACCGAGGAAGAGCGGGTGCGCGAGCTGGCGGCGGATATCCGCGCCATCATCAGCGCTTGACAGGTCGCATTCGCGGGTAAACCCGCTCCCACAGGGATCGCGCAGGTTTCAAGGCTTGAGGTGAGCCTGTGGGAGCTACAGGTACAGCTCTGCCCTCAAGAGCAATGATGAACCTGTGGGAGCGGGTTCACCCGCGAAGAAGCCAACTCGGATCTAAAGCCTGAACCCACCCATCTGCCGCGCCAGGTCATCCGCCAACCCACGCAACGCCTGGCATTCCTCGCGGCACCCCTGCACCTCCGCCGCGGTCTCCCGAGCAAGGTCAGAAATCCCCTGCACCGTACGATTGATCTCCTCGGTCACCGCCGACTGCTCTTCGGTCGCAGTAGCCACCTGATGGTTCATGTCGCTGATGTGCTCCACCTGGTCAGTGATCGCACCCAATGACGCCCCGGTGCGCTGGCTCGACTCCACGCCGCTACCCGTCGCTTGCTGCCCCGCCTGCATCGAACTCACAGCCGAACCCGCGCCCTGCTTCAAGCGCTGGATCATCTGCTGCACTTCGTCGGTGGACAGCTGCGTGCGCCGGGCCAAAGTACGCACCTCATCGGCCACCACGGCAAACCCACGGCCCATCTCCCCTGCCCTGGCCGCTTCGATGGCGGCATTCAGCGCCAGCAGGTTGGTTTGCTCGGAAATGCTACGAATAACCGCCAGAACTTCGTCGATCGAGGCCACTTCATCGGCCAGCTGGCTTACTGCATCGGCCGCCTTGCCGATATCACCCGACATCCCCTCGATACCACGGATCGAGCGTTGCACCACTTCACGCGCCTGCAGGGCTTCGTCTCTCGCCGACTGCGAGGCCTGGGCCGCATCACCGGCATTGCGGGCAATATCCTGCACGGTCAAACCCATTTCGTGCACGGCGGTAGCGACCATTTCGGTCATTTCCTGCTGGCGCCCGGAACGCTCGGCGGTGTTGTCCACCACCTGTGTCACCTGCTCGACCGCCAGGTGCAGCCGCTCGGAAGTGTGCAATACCTCGCCGATCAACCGGCGCTGGCTGTCGAGGAAGCGGTTGAAGCCACGCGCCAGGTCGCCCAGTTCGTCCTGGCGTGAATCGTCCAGCCGGTGGCTGAGGTCGCCCGCGCCACTGCCAATCTGCACCAGCGCCGCTGTGACGCGGCGGATCGGCCGCACCAGGCCACGCGCCAGCAGCACCACCAGCAGCAGCGACACCAGGGCCACGGCACCACCGATCAGGCTGGTCAGCCATACCGCCTGATGCATTGGCGCGTAGATTTCCTCCTCGGGCACCTCGGCCACCAGCGTCCAGTTGAGGTCGCGCAGGGGCAGGCCGAGCGCCAGGTAGCTTTCGCCGTCACGGCTGAAGCGGCTGCTGCGCAGGCCTTCGCCGCCGGTCATCAGCACCTTGGCGGCATCCGCGCCGAGCTGTTCGGTGAGCTGGCGTTTGCCGCTGAAGGCAGCGTCCGGATGAACCTGGATCAGGCCATCGTTACGCACCAGGAACACCTTGCCGTGCTCGCCAAATTTGAAGTCATGAATCAGCTTCGACAGTTCGGTCATGCGCAGGCCCATGCCAGCCACACCGACCAGTTGGCCGTTCTTTTCCACGCGATAGTCGATGAACAGCGCGAGTTCGCCGGTGGCACCGTCGATGTCAATGTTGATCAGGCGTTCGGCGCCGCTGTCGATGTAGCCGTAGAACCATTTGTCCTTGGGGTTGCTGCGGCTGAGGGTACGGTCCAGTCCATTCTCGTTGTAGTAGTGACCGGTTTCGGTCGAGACGAACAAGGTGGTGAAGGCCTGGTTGCGCTGCTTGGCGGCGGTCAGGTATTCGATGAATGGAGCGGCCTGGGCGAGGTCTTCACCGGCGGCAAGCCAGTCGCGCAGCAGGGTGTTGCCGGCAATATCCGCCGCCGCCACCAGCGGCTGGCCGAGCATGCGCTCGATGTCGTTGCGGATGGCCTCGATGCTGGCGGGCAGCGCGGTATCGACCAGGTAGCGTTCGGTGAGGCGGTTTAGCGCCACCGTGAAAATGATGACTACCACCAGGATGCTCGCCAGCAGGGCGGCGCCCATGCTGGTGATCAACTGCCACTGGATGCTCTTACGCCAGATACGCATGCCCTACTCCCCGCATAATTATTGTTTTGCGGAAAGTGTATACACTTGCGTATCCAGTTAATCCAGTGACCTGAAGCAATCAGATACCCTGTGGGAGCGGGTTTACCCGCGAATGCGATGCTGAATGCACTGACGCATTCGCGGGTGAACCCGCTCCCACAGAGGTCGATGCAAGACCTTATTGTTCGGCTATGGTCCGCACGATGGCGTCCACCGTGGCGTCGATCTGCGCCTGGGTACGCTCCAGCGTCTTGCGGTGCTCATCCTGCAGTTCGATCTGTCGCGAACACAGGTTCAGCGCGGCCAGCACCAGCAGCTTGTCGCCGATCAGGGTCGGGTACTGACGCTTGGTCTGGGCCAGGGCGGTGTTGAGCATCTGCACCGCCTGGGCCAGGGTCGCTTCCTGGCCTTCAGGCGCCTTGATCGAATAGTCGTTGCCGAGGATCGACACGACATTGATCGGCTGCGCTCGCAGTGTCATGCGCCTACGACGCCGGCGTTGGCGCGCTCGAGCAGGGCCTGCAGGCGTGCGGCGGTGCTGCCGTTCTTCTCTTCCTGCTCCATCAGCGACAGCTGCAGGGTTTCGTTCTCTTCCTTGGCCTGGGCCAATTCCTGGCCGAGGGCGGTGTTCTGCTCGGTGAGTTGAGCGTTCTTCTGCATCAGGTCGCTGACAAGTTGCTCGATTTGGTTCAGGGAAGCTTCCAGCATGGGTCTATCTCAGGTTGTTGCGAGGGGCGCACACGATAAAGAAAAGTGCGGCCCATCGCCATTAAATATCGGATTCACAAGGTGTCTAACCCGCAGATTGACAGAGGAACCACCCCCTTGTTCCGACATGGGTCAACCGCCGGTCAGGAAAAGGTTAGCAACCTCACAATTTTCGCCAACGGCACTCAAGACTGAGCAGTCACAACCGATAGCCCGGCAAGTCATGTTCTGTCGCACTTTGCGCACCCTTTTTCCCTTGCCTGGATCGTCCTCTCCATGTCTCTACGTAATATGAACATCGCCCCGCGCGCGCTGCTCGGCTTCGCGCTCATCGGCCTGCTGATGCTTGGCCTCGGCATCTTCTCCCTCATCCAGATGGGCAACATCCGCCAGGCCGGCGTCGTCATCGAACAGGTCAGCGTGCCCAGCATCAAGATCCTCGACGAACTCACCGCCCTGAACCTGCGCATGCGCACCCTCTCCTACCGCCTGCTGCTCAACCGCGAGCCGGCAACCCAGCGCGAGACCCTGAGCCTGCTGGACGAGCGCAACAGCCAGATCGACCGTGCACGCCAGGCCTACCTGCCGATGATCGGCGCCGCCGACGAACAGGCTGCATTCGACCAGTACGGCCAGTTGCTCAACCAGTACCGCCAACTTGAGTCGCGCATGCGCAGCCTGAGCCAGGCCGACCGCGTCGACGAACTGCGCGACCTGCTCAACCGCGACCTGCTGGCCAACTCCGAACAGGTCAACAAGGTCATGGACACCCTGGTGCGCATCAACACCGACCAGACCCGCGCCACCAACGAGAAGGCCGCCAACCAGTACGCCGCTGCCTTCGCCCTGGTGATCGGCCTGCTGGTCGCCGCCACCGTGCTGACGTTCGTCTGCGCCTTCCTGCTGACCCGCAGTATCGTCAAGCCGATCGAAGAAGCACTCAAAAGCGCCGAACAGGTCGCCGACGGTGACCTGACCCACGTCATCCGCGCCGAAGGCACCGACGAAGCCGCCCGCCTGCTGCGTGCCATGGCCCGCATGCAGGACAAGCTGCGCGATACCCTGCAACAGATCGCCGGTTCCGCCACCCAGCTGGCCTCGGCGGCCGAAGAGTTGAATGCCGTCACCGACGAAAGTGCCCGTGGCCTGCAGCAGCAGAACAACGAGATCGAGCAGGCTGCCACTGCGGTAACTGAAATGACCAGCGCTGTGGAAGAAGTGGCGCGCAATGCCGTGAGCGCCTCGGAAGCGTCCAGTGAAGCCAGCCGCTCCACCGGTGATGGACGTGACCTGGTGATGGAGACCGTGGGTGCCATCGAGCGTATGAGTGGCGATGTGCAGGCCACTGCCAAACTGATCACTCACCTGGCCGAACAGTCGCGCGATATCGGCAAGGTGCTGGACGTGATCCGTGGCCTGGCCGACCAGACCAACCTGCTGGCGCTGAACGCCGCGATCGAGGCGGCACGTGCCGGTGAGGCGGGCCGGGGCTTTGCCGTGGTGGCTGATGAGGTGCGGGCGCTGGCTCATCGTACCCAGCAGTCGACCAGCGAGATCGAGCGGATGATCGGCAGTATTCAGGGCGGTACGGAAGAAGCGGTGGAATCGATGCGCACCAGCACCGAGCGTGCCGAATCCACCCTGAACATTGCCCGTGGCGCAGGCATGGCGCTGGACACCATTGCCGGGGCGGTGGCGCAGATCAACGAGCGTAACCTGGTGATTGCCAGCGCGGCGGAAGAGCAGGCGCAGGTGGCGCGTGAAGTGGACCGCAACTTGGTGAACATCAATGACCTGTCGGTGCAAAGTGCTACCGGGGCGCATCAGACCAGTGCGGCGAGTGCGGAGTTGTCGCGGTTGGCCGTGGATCTGAATGGGTTGGTGGCGCGGTTCCGTACCTGACTTTAAAAGGCCGGGGCCGCTTTGCGGCCCTTTCGCGACACAAGGCCGCTCCCACATTGGCCGATGTAACCGGCGCCTTTGTGGGAGCGGCCTTGTGTCGCGATGGGCTGCAAAGCAGCCCCCTGCAATTTCAGATCAGTAATCGATCCGCACATCCCCTTTCGGCACGCTGCAGCACGACAGGATGTAGCCCTCGGCTTCGTCCTCTTCGGTAATGCCGCCGTTGTGTTCCATCTCCACTTCGCCGCCCAGCTTGAGCACCTTGCAGGTGCCGCAAATGCCCATGCCGCAGGCTTTCGGGATCATCAGGCCAACCTTGGCCGCCGCCGCGTGCACGGTCTCGCCCGGGGCGATGCGGATGCTCTTCTCGCTGCCGATGAACTCCACCAGGTTGAGGTCGGCCACATCCAGTTCCGGCGCGTCGGCAGCCTGCTCGGCATGCTCCACCGCATCGGCCTTGGCCTCGGGCGGCGTCGCGCCGAACGATTCCTCGTGATAGTTCTTCATGTCGAAGCCGACCGCTTCGAGCATGCGCTTGACCGCAGTCATGTATGGCGTCGGGCCGCAGCAGAACACCACGCGGTCCATGTAGTCCGGCGCGATCAGCTCCATCAGGCGCTGATTGAGGTAACCGCGATAACCCGCCCACGGCTCACCCAGGCCATGCTTTTCACAAATGATGTGCAGGCTGAAATTGGGGATGCGCGAGGCCATCTGCTCCAGCTCGCGGTGGTAGATGATGTCCTTCGGCGAACGGGCGCTGTGCACGAACACCATGTCGACATTGCCGTTGGTGTCGTAGAACCAGCGCGCCATCGACATGACCGGGGTGATCCCGACACCGCCCGAGAGGTACAGCACCTTCTGCGCAGGGAAGTCGATGGCGTTGAACAGCCCCACCGGGCCGTGCACCGGCAGCTCGGCGCCTTCGTGCATGGTGTCGTGGAGGAAGTTGGACACCAGGCCGCCCGGTACACGCTTGACGGTGATCGAGAAGCTGTAGGGCACCGACGGTGAACTGGAGATGGTGTAGGAACGCATCACCGGCTTGCCTTCGATCTCCAGCTCCAGGGTGACGAACTGCCCCGGCTTGAAGAAGAACATGATCGGCTGATCGGCCATGAAGCAGAACGTGCGCACGTCCCAGGTCTCCTGGATGACCTTGACGCAGCGCACGATGTGGCGGCCGTTGGCCCAGGTCTGGGTAGTGACCGGATTGAGGAAGGTATCGGACATGTTCATCTCCAGCAGCCGACTATTGGCCTTTTTATGGCTTGGATAATGCGCAAGCTGAAGACGACGTACATTCCTGCCAGCGACATCGGCGTGCTTATCGCGACCAGCCCCGCGCTGCAAGGGCTGGCGCGTCGTAATTCAAATCGGCCATGTCGCCCATGGATACGGTTCATGACGCCTTCGGACGCACACTCCACGGCAAAACAACTAGCTGTTTCTTGATAAGCAGCCTTGCGGCACCACAACAACGATTAGCCACCTTTTGCCGGCCGCACACGGCCCCGAGGAATACACGATGGACGTCACCGCAACCCTGAGCCTGGGCGATCCACTGGAACCTGCACGCAAGGCCACCGCCGAGATGCTGCAGACCCGCGAGCGCACCTACTCGCTGCCCCAGCCTTTCTACACCGACGAGCGTCTGTTCCAGATCGACATGCAGGAGATCTTCCACAAGGAGTGGCTGATCGCCGGCATGACCTGCGAGATCCCGGCCAAGGGCAACTACATCACCCTGCAGATCGGCAAGAACCCGATCATCGTGGTGCGTGGCGCCGAAGGTAAGGTGCACGCCTTCCACAACGTCTGCCGCCACCGCGGTTCGCGCCTGTGCGTCAGCGACAAGGGCAAGGTGGCCAAGCTGGTCTGCCCGTACCACCAGTGGACCTACGAGCTGGACGGCCGCCTGCTGTTCGCCGGTACCGAAATGGGTGCCGACTTCGACATGAACCAGTATGGCCTGAAGCCTGTGAACGTGAAGGTCGCCGGCGGCTACATCTTCATCAGCCTGGCGGAAAACCCGCCTGCCATCGACGAGTTCCTGGCCACCCTGGACCACTACATGGAACCGTACGACATGGAAAACACCAAGGTGGCGGTACAGACCACCTTGATGGAAAAGGCCAACTGGAAGCTGGTGCTGGAAAACAACCGCGAGTGCTACCACTGCAACGGTTCGCACCCGGAGCTGCTGCAAACCCTGCTGGAATGGGACGACACCAACGACCCGCGCGCCAGCCAGGAATTCAAGGACCACGTGGCCGCCTCCGCTGCCGCCTGGGAAGCCGAGAAGATCCCGTACCTGCACAAGAGCCATGGCCTGCGTAACCGTATCGTGCGCATGCCGCTGCTCAAGGGCACCGTGTCGATGACCATGGACGGCAAGCAGGCCTGCCAGAAGCTGATGGGTCGTATCCAGAACCCGGACCTGGGCTCGATGCGCATCCTGCACCTGCCGCACTCCTGGAACCACTGCATGGGTGACCACATGATCGTGTTCACCGTGTGGCCGATCAGCGCCCAGGAAACCATGGTCACTACCAAGTGGCTGGTGCACAAGGATGCCGTGGAGGGTGTGGACTACAACCCCGAGAACATGCGCAAGGTGTGGGACGCCACCAACGACCAGGACCGTCGTTTGGCTGAAGAGAACCAGCGTGGAATCAACTCCACTGCGTATCAGCCTGGGCCTTACTCGAAGACCTACGAGTTTGGTGTGGTGAACTTCATCGATTGGTACAGCCAGCGCCTGCTGAACAATCTGGGCGCGGAACCTGCGCCTTACCTGAAAGAAGTGCAGGCGCAGTAACCGCCCGGGATAAGCGGATAGCGACAGATGTCGCTATCCGTATTTCTAAAATGGGGTTTATTGTCCTCTGATCGCGGTCGCTGAATCTGTCGGAATTGCAGCGGTAGGCAAAGGAGATCCTGACGGCGATACAGGGACAGGTGTGCTCGATTGCCATGGCCTCTTCTGAGCCAGCCCCCATGCCTCATAGGCCGTCGTTGTGAGCGACACGAGGGTCAGCGCAGCCAACGCCCATGTCTGCCACTTGTTTTCAGGATCGGCCGTTCTGGCAACACCAATGGTCAACCCCGCAATGGCAGCGACCGCACTGACGCTGGACAAAGCCCAATCCTGTCGTGTTGGCGGCATAATCGACGGTGAAAGGCTTTCCACGCCAATTCTTCGACTAGCGCCCACCTGCTTGACGAAAGCTCTGAATCGTAGCCCGCTGATAAACAGACCTAGCACGTTGGTAAGGATACTCAGCACTGGCAGCACATAATCCTCTGCCTTCTGCCCTGTGGGATCGCGGTGGTTGACCGGGTCACCAAGGCAGTAGACATAAGCGTTGAGCCCGCCCTCGTCGAACGGGCTTCGCGTGTCCGGCGACTGGAAACGCATGAGCGAGGGTGTGTAGGTACGATGGCCATTTCCTAGTGGGTAATTCCCAGTCACTGGGTCCCGATACTCTCCACAAAATGCCAGCCCTGGTGCACAGGCGGCGCTCATGACTCCATAAGGCGCATAGACATGTGGGCCACCGGGATGCGAACCCAGTACAGAGTGCTGCCGATCGGTATTGAGCAGGTATGTCGCCATGAGTTATTCACAAATACGAAGACCTGTGGATACCGTAATGGTTGGTTGGAAATTTGCGTACTGGCAAAAATGTCAGGTAGGCCCCTGATCATTATTTGACCATATCAGCCAAGATCGCATTTTCATTGGGCTACAGCGGAGTTCATACATCTTGTCCACAGAGACACCAACAGAGTTTGTGGGCAACCAATGAGTTTTTTGCGATCGCCCTGTTGATAAGTGACCCAAGGGCCTGATTTTCAGGCATTACGTAGGATTCTGACGGGATTGATCAATTTTCGAACAAATCTGCCAAAGCCTTTCACTACGCCGCTTACAGGAGATACCGAACAGATTATCCACAGACCGGCTAACAGCGATTGTGGGCAAAATCAGGAGGGTGCTGCCGCGCGTTGCATGCGAAGGCAGGGATAAGACTGATCGTTTTTTGATCAAAAGCTTGGGGGCCACGTGATACAAGGGCTGCGGCCATGCGCCAACACTTTATCCACACCTTGGCGAACAGATTTGGTGGGCAAAAGCGCTCGGTGGATGCTGTGTATGCAATGTGGGAGCGGCCTAGTGTCGCGAAAGGGCTGCGCAGCAGCCCCAGGTTTTTGCATCACAGCAGAAATGGCTGGGGCCGCTGCGCGGCCCTTTCGCGACACAAGGCCGCTCCCACAAAGAGACCTACAACCCTCAAACTTCAGCGCAGCACGCCCTCTTCCACCAGCAGCTTGAGGATGGCCTCGGCGCCTTCCTGTGGAGAAACGTCCTTCAACACCTTGCCACCGCCGCCACTGGCCTTGGCCGTCGCCGCCTTCATCCGGTCGGCACCGCTCTTGGCCTTGATCACCTTAAGCCGCTTGGGCCGTGGGCGGGCTGGCTGCAGTTCGGCTTCGGCCAGCAGTTCGTCTTCGACGATAGCCACGTTGCGTGCCGCCAACACACCCCGACGCGCCGGCCCGAAAGCGCTCTGGCGCGGCTTGGGCGCAGCGTTATCCACAGTCGCCAGCAACGGCAGGCGCACCTTCAGCCGACGCCGCTGACCGCGCGGCAGCGCCTGCAATACCTGGGCGGTGCCGTTGTCGATCGACTCCACTTCAGCCAACCCCACAATCAGCGGCCAGCCGAGCTTTTCGGCCAGCAGGAACGGCAACATGCCCGACCCTTCGCCGGTCTCGGCCTGGCTACCGGTCAGCACCAGCTGTGCCCCGGCATCGCGCAGGTAATCCCCGAGCACGCCCAGCACGTCGGCACCAGCCGGCTGCTCCAGCACATCCAGATGGTCCAGGCCCATCCCCAGGTAGGCGCGCAGCGCCTCTTCCCGTGGGTCGCCGGCATGCACCACCTGCAAGTTATCCCCAGCCAGCTGCAAACCCAGCTCCACGGCGCGCGCATCCTGCTCGGCGCGGCGAGCGCGGCCGGAGCTGGGGTGGGCACCGATGGAAACCAGGCTGATCACTTTCGTACTCATGCTCGTGCCCTTATGCCGCGTCGCGCTGGCCGCCGCTGCGGTAGTTGTCCACAGCCTCGATCAGTGCCTGGAGAATCGCCGAACTGTCGCCAATTACCGACAGGTCGGCCCGTTTGATCATGTCGCAGCCCGGGTCCATGTTGATCGCCACCACCTTGTCGCAGGCGCCGATGCCCTGCAGGTGCTGGATCGCGCCCGAGATACCCACAGCCACGTAGACCCGTGCGGTAACCCAGGTACCGGTGGCACCCACCTGGCGGTTGCGCGGCATGAAGCCGTCGTCCACCGCCACCCGCGAGGCGCCTTCAGTGGCGCCAAGGGCCGCGGTGGCCTTGTGATACAGGTCCCAGTCCTTGACCCCGTTGCCGCCCGAGACGATGAACTCGGCTTCAGCCATGGCAATGGTGGCCGGGTCCACGGCCACCGAGCCGAGGTCTTCGATGCGCGACAGGCTGCGCGCCACGCTTGTGGACAACTCCACGGGCAGCGCTTCGTGCCGGGTTTCGCTGACCGGCTCGGCGCACTCGGCCGCCGCCAGGATCAAGCGTGGTACGGCGCGCTGCAGATCTTGCTGGCCGGCACCGGCACGGCCGATGCACTGGCCGTCCTTGACCTGCCATACCCGCGTCGCCGGGCGCTCACCCAGTGCCGCGCCCAGGCGCCGGCCCAGTTCGCCACCACCGGTGCGGCTGTCGGGCAGCAGCCAGTGGCGCGGGGTGAACTGGTTATCCACAGCCCGCAGGCCTTGTACCAGTTGCTCCGGTGCATAACCTTCGAAAGCCTCGCCTTCGATGACCAGCAGGCGGTCGACCCCGGCTGTGGAAAAGTTGCTTTCCTTGTGCTCGCCAAACACCACTGCCAGCACCGCACCGTCGTTGCCGGCCAGGCTGTGGGCCAGGCCGAGCAGGTCGCGGTCGTGGCTGCTCAGGCGGCCACCGACCATGTCCGGCACCACGGCGATGTAGAACGCCGGCGCCGGCACCTGGTGCAGCGGCAGCTTGACCTCGGCCGCCGCCGTGCGTCGCCCGCCCACGGCGGTGCCCTGCTGGGCGCCGCTGCGGTCGATGCGCTTGATGCCGGCCGGGCCGATGAAGCCTGCGGCAATCGCGTGGGGGTTCTTGCGGATGAGGCCGTTGGGCCCCATCCAGCTGGTCTGCTGCGTCTGCATCGCTGCATGCAGCGGGTGCAGACGGTTACGGGCGATCCACTCGGCGCGTGGGTCGCGGCGGATAATGTCGCTCATCAGTGCACCTCCGCAGGTTCACGTTTGGCCGTTTGCGGCTTTGGGGCAGAGGGCGCGTCCTCTTCGATCAGCACGTCGGCCACCAGTTCGGCCAGGTCCTTGATCTGCGGGCGCGGTTCGACCACACCTTCGAGCATGGCGGTGCACTGTGGGCAACCCACAGCTACCAGCTCGGCCTCGGTCTCCCGGATGTCGTCCATGCGCATGTCCGGGATACGCTGCTTGCCAGGGATGTCGGTGATCGGCGCACCGCCACCACCGCCGCAGCAACGGGAACGGAAGCCCGAGCGCTGCATCTCGCGCACTTCGATACCCAGGGCCTTGAGCACGGCACGCGGAGCTTCGTACTCGCCGTTGTAACGGCCCAGGTAGCACGGGTCGTGGTAGGTGACGCTGCCGCCCTTGTGCTGGCCGAGGTTGAGCTTGTTGGCCGCGATCAGTTCGGCGATGTAGGTGCTGTGGTGCTGCACCTGATAGTCCCCGCCCAGGGCGCCGTACTCGTTCTTCAGCACATGGAAGCTGTGCGGGTCGCAGGTGACGATGCGCTGGAACTTGTACTTGGCCAGGGTCTGGATATTGCGTTTGGCCAGTTGCTGGAAGGTCGCTTCATCGCCCAGACGGCGCGCCACGTCGCCGCTGTCGCGCTCTTCCAGGCCGAGCACGGCAAAGTCCACGCCCGACGCCTTGAGCACTTTGACGAACGAGCGCAGGGTGCGCTGGTTGCGCATGTCGAAGGCACCGTCACCGACCCAGAACAGTACCTCGGTGGTTTTCACCTCCGACAGCAGTTGCAGGTTGAGGTCGGCGGCCCAGTTCATGCGCCCGCCTGGGGCGAAGCCGCCCGGATTGTCGGTAGCGATCAGGTTGTCCAGCACTTCGGCGCCCTTGTTCGGGGTGGCGCCTTTTTCCAGGGTGAGGTGACGGCGCATGTCGACGATGGCATCGACGTGCTCGATCATCATCGGGCATTCCTCGACGCAGGCACGGCAGGTGGTGCACGACCACAGCGTTTCGGCGTCGACCAGGCCATTGACGATCGGCTGGTGCGGGTGGCCGCCATGCTCACCGATCGGTTTGCCCGGGTATGGGCTGCCGGCGAACTGCGCGTCGGTGCCACCGGCCAGGCCGATGACCATGTCCTGGATGAGCTTTTTCGGGTTCAGCGGCTGGCCGGCGGCAAAGGCCGGGCACATGGCTTCGCATTTACCGCACTGCACGCAGGCGTCGAAGCCCAGCAGCTGGTTCCAGGTGAAGTCCACCGGCTTTTCCACGCCCAGCGGCGCGTTCGGGTCTTCCAGGTCCAGCGGCTTGAGGCCGGTGGAACGGCCGCCGCCGAAGCGTTCGGCGCGACGGTGCCAGGCCAGGTGCAGGGCACCGGCGAAGGCGTGTTTCATCGGGCCGCCCCAGGTCATGCCGAAGAACAGCTCCGACACGCCCCACAGCACGCCCAGGCCCAGAATGCCCACCATCACCCAGCCACCGGTGTTGGCCGGCAGGATGCCGGCGACTGGCAAGGTGGCGATGAAGAAGCTCACGGCAAACGCCAGCAGGCTCTTCGGCAGGCGCATCCACGGGCCCTTGGACAGGCGCGAAGGCGGGTTGAGGCGGCGCTTGAAGACGAAGATGGCGCCGCTGAACATGATCACCGTGGCCACCAGCAACGCGTAGCCGAGGATCTTGCTCTGCAGGCCGAAGCCGTGCACCAGGATCGCCAGTACGGCCGACAGCACGAAGCCGCCAGCGGTGGCCACGTGGGTCTTGGACATGTACTTGTCGCGCTCGACCACATGGTGCAGGTCGACCAGGTAGCGGCGCGGCATGGCCAGCAGGCCGCCGATCAGGTTGACCTTGGACGGCCGGCCACGCCGCCACATGCGCACCCGGCGCAGGGCGCCGAGCACTGCCAGGCCAAGGGCAGCGAACAGCAGGATAGGTAGAAGGGTGTTCAACATGGGAGGCTCCCACAACAGCTGGATTCTTGCGCCACTCTGAAGGTGGGATTGGCCCCTTGTGGGAGCGGGTTTACCCGCGAATGCGTCAGATCAGACAACTCTGTTGCTTGTGCTGACGCTTTCGCGGGTGAACCCGCTCCCACAGGGACCGCGCCCGGTGGCGACGATTTTTCTCGATCAGAAGTCCTTGCACAGGCGCAAGGCGTCGTAGATCGCCGCATGCACGTTGCGCTGGGCCACGCAGTCGCCGATGCGGTACAGCAGGTAGCCTTCGCCCGGCTGGCTGAGGATCGGCTGTGGCTTGATGGCGAACAGTGCCTCCACGTCGATCTGGCCTTTGTTGCGCGAACCTTCCTTCAGGGCGTAGTACAGCTGCTCGTCAGGACGCACGCCGTTCTCCACCACCACCTGGTCGACCACACGCTCTTCCTTGGCGCCGGTGTATTCGTTTTCCAGCACCGCCACCAGCTTGTCGCCTTCGCGGTAGACCTTTTCCAGCATCATGTCGCCGGTCATGATCACTTCTTTCGGGTACATGCTGCGGTAGTAGGTCGGGAAGGTAGTACCGCCCATGGCCACACCCGGCTTGATGTCGTCGGTGACGATCTCGACCTGGCTGCCCTTGTCGGCGATGAAGTCAGCCACCGACATGCCGGTGAACTCGCAGATGGTGTCGTACACCAGCACGTTCTTGCCCGGCGCAACCTTGCCGTCGAGCACATCCCAGCTGCTGACCACCAGCCCTTCGGCGGCGCCCCAGTGCTCGTTCTGCTCCAGGAACGAATGCCCACCCACCGCCAGCACGATGATGTCCGGGCGCAGGTCCTGGATGGCAGCCACGTCGGCGGCGGTGCCCAGGCGCAGGTCGACCTTCAGGCGCGCCAGCTCCAGCTGGTACCAGCGGGTGATACCGGCGATCTGGTCGCGCTGCGGGGCCTTGGCGGCGATGGTGATCTGCCCGCCGATCTGCTCCTTCTTCTCGAACAGGGTCACATCGTGGCCACGTTCGGCAGCCACGCGGGCCGCTTCCATGCCGGCCGGGCCGGCGCCAACCACCACCACCTTGCGCTTGGCGCCGGTAGTCTTCTCGATGATGTGCGGCACGCCCATGTATTCACGGGAGGTCGCGGCGTTCTGGATGCACAGTACATCCAGGCCCTGGTACTGGCGGTCGATGCAGTAGTTGGCACCGACGCACTGCTTGATCTGGTCGATCTGGCCCATCTTGATCTTGGCGATCAGGTGCGGGTCAGCCATGTGCGCACGGGTCATGCCGACCATGTCCACGTAGCCGCCTTCGAGGATACGCGTGGCCTGGTTCGGGTCCTTGATGTTCTGCGCGTGCAGCACCGGAACCTTGACCACTTCCTTGATGCCGGCCGCCAGGTGCAGGAACGGCTCCGGCGGGTAGCTCATGTTCGGGATGACGTTGGCCAGGGTGTTGTGGGTGTCGCAACCCGAACCGACCACGCCGATGAAGTCGAGCATGCCAGTGGCGTCGTAGTAGGCAGCGATCTGCTTCATGTCCTCGTGGCTGAGGCCATCGGGGTGGAACTCGTCGCCACAGATACGCATGCCCACGCAGAAGTCGTCACCGACTTCGGCGCGCACGGCCTTCAGTACTTCCAGGCCGAACTTCATGCGGCCTTCGAAGGTACCGCCCCATTCGTCGGTACGCTTGTTGACCCGCGGGCTCCAGAACTGGTCGATCATGTGCTGGTGCACGGCCGACAGTTCCACGCCGTCCAGGCCACCTTCCTTGGCGCGGCGGGCAGCTTGCGCGTAGTTGCCGATCACGCGCCAGATCTCTTCCACCTCGATGGTCTTGCAGGTGGCGCGGTGCACGGGTTCACGGATACCCGACGGCGACATCAGGGTCGGCCAGTTGAAGCCGTCCCAGCGCGAGCGACGGCCCATGTGGGTAATCTGGATCATGATCTTGGCGCCATGCTTGTGCATGGCGTCGGCCAGGTTCTGGAAGTGCGGGATGATGCGGTCGGTCGACAGGTTGACCGACGCCCACCACTCCTGCGGGCTGTCGATGGCCACCACCGACGAGCCGCCGCAGATCGCCAGGCCGATACCGCCCTTGGCCTTTTCTTCGTAGTACTTCACGTAGCGGTCGGTCGTCATGCCGCCGTCAGTGGCGTAGACCTCGGCGTGCGCGGTGCTGAGCACACGGTTGCGGATGGTCAGTTTGCCGATCTGGATCGGCTGGAACATTGCTTCGAATGCCATGACGCTATCTCCGGCTTACAACGGCTTTGTAACGAACAGGCCATCTTCGTGGCCTTCTTCCGACCCGCCATAGACCTGTTCGGCCACGGTGCGGATCGAGCTGCCGCGGGCAGCGAGAATCTGGTCCATGGCGCCGGCGAACCAGCCGGTGAACATGTAGTCGACCTTGCGGCCGCACTTGCCATAGACGTACACGAACGCGGAGTGCTTGAGCTTGACGCTGCAGGTGCCCTTGTCGAGGTCGATGTCCTGGATTTCGAACAGGCCCCAGCCGCGCTGGCTCAGGCGCTTCATGTAGTGCTCGAACACCGCCACGCCTTCCAGGCCATGGCACTCGGCTTCTTTTTCACACCAGTGCCAGGCGGACTTGTAGCCGGCCTTGTAGAGGATCTCGGCGTACTTGTCGGCGCCAAGGACTTCTTCGATGCCCATGTGGTTGTTGACGAAGAAATGGCGCGGCACATACAGCATCGGCAAGGCGTCGCTGGTCCAGACACCGGTCTCGCTGTCTACTTCGATTGGCAATTGCGGGGCGATCTTGGCCATGGAAACTCAACTCCATAAAATTTTTTATTGGGATGCCCCGGCGTTGCTGGCAGGGGCTTTCAGGCTTGGAGAGCGGCTTACTCGCCCCACACGTCCTTGAGGACGTTGACCCAGTTCTCACCCATGATCTTGCGCACCACGCGCTCGGAGTGGCCGCGCTTGAGCAAGGTTTCGGTGAGGTTGGGGAATTCGCCCACAGTGCGGATGCCCAGCGGGTTGATGATCTTGCCGAAGTTGGTCAGGCGACGGGCGTAGCCCTTGTCGTGGGTCAGGTACTCGAAGAAGTCCTGGCCGTGGCCCTGGGTGAAGTCGGTACCGATACCGATGGCGTCTTCACCGACGATGTTCATGGTGTACTCGATGGCTTCGGCGTAGTCGTCGATGGTGGAGTCGATGCCCTTGGCCAGGAACGGCGCGAACATGGTCACGCCGACGAAACCGCCGTGGTCGGCGATGAACTTCAGTTCTTCGTCCGACTTGTTGCGCGGGTGCTCTTTCAGGCCCGAAGGCAGGCAGTGCGAGTAGCAGACCGGCTTTTTCGACTCGAGGATGACTTCTTCGGAGGTCTTGGAGCCGACGTGCGACAGGTCGCACATGATGCCGACGCGGTTCATTTCGGCAACGATCTCGCGGCCGAAGCCCGACAGGCCGCCGTCACGCTCGTAGCAGCCGGTGCCGACCAGGTTCTGGGTGTTGTAGCACATCTGCACGATGCCCACGCCCAGCTGCTTGAACACGTCGACGTAGGCGATCTGGTCTTCGAAGGCGTGGGCGTTCTGGAAGCCGAAGAGGATGCCGGTCTTGCCCAGTTCCTTGGCCTTGCGGATGTCGGCGGTGGTGCGTACCGGCATCACCAGGTCGCTGTTATCGCGGATCAGCTTCTGGCTGGCGGCGATGTTGTCGACGGTAGCCTTGAAGCCTTCCCAGACCGACACCGTGCAGTTGGCCGCAGTCAGCCCGCCTTTGCGCATGTCCTCGAACAGCTCGCGGTTCCATTTGGCAATGATCAGGCCGTCGATGACGATGCTGTCGGCGTGAAGTTCGGCTGGGCTCATCAGGCTGTCCCCTTTTATTGAATGGGTTTGCGCCAAACCTTATTGCCGGCGCTTTGGGGCCAGCATATGCCTGTGCCCAAAGGCGCCCCGATGCAAAAACGACAGGGGGTTTGCCGAAAGCGTCAATGCGCGACATCGCGCCCTCTGGCGCGCCGTCTGGCGATGAGAGACAGTCTCGATAACGACATTTCCGGCCGTTTCATGAACATTTCTTCAGGGAGCTATCGTCTTGTCGGCGGCTGAGCGAGAATCCAGCCGATTCGTCAGCCTTGTTGAGGAGAAAACGGATGAAATCAATGGCATGGCTGGTATTGCTGGCTGTCGTATCGGGCGCCCAGGCCGGCGAGGAAGAAAGCACCCCGTGCGACAACGTCGAGACCGACCAGCAGACATTCGCTTGCGCGGCGTTCAACAAGCAGACGGCCGAGCGTGAACTGAAGTCGGCGTATGACGACCTGATACAGCGCATTCGCGACCAGTACGCCGACGAAGGCGACAAGGCAGATGCGCTGGCCGGGCGCATGGAGGCGGCCGAAAAACTGTGGACGCAACTGCGCGATGCCGACTGCAAGGTCGAAACCTACGCCGAGAAGCCGGGCAGCAAGGCGTTCGAAGCGGCGTGGAACACTTGCGTGGCACAGCGCAGCGATGATCGCTCGGAGTACCTGCAGTCCATCGGCCAGCAGTAAGGGAGTTCCTCGACAGGAAAGGCTTTCGGCTTATCTGTCTTGACGATCCGAACCAAAGTGCGTCCCCGGCGCCTCACCCGAGGTGCCGATGATGAACTCGATCGGAAACCAAGACATGACCTCCACTATCAGCAAGACCGACATGAACAGCGCCATTGCCGCCCTGAAGAAGGAAGGCGAAGAACGCGCCGTCATGGTTGCCAACACCGTCTGCATCTTTGCCCCGGATGTACCCGCCAGCGTTGCCGAAGACGTGCTCGATGGCATGCGCCTGATGAACCTGTCGGCGAACAAGAAGTTCGACAAGGAAACCCAGCAGCGCGAGTGGTACAACTTCTACAACGACGGCCTGGGCAAGTTCGGCTGGACGCTGACCGGCGCCGCCCATGTCGAAGAAGCAATCGACAAGGACACCCACACGCTGGCCACCTTGGTGCCGCAGATCGTCACCGTCCAGATCGGCGCCAGCCACCGCCTGAGCCGCTGTGTAAAACGCTCCTTCGAAGTGATCGTGCAAACACCCAAGGCGCAGCAACTGCTCGAAGAAAGCAGCGTGAGCGTTTCGGGCAAATCCAGCACCATTCAGATTTCGGCCTGCGAGATGACACCGCAAGGCCTGCCGATCATGCACATGACCAGCGTTCAGCTGAGCTATGACAAGGCCGAGAAAACCGCAGGTTCCGCTGGCCGCATCATCGACAAGTCGAACACCCGCGTATACCGGGCCTCGCAGCAGGGCTCGTTCAGTGTTCGCCACTTCGACGCCATGCGCGAAGCCGTCAGGATGAAGCTGGCCAGCCAGGCGTTCGACATCCTGGCGCTGGACATCTGACCTGCACCTGGCGCCGCCCAGCGGCGCCAGGTTCCCCTTCCTACGCCTGCAGCGAGGGCCACAAGCATGCCCACCAAACCTGCCAACCAACCCTGGGAAGACCTTCATGCCTGCCTGCGCCTGGCGCAACTGGAGGCCAACCAGGTTCACGATCGCCAACAGGATGGCCAGCGCTGGTTCAACCGTTTTCTGCAGGGCCTGGAAAACAGCGGTGTCGAACTGATCGAACGGACGACGAAAAGCATCAACTGCGTACCCACGGATGCTGTGTTTCAAGACGTCTTCAACGGCTGGATTCCAGCGCCCCAGCGTCGCAACCTCAAGTTCGAGCGGGTTGCCAACGACATACTTAATGGCTTGAAACAGCCAGACCTCGCCCTGCTGCGCAGCACCTCGGCCAGCTCGCACCTGCGCATCGAGTTTGACCTGGATGACAGCGGCAGCCCGTTGGCGATCGTCTTCAACCTGTGCTGTTCGACCGACCCGGATGCCCCACGTACGCGCCTTGCCCTGCAACTGGACCACATGGGCGCGAAACTCGACGCCCGGGCTTTCGAGGCGCGGCGAGTACAGGTCGAAAACCGCCTCCAGGCGCTTTCTGACCTCGATCAGTTCTGATCCGGCAGCTGTGGCTTGAGCGCCTGACGTTCTTCACGCGGACAGCGCCCAAAGCGTCTTTTGTAACGGCGGGTGAAGTACGACGGCAGCTCGAAACCACATGCCACGCTGACCTGCGTGATGCTCATCTGCGTCTGACACAGCAGCTGACGCGCCTTGTCCAGACGCAGGTCAAGATAGAAGCCACTGGGCGTATCATTCAGGTACAAGCGAAACAAGCGCTCCAGTTGACGCCTGGTGATCATGGCACGGGCGGCCAGCTCCAATGTGCTCAACGGTGGCTCGGTATGCTTTTCCATCTCGCCGATCACCTGCACCAGCTTGCGGTTGCTGATGCCATAGCGTGAGGCGATCTGCATCCGCTGATGATCCTGCCGCGGCCGAATACGGCCCAACACGAATTGCTCCGAAACCTGCACCGCCAGCTCGCTGCCATGGGATTGCGCAATCAGGTCGAGCATCAGGTCGATTGAGGCAGTACCGCCCGCACAGGTGATGCGCCGCCGGTCGATTTCGAACAGTTCCTGGGTGGCCTGCAGGCTCGGGTAATTCTCCTTGAACGCCTCCAGCGCCTCCCAGTGCACGGTGGCGCGATGGCCGTCGAGCAGGCCGGCCTCGGCCAGCACCACCGCGCCGGTATCGATGCCACCCAGAACCACCCCCTCATGATCCAGGCGGCGTAGCGCCTGCTGCAGCGCTGGCCCATAACAGGCCAATGGCTCGAAACCGGCGACGATCAGCAGGATGCCACCAGGCTCGCCCGCCGCCAGCGCTGCATCGGCGTTCACCGACATGCCATTGCTGGCCTGCACCGCCCCACCGTCCAGGCTCAATACCTGCCAGCGATACAGCGGGCCCTTGAAACGATTGGCCACCCGCAGTGGCTCCAGGGCGCTGATGAAACCCATGGCCGAGAACCCGGGCAACAACAGGAAGTGAATGATTTGCGGCATTGCATGCTCCACGGCAAAGGTGGTCGCCTCCGTGCAAATGTTGGTCGCCAGGGTGCGATTTCCCACCCTGACAGCAGCGTAGCTTCTTCATACGACCCAGAGAGGTCGAACCCCAATAACAATATGCACTGCCGATGGAGAGCCACCATGCACAGCTTGATCCGCCGCAGCCTGTTGACCCTTGCCCTGAGCAGCATCGCCACTTCCCCACTATTCGCCGCCGAGCCTGCGGCCTGCAAGAACGTCCGTCTGGGCGTGGTCAACTGGACCGACGTCATCGCCACCAGCGCCATGGCCCAGGTGCTGCTCGATGGCCTTGGCTACCAGACCAAACAGACCAGCGCCTCGCAGCAGATCATCTTCGCCGGCATCCGCGACAAACGCCTGGACATGTTCCTGGGTTACTGGAACCCGATCATGACCCAGACCATCACCCCGTTCGTCGACGCCAAGCAGGTCAAGGTGCTCGACAAACCCAGCCTGGAAGACGCCCGCGCCACCCTGGCAGTGCCCAAGTACCTGGCCGACAAGGGCCTGAAGACCTTCGCCGACATCCACAAGTTCGAAAAGGAACTGGGCGGGAAAATCTACGGCATCGAACCGGGTTCCGGCGCCAACACCCAGATCAAGGCAATGATCGCCAAGAACCAGTTCGGCCTGGGCAAGTTCCAGCTGGTCGAGTCCAGCGAGGCCGGCATGCTCGCCGCCGTCGACCGCGCGGTGCGGCGCAACGAGGCTGTGGTGTTCTTCGGCTGGGCACCGCACCCGATGAACGTGAATATCGACATGGTCTACCTGGGCGACAGCCAGGACGCCCTGGGCCCGGACGAAGGCCGCGCGACAGTGTGGACGGTGACTGCGCCGGACTACGCCGAACGCTGCCCCAACGCCCACCGCCTGCTGGCCAACCTGAACTTCAGCGCCGAGGACGAGAGCCGCATGATGCAGCCGCTGCTCGACCACAAGGATGCGCTGGAGTCGGCCCGCCAGTGGCTCAAGGACCACCCCGAGGACAAGGCCCGCTGGCTCGAGGGTGTGACCACCTTCGATGGCAAGCCGGCTGCCGACAACCTCAACCTCACTGCCAACTGATCCGGCCCATTCGCGGGTAAACCCGCTCCCACAAGTCATGCACATGCCAGGGGCAACATCGTCCCCTGTGGGAGCGGGTTTACCCGCGAAAAGGCCACCAGACACCACAAGGAACCCCGCCATGAACCACGACGTCATCATCACCTGCGCCCTCACCGGCGCCGGCGACACCGCCTCGAAAAGCCACCTTGTTCCAGTCACCCCCAAGCAGATCGCCGAGTCTGCCGTAGAGGCCGCCAAAGCTGGCGCCACCGTGGTCCACTGCCACGTGCGCGACCCGCAAACCGGCCGCTTCAGCCGTGACGTGGCGCTGTATCGCGAAGCCATGGAACGCATCCGTGAAGCCGACGTGGACATCATCGTCAACCTTACCGCGGGCATGGGTGGCGACCTGGAAATCGGCCCGGGTGAAACACCACTGGAATTCGGCCCGGGTACCGACCTGATCGGCCCACTGGAGCGCCTGGCCCACGTCGAAGCGCTGCTGCCGGAAATCTGCACCCTCGACTGCGGCACCCTCAACTTCGGCGACGGTAACTCGATCTACGTCTCCACCCCGGCACAACTGCGCGCCGGCGCCAAGCGCATTACCGAGCTGGGGGTAAAAGCCGAGCTGGAAATCTTCGACACCGGCCACCTGTGGTTCGCCAAGCAGATGATGAAGGAAGGCCTGCTCGACGACCCACTGTTCCAGCTTTGCCTGGGCATCCCGTGGGGCGCGCCGGCCGATACCACCACCATGAAGGCGATGGTCGACAACCTGCCGGCCAACGTCACCTGGGCCGGGTTCGGCATCGGCCGCATGCAGATGCCGATGGCCGCACAGGCGGTGCTGCTGGGCGGCAACGTGCGGGTGGGCCTGGAGGACAACCTGTACCTGGACCGTGGCGTGCTGGCCAGCAACGGCCAGTTGGTCGAGCGCGCGGTAGAGATCATTTCGCGCCTTGGCGCCCGTGTGCTGACCCCGGCCGAAGGCCGGGAAAAGATGAACCTCAAACGCCGCTGACACTTTCAGGAGCCCAACATGACCTTCATCACCGAGATCAAGACCTTCGCCGCCCTGGGTAGTGGCGTGATCGGCAGCGGCTGGGTCGCGCGCGCCCTGGCCCACGGGCTGGACGTGGTCGCCTGGGACCCGGCGCCAGGCGCCGAGCAGGCGTTGCGCAAGCGCATCGCCAACGCTTGGCCGGCACTGGAAAAGCAAGGCCTGACCCCAGGCGCTTCACAAGACCGCCTGAAGTTCGTTACCACCATCGAGGAATGCGTCCGCGACGCCGATTTCATCCAGGAAAGCGCCCCTGAACGCCTGGACCTGAAACTCGACCTGCACGCAAAGATCAGCGCTGCCGCCAAACCCGACGCGATCATCGGTTCCAGCACCTCGGGCCTGCTGCCCAGCGAGTTCTACGAGTCGGCCACCCACCCCGAGCGCTGCGTGGTCGGCCACCCGTTCAACCCGGTGTACCTGCTGCCACTGGTGGAAATCGTCGGTGGCAAGCGCACCACCCCCGAGGCCATCGAAGCTGCCAGGGCCATCTACACCAACCTGGGCATGCGCCCGCTGCACGTACGCAAGGAAGTGCCCGGGTTCATCGCCGACCGCCTGCTCGAAGCCCTGTGGCGCGAGGCCCTGCACCTGGTCAACGATGGCGTGGCCAGTACCGGCGAAATCGACGATGCCATCCGCTTCGGCGCCGGCCTGCGCTGGTCGTTCATGGGCACGTTCCTCACCTACACCCTGGCCGGTGGTGACGCAGGCATGCGTCACTTCATGGCTCAGTTCGGCCCGGCGCTGCAGCTGCCGTGGACTTACCTGCCGGCACCAGAGCTGACCGACAAGCTGATCGACGATGTGGTCGAAGGGACCTCCGAGCAACTGGGCGACCGCAGCATCGCCGCGCTGGAGCGCTATCGTGATGACACCCTGTTGGCAGTGCTGGAAGCGGTGAAGACCAGCAAGGCCAAGCACGGTATGGCTTTCGGCGACTGAGGAGACCGCGATGCCCGCACTGATCACCTACCGCACCCCAGTCCAGGAGGACTGGGTCGACTATAACGGGCACCTGCGCGATGCCTTCTACCTGCTGATCTTCAGCTACGCCACCGACGCGCTGATGGAGCGCATCGGCCTGGATGCCGACAGCCGCGGCCAGAGCGGTAACTCGCTGTTCACCCTGGAGGCGCACATCAACTACCTGCACGAAGTGAAGCTGGGCACCGAGGTATGGGTGCAGACGCAGATCATCGGCTTCGACCGCAAGCGCCTGCATGTCTACCACAGCCTGCACCGGGCAGGGTTCGACGAAGCGCTGGCGGCCAGTGAGCAGATGCTGCTGCATGTAGACCTGGCGGGGCCGAAGTCGGCGCCGTTCAGTGAGCGTAGTGTCGGGTTGCTGCAAGGGTTGGTGGATGAGCAGCAGGATGTGCCCTCGGCTGAGTTCGTCGGCCGTGTGATGGGTTTGAACACCCGATCCTGAACAAAACTGCGTACCCTGTGGGAGCGGGTTCACCCGCGAATGCGATGGTGATGCTACCGACGCATTCGCGGGTGAACCCGCTCCCACAGAGGGCATGCATGCCTGCAAGTATTGAGCAAGCAAGACAGTGTGCCAACAGCGGCGGCGGTGTTGCGTCGGGCAAAAAAATAACCCCGGAAAGCCGTGAGCATCCGGGGCCAAGAGCGAGCAACATCCACTGTGCACGAACGAGGGTGACCAAACCCTCCGTTGCGGTAGATGGCTTGAGTTTGCGCACTTCCCGGCAGGTGGATTTAGCCGGGAACGACCTGTTCTTAGCCAAAGCAGCCATGGCGCCATTCTGTTGTTGCGGGCATGTCGCCGGCGTCACAGAATCGGTCGTAAATCACAGCAGCACTCTCTTAGCGATAAAAGGGACAACAGCCATGATGCATGCGGATTTGATTGACCAGGACGATCTGGCAGGCCACCTGCGCGCGCGCGGGTTCGAGATTCCGGCCGGCGCTACTGCCGAGCAGGCGTGCGAAGCGGTGGTGCGTGGGCTGACCGAGCCCAATGCACGGGCGCTGAAGGGGATGGTGGAGCAGATGTATACCGGTAGCGCGACGATCCTGCCGGCGGTGCGCCAGGCCATCGACAAACAGCTGTTGCCGGCGTTGGCCCAGTTCAACAAGCGCGGCTGATTCGTTTTCCTGTACTGGCCTCTTCGCGGGTAAACCCGCTCCCACAGGTACTGCACTGCTTTTGAATTCAGTGCAGTACCTGTGGGAGCGGGTTTACCCGCGAAGAGGCCAGTGCTGTTTCAGAGCCTTACACTGGCAAAGGTCGACTCGTTGCGCGCCTGGCTCAGGGCCGCCATCGGCCCGCTGTGCGGCGACAGGGTCATGGCCTGCGGGATCGGCATCATCGCCACCTGCTGTGCGGTGTTGGAGCCCACGCGCTCGTCACGCGGCGGAATGCCGAAATACTCGCGGTAGCACTTGGAGAAGTGCGGGGTAGACACGAAGCCGCACACCGACGCCACTTCGATGATCGACATCGGCGTCTGCTTCAGCAGCTGCCGGGCGCGGATCAGGCGCAGCTTCAGGTAGTAACGCGACGGCGAACAGTGCAGGTACTTCTGGAACAGGCGCTCGAGCTGCCGGCGCGATACCGACACGTATACCGCCAGTTCATCCAGGTCGATCGGCTCTTCGAGGTTGGCCTCCATCAGCGCGACGATTTCCTGCAGCTTCGGCTGGTTGGTGCCAAGCATGTGCTTGAGCGGCACGCGCTGGTGATCCTGCTCGTTGCGGATGCGCTCGTAGACGAACATTTCGGAAATCGCAGCCGACAGTTCACGGCCATGGTCGCGGCTGATCAGGTGCAGCATCATGTCCAGCGGCGCAGTGCCGCCGGAGCTGGTGAAGCGGTTACGGTCGAGGGTGAACAGGCGGGTGCTCATGTTGACCCGTGGGTAGGCCTCCTGCATGGCCGCCAGGCATTCCCAGTGCACGCTGCAATCGAAACCATCCAGCAGCCCGGCACAGGCCAAGGCCCAGCTACCGGTACATACCGCGCCCAGACGGCGCGACTGACGGGCCTGGGTTTGCAACCAGGTGACATGCTCGCGGGTAACGCTGCGCTGGATGCCCACGCCGCCACAGACAATCACGGTATCGATGGGGGGCGCACTGTGCATGGCGGCGTCAGGGGTTATCTGCAAGCCATCGCTGGCCCACACCTGTCCACCATCGGCGGTGAGGGTGTGCCAGCGGTACAGCTCGCGGCCGGACAGCTGGTTGGCCATGCGCAGCGGCTCGACGGCCGATGCCAGGGAAATGAGGGTGAAATTGTCCAGTAGGAGAAACCCGATGGACTGGGGGGCTGTGCGGTTCTGGGTTGGGTTCCCGGAGGTGTACGACGTCATCGCGATTTCTCCTCACACAAATGCAGGGTGTGCCTCAGGCGAGCACTGATTTCTTGTTATGTATGGCCCCGGTTCATGTGCAGGGGCCTTGGTGCCAATCTCAACGCAAACGCCGTGCCTGAAATTGAACGGCTATCCAAAAAAACCTGAAAACGACGCCTTTGTCAGGCAAATCAGGTGCTTTGATCGAGTTGGCCAATCTTCGTGGAACTGGCGTGCTAGGCGCTGTGCGTGTAACGGCTGAGCAATTTGGTGACATGCGCAGTGTAGGATGCCCAGAAACGACACTCTTGAGTGTCACCGACAACGCCCACACTGATAACGACACCCGACGATCGGTATGCGTCGCTCTGCACCATAAGGGGGCATTGGCTTCCGTACTGCACCTGTTTCAATCTCAAGGGCCCCTTCGCGGGCACGCCCGCTCCCACAGGGATTGCACAGTTCCTGTGGGAGCGGGCGTGCCCGCGAAGAGGCCCTTGAGGTCAGATCAAGCTATCAGCACTCGATCGCGCTGACTGCCAAACCACCGCGCGAGGTCTCTTTGTACTTGTCGTGCATGTCGGCCCCGGTATCGCGCATGGTGCGGATCACCTGGTCGAGGGAGATGAAGTGCTCGCCATCACCCCGCAGGGCCATCTGCACCGCGTTGATGGCCTTTACCGCGGCAATCGCATTGCGCTCGATGCACGGCACCTGCACCAACCCGCCGACCGGGTCGCAGGTCAGGCCCAGGTTGTGCTCCAGGGCGATCTCGGCAGCGTTCTCCACCTGTGGCGGGGTCGCACCAAGCACTTCGGCAAGGCCCGCCGCGGCCATGGCGCAAGCCGAACCGACTTCACCCTGGCAACCCACTTCGGCACCGGAGATCGACGCGTTCTTCTTGCACAGGATGCCCACCGCGGCAGCACCGAGGAAGAAGTCGACCACGCTGGACTCGTCCACCGCATCGCTGAAGCGCATGTAGTAGTGCAACACCGCCGGGATGATGCCCGCCGCACCGTTGGTCGGCGCGGTAACCATGCGCCCGCCGGCGGCGTTTTCTTCGTTGACCGCCAGGGCGAACAGGTTGACCCACTCCATGGCGCTCATGGTCGAGCCGATCACGTTGGGCTTGCCGATTTCCTGCAGGCTGCGGTGCAGCTTGGCGGCGCGGCGGCGCACGTTCAACCCGCCAGGCAGCGTGCCTTCGTACTTGAGGCCGTTGTTGACGCATTCCTGCATGGCTTCCCAGAGCTTGTGCAGGCCAACGCGGATCTCTTCCTCGCTGCGCCAGACCTTCTCGTTCGCCATCATCAATTGCGACACGCTGAGGTCGTTTTGCTTGCACAGGCGCAGCAGTTCGGCGGCGCTGTTGAAGTCGTACGGCAGCACCGTCTGGTCGGCATCCAGCACACCGCTGGCGGCCTGGGCGGCATCGACCACGAAGCCGCCACCCACCGAGTAATAGGTGTCGCGGTGCAGCTCGCCCTGCTCGCCTTCGGCAATCAGGGTCATCGCGTTGGGGTGGTACGGCAGGTTCTCGTCCAGCAGCAGCATGTCGCGGGCCCAGACGAATTCGATGGGCAGGCGGCTGTCCAGCTGCAGGGTGTTGGTTTCGCGCAGGTCGGCGATACGCGGTGCGATCTGGGTCGGGTCGATGGCGTCAGGCCATTCACCCATCAGGCCCATGATGGTGGCATTGTCGGTGCCATGCCCCACACCCGTGGCCGACAGCGAGCCATACAGGCGCACTTCGATCCGCTTCACACGTTCCAGCTCGCCGCGTTCGCGCAGGCCCTGGACGAACAGGGCGCCAGCACGCATGGGGCCGACGGTGTGGGAGCTGGAGGGCCCGACACCGATCTTGAACAGGTCGAACACGCTGATGGCCATTGTCGAATCACCTCTTGCTGGGCTTGTCTCTGCGCGCCATGCGCAGGGCGGGGCAGCTGCTAGGCTGAAGCAGCGGGCCGCCTTGAATGCACGCATCATCGGGCTTTTACCAACCCCCTCGCCGTCTGCAACCGACGTACTTTTGTCCAGCAGCGCCGCGCTGTTTTTTACCGGGGAGCTGCCCTCGCCACGCCGCTTTCCAGCGGCCTGGTGACGTAAAAATGCGGCTGAGGGGGTGGAAAAATCCATAAGCGACATCGCCCATACTGGATACGACCCGTTCCGTACTGGTTACGACCCCACCAGTAGGCGATTGCCCAGCGCTGGAGGATTATCGAAAGCGACTCGTAAAGCACGGCCACGCATCCTGCCCTCTGCAGGCCTGGTCGACCGGACCCTGAGAAAGCCCGGCGACCCACGCGAACCCGAAGACAAAATCACAGGAGTCCATCCATGAAAGGTTCACCCTCGCTGTTGCTGGTTGCGTTGCTGTCCGCGCCTTTGCTGGCCCAGGCCGCCGAACCCGAGCAATGCCAGACGGTACGGTTCTCGGATGTCGGCTGGACCGACATCACGGTAACCACCGCGACCACCAGCGTTGTGCTCGAAGCACTGGGTTACAAGACCCACACCACCATGATCTCGGTACCGGTGACCTACAAGTCGCTGGCCACCGGCAAGGACCTGGACGTGTTTCTCGGCAACTGGATGCCGACCATGGAGAACGACATCAAGCAGTACCGCGACGCCGGTACTGTAGAAACAGTGCGCGCCAACCTGGAAAACGCCAAGTACACCCTGGCCGTGCCCCAGGCGCTGTATGACAAGGGCCTGAAGGATTTCAGCGACATTCCCAAGTTCAAGAAAGAACTCGACGGCAAGATCTACGGCATCGAGCCCGGCAACGATGGCAACCGCACCATCCAGAGCATGATCGACAAGAACGCCTTCGGCCTGAAGGACGCCGGCTTCAAGATCGTCCAGTCCAGCGAGGCCGGCATGCTGTCGCAGGTCGACCGCGCGCAGAAACGCGGCGATGCGCTGGTGTTCCTCGGCTGGGAACCGCACCCGATGAACACCCGCTTCAAGATGCAGTACCTGACCGGCGGGGACGAGTTCTTCGGCCCCGACTTCGGCAAGGCGACCGTATTGACCAACACCCGCAAGGGTTATGTGCAGGAATGCAGCAACGTTGGCCAGCTGTTGAAGAACCTGTCGTTCGAGCTCAAGGATGAAAGCACCATGATGGGCTATGTCCTGGACGACAAGATGAAACCCGAGGCGGCGGCCAAGAAGTGGCTCAAGGACAACCCTGGCAAACTGGATGCCTGGCTGGCCGGCGTAACCACCGTGGATGGCAAACCCGGCCTTGAGGCGGCCAAGGCCAAGCTGACGCAATAACGAAATACGCAATAGCGCTACCTCGGGGCAGGCCCGTGCCTGCCCCGGGTTGATTTCAATCTATGCAGGTGGAAGCTCGCTATCATGCTTATCGATCAGAAAATACCCCTGGGCCAGTACATCGCGTCGTTCGTCGAGTGGCTGACCCAGAACGGCGCGAATTACTTCGACGCCATCGCGCAAGGCCTGGAGTTCATGATCCATGGCGTAACCAGTGCCCTGACTTTCTTCAATCCGTTCGTGCTCATCGCTCTGTTCGCCGCCCTGGCGCATTTCATCCAGCGCAAGTGGGCGCTGACCGCATTCGTTGCTCTTTCGTTCCTGCTGATCCTCAACCTGGGTTACTGGCAGGAAACCATGGAAACCCTGGCGCAGGTCACCTTCGCCACAGTGGTTTGCGTGGCCATCGGCGTGCCACTGGGCATCGTCGCCGCGCACAAACCGATGTTCTATACCGCCATGCGCCCGGTACTCGACCTGATGCAGACGGTACCTACCTTCGTCTACCTGATCCCCACCCTGACCCTTTTCGGCCTGGGTGTGGTGCCGGGGCTGATCTCGACGGTGGTGTTCGCCATCGCCGCGCCGATCCGTCTCACCTACCTGGGCATCTGCGACGTCCCGCAGGAGCTGATGGACGCCGGCAAGGCCTTTGGCTGCTCGCGGCGCCAGCTGCTCACCCGTATCGAACTGCCGCACGCGATGCCAAGCATCGCCGCCGGCGTTACCCAGTGCATCATGCTGTCGCTGTCGATGGTGGTGATTGCCGCCCTGGTCGGCGCTGACGGCCTGGGCAAACCTGTGGTCAACGCACTGAACACCGCCGATATTTCCCTGGGCTTCGAAGCGGGCCTGGCGATCGTGCTGCTGGCGATCATGCTCGACCGTATCTGCAAGCAACCGGACCTGCCGGTAAGGGGTGAAGCATGAGCATCATTCGTTTCGAAGACGTCGACGTCATCTTCTCCAACAAGCCGCGCGAAGCGCTGGCCCTGCTCGACCAGGGCCAGACCCGCGAGCAGATCCTCAAGCAGACCGGCCTGGTGGTGGGTGTCGAAAAAGCCAACCTGGATATCCAGAAGGGCGAGATCTGCGTGCTGATGGGCCTGTCCGGTTCTGGCAAGTCGAGCTTGCTGCGCTGCATCAACGGCCTCAACACCGTCAGCCGCGGCAAGCTGTTCGTCGAGCACGAAGGCAAGCACATCGACATTGCCCACTGTACCCCCGCCGAGCTGAAGATGATGCGCACCAAGCGCATTGCCATGGTGTTCCAGAAATTCGCCCTGATGCCCTGGCTGACGGTGCGCGAGAACATCAGCTTTGGCTTGGAAATGCAGGGCCGCCCCGAGAAGGAACGGCGCAAGCTGGTCGACGAGAAGCTCGAGCTGGTGGGCCTGACCCAGTGGCGCAACAAGAAGCCGGACGAACTGTCTGGCGGCATGCAGCAGCGCGTGGGCCTGGCCCGGGCGCTGGCGATGGATGCCGACATCCTGCTGATGGACGAACCGTTCTCGGCACTGGACCCGCTGATCCGCCAGGGCCTGCAAGACGAGTTGCTTGGCCTGCAGGCCAAGCTGAGCAAGACCATCGTGTTCGTCAGCCATGACTTGGACGAAGCGCTCAAGCTGGGTAGCCGCATCGCCATCATGAAGGACGGGCGGATCATCCAGTACAGCAAGCCGGAAGAGATCGTGCTCAACCCGGCCGACGAGTATGTGCGCACCTTCGTCGCCCATACCAACCCGCTGAACGTGCTGTGCGGGCGCAGCCTGATGCGCAGCCTGGACAACTGCAAGCGGGTGAATGGTTCGGTGTGCCTGGACCCGGGTGGCGATTCGTGGCTGGACCTGGGCGAAGGCAACTCGATCAAGCGCGCACGCCAGGGGCAGAACGGGCTGGAGATGCAGAACTGGGCGCCGGGGCAGGATGTGGAGCTGCTGGGCCGCCGCCCAACGTTGGTCAATGCTGATATCGGCATGCGCGAGGCGCTGCAGATTCGTTATCAGACCGGCAACAAGCTGGTGTTGCAGGATAACGACAAGGTGGTGGGGATTCTTGGGGATACCGAGCTGTATCACGCATTGCTCGGCAAGAACCACGGTTGATGCCATTGGGGCCGCGTTGCGGCCCATCGCCGGCAAGCCAGCTCCCACATTGGCAGCGCAGGCCCTGAGCCTTGTGCGGTCCCTGTGGGAGCTGGCTTGCCGGCGATGGGCTGCAAAGCAGCCCCAATTAATCGATCAGCGAACGACGATCCCGCGCGAAGCCATGTAGGCCTTGGCTTCCGGCACCGTGTACTCACCAAAGTGGAAGATACTGGCAGCCAGCACCGCACTGGCATGCCCTTCCAGAATGCCGTCAGCCAGGTGCTGCAGGTTACCCACCCCGCCCGAGGCAATCACCGGAATACCCAGCGCATCACTGATCGCGCGGGTAACACCCAGGTCGAAGCCGTTCTTCATGCCGTCCTGGTCCATGCTGGTCAGCAGGATCTCGCCAGCACCCAGGCCTTCCATCTTCTTAGCCCATTCAACGGCATCCAGCCCGGTCGGCTTGCGCCCGCCGTGGGTGAAGATTTCCCAGCGTGGTTCTTCGCCCGGCCCGGACACCTTCTTGGCGTCGATGGCGACAACGATGCACTGCGAACCGAAACGGTCCGCTGCCTCGCCGACAAACTCCGGGTTGAACACCGCGGCCGTGTTGATCGAGACCTTGTCGGCACCGGCATTGAGCAGGTTGCGGATGTCCTGCACGGTGCGCACGCCACCGCCCACGGTCAGCGGGATGAACACCTGGCTGGCCATGCGCTCGACGGTATGCAGGGTAGTGTCGCGGCCATCGACGCTGGCGGTGATGTCGAGGAAGGTGATTTCATCGGCACCTTGCTCATCGTAGCGACGGGCGATTTCCACCGGGTCGCCGGCATCACGGATGTTCTCGAACTTGACGCCCTTGACCACCCGGCCGTTGTCCACGTCCAGGCAAGGGATGATGCGCTTGGCCAGTGCCATGGTTCAGTCCTCAGCCTTGGTAGTTGTCGCAGAAGGCCTGGGCCTCGGCGACATCGAGGGTGCCTTCATAGATGGCACGGCCGGTGATGGCGCCGATGATGCCCGGGGCCTTGGCGTCCAGCAGGGCCTTGATGTCGCCCAGGTTGTGGATGCCGCCCGAGGCAATCACCGGGATCGAGGTAGCTTCTGCCAGCGCCTTGGTGAACGGCACGTTGCAGCCCTGCATCATGCCGTCCTTGGCGATGTCGGTGTAGACGATCGCCGAGACGCCATCGGCCTCGAAACGCTTGGCCAGGTCGATGACCTGCACCGAGCTCACTTCAGCCCAGCCGTCGGTGGCGACGAAGCCGTCCTTGGCGTCCAGGCCAACGATGACCTTGCCCGGGAAGGCCTTGCACGCTTCGGCGACGAACTCCGGCTGCTTGACCGCCTTGGTGCCGATGATCACGTAGCTGACGCCAGCCTTGACGTAGTGCTCGATGGTTTCCAGCGAGCGGATGCCACCGCCGATCTGGATCGGCAGGGTCGGGTAGCGCTTGGCAATGGCGGTGACCACTTCACCGTTGACCGGCTGGCCTTCGAAGGCGCCGTTGAGGTCGACCAGGTGCAGGCGGCGGCAGCCACCCTCGACCCACTTGGCGGCCATGCTCACCGGGTCGTCGGAAAATACCGTGGAGTCTTCCATGCGGCCCTGGCGCAGGCGCACGCAGGCACCGTCCTTCAGATCGATAGCGGGGATAATCAGCATCTTGGGAACCTGTCTGTTCTTGGGGTTTCAGGGCTTCTCGAGCGCCCACAGATCGCTTTCGATGCTCTCGAACCGCTCCTTGAGGTGCAGCTGAACATCGGCAATCGCCCTGTTGTAGTAATGGGGTGCAATTTCTTTGCTGAACAGCTCGAGGACTTCGGCCACTTCGAACGACCCCAGCTCCAGCTCGAAACGGTCTTCGAGGAAGCGCTTGAGCGTGTGCAGCGCTTCGCGCTCCTGCTCGGGGGCCAGGGTGATGACCGGGGCCTTGGTCTTCGACCTGCTCATTTACCAGCGCCCGTCCCAGGCGACGAAGTTCTGCAGCAGCTGCAGGCCATGGGTATGGCTCTTCTCCGGGTGGAACTGCACGGCAAAGCGCGAGCCATCGGCCAGCGCAGCGGCGAAATCGACACCGTAATGGCCGCGGCCGACCACCTGGGCCGGCTTGCCGGCATTGATGTAGTAGCTGTGCACGAAGTAGAACCGCGCACGGTCGGGGATGTCGTGCCACAGCGGGTGGTCGTTGGTCTGGCCGACCTCGTTCCAGCCCATGTGCGGCACCTTCAGGTGCTCGCCGTCTTCTTGCAGGTCCTTGCCGAAGAAGCGCACCTGGCCGGGGAACATGCCGATGCAGTCGACACCGTCGTTTTCTTCGCTGTGGTCGAGCAGTGCCTGCATACCCACGCAAATGCCGAGGAACGGGCGGTCCTGGCTGACTTCGCGCACCAGGCTGTCGAAGCCCAGGCGGCGGATTTCGGCCATGCAGTCGCGAATCGCGCCCACGCCCGGGAATACCACGCGGTCGGCTTCGCGGATGACCGTGGCATCGCTGGTGACCAGCACCTTACCGGCCCCTACATGCTCGAGCGCCTTGGCCACCGAGTGCAGGTTGCCCATGCCATAGTCGATTACGGCTACCGTCTGCATTTACAGGCACCCTTTGGTGGATGGCATCTGCCCGGCCATGCGCTCGTCGAGGGTAATGGCCATGCGCAGGGCGCGGCCGAAAGCCTTGAACACGGTCTCGATCTGATGGTGGGTGTTGTGGCCACGCAGGTTGTCGATGTGCAGGGTCACCAGGGCGTGGTTGACGAAGCCCTGGAAGAACTCCTGGAACAGGTCGACATCGAAGCCACCGACGCTGGCGCGGGTGTACGGCACGTGCATCTGCAGGCCCGGGCGACCGGAGAAGTCGATGACCACGCGCGACAGCGCTTCGTCCAGCGGCACATAGGCATGGCCGTAGCGGAAGATGCCCTTCTTGTCACCGATGGCCTGGGCAAATGCCATGCCCAGGGTGATGCCGACGTCTTCGACGGTATGGTGATCGTCGATATGCGTGTCACCCTTGCACTCGATATCCAGATCGATCAGCCCATGGCGGGCAATCTGGTCCAGCATGTGTTCAAGGAAAGGCACACCGATATCGAATCGGGCCTTGCCACTGCCATCGAGGTTGATCGAGCACTTGACCTGGGTTTCCAGGGTATTGCGCTCGACGGAAGCCTTACGTTCGACCATCACCAGCTCCGCAAAATCATTAGGCGAAAAGGGCTTCATTATAGGCCTAGAACGCGCCGGCTTGAAACGCGGATGACATATGGCAGAACGAGGAATTAAGCAGGCCGGATACCGTTACAGGTCTATACAACCGGGGGCCTGGGGCTGCTTTGCAGCCCATCGCGACACAAGGCCGCTCCCACAGAGGCATGCGGTCACCTGTGGGAGCGGCCTTGTGTCGCGAAAGGGGCGCAAAGCGCCCCCAATCAATGGAACAGCACAGCCGTCTTCTGCAGGGTAATCCAAACGCCCCAGGCCAACGGCACGACCACCACCGCCCAGGCCAGCAACACCAGCGGCAGGCTACCCGGCGCCGCTTTCCACTCCAGCGAGCGCGCCCCGTCGGAGCCCTTGTCATGGCTCAACGCCCGTTCGGCAGCCAGTTCGGCATCGCTCATGAAATGCTTGTCGGCCACTGGTCGCACCAGCATGTTGCAGACAAAGCCCAGCACCAGCAGGCCGGCGAGGATGTACAGGGTCATGTCATAAGCAGCCGCACGCTCCACCCCGGCCGCCAACTGGTACTCGCGCAGGTAGGTGATAAGCACCGGTCCCAGCACCCCAGCCGCCGCCCAGGCGGTCAGCAGGCGGCCATGAATGGCGCCGACCATCTGCGTGCCGAACAGGTCGGCCAGGTAGGCCGGTACCGTGGCAAAACCACCACCGTACATCGACAGAATGATGCAGAACGCCGCGACGAACAGCGCCACGTTACCCAGGTGCCCCATGTTCGGCACCAGGCTGTACAAGCCCACGCCCAGGGCGAAGAAGGCGAAATAGGTGTTCTTGCGGCCAATGTAGTCCGAGAACGACGCCCAGAAGAACCGCCCGCCGATGTTGAACAGGCTCAGCAGGCCGGTGAAGCCGGCGGCAATCGCGGCAATCTGCGCCAACTGGGCGCTGTTCAGCTCGCTGAAGCTCAGCCCGTTGCCCAGCAGCTTGCCGGCGAACACTTCCTGCAGCAACGGCGAAGCCATGCCGAGGATGCCGATACCCGCCGACACGTTCAGGCACAGCACCAACCAGATCAAGGCGAACTGCGGGGTCCTCCAGGCCACGCTGACGTGCACGTGGCGGTCGGTGACCATGGTGTTGCCAGCTTTCTTCACTGGAGCGCTCCAGCCTTCTGGCTTCCAGCCGGTCGGCGGTATGCGATACGCCAGGGCACCGGCGGTCATGAACACGAAGTAGATCGCTGCCATGACGACGAAGCTCTGCCACACGCCCACTTCCTGCGCATTGCCGAAATGGCCCATCAGCGCGGTGGCCAGCGGTGCACCGACCATGGCCCCGCCACCAAAGCCCATGATCGCCATGCCGGTGGCCATGCCGCGCTTGTCCGGGAACCACTTGATAAGGGTCGACACCGGCGAGATGTAGCCCAGGCCCAGGCCGATACCACCGATTACGCCGGACCCCAGCCACATCAGCCACAGCTGATGGGTTTTCACGCCAATCGCCGAAATCAGCATGCCGCCGCACCAGCACAGCGCCGACACCAGGCCGGCCTTGCGCGGGCCGGCGTGTTCCAGCCAACCACCCAGCACAGCCGCCGAGCAACCGAGGAAGACGAAGAACAGGGTGTAGATCCAGCTCAGCATGGAAATCGGCCAATCGCATTCGGCGCTGAACATACGGGCCATGAAGCCCATGTCCGCTGCGCAGGCAACTGGAGCGGTGATGCCGAGGGCTTGCGACAGCGGCAGCCAGAACACCGAGAAGCCATAGGCCATGCCGATGCACAGGTGGATGGCCAGGGCGGCCGGCGGGACCAGCCAGCGGTTGAAGCCCGGACGGGCGATGATGCGCTCCTTCGACAGGAAGCCTGGCGCACTGGCCAAGGTCCCCGCCGCGACGGTACTGCTCATGGATCAGATCCTTCTTATAGGTAGGGTGCAGGCAAAGCGGCGCAAGGGTAGCAGCATCAAGTAGCGTGAAAGCAATCTGATATCGTTAATTTTTGCTCGGCTGAAACGGTCATGTTGCCTATACCGGCCCTATCGCCGGCAAGCCAGCTCCCACAGGGATCCCACCGACCTCGGGGACAGCGGGATCCCTGTGGGAGCTGGCTTGCCGGCGATAGGGCCAGTACAGGCCACACATTCGGAACTGACAAAATCATGGCTGTCGAAAGCCGTACCATCTGCTGTACGCGTAGGAAATGCCCTGTATCTCTAGTCGAATACGCAGGGGCAACCACTGCGGCGCTATACTCTGGCGCTTGAATTTCAAAAACGGACTACAAGGACTCGCCCATGAAAGCGTTCGGCAAAATCCTGGGACTTGGGCTTCTCGGGTTGCTGCTGATCATCGTGGCGCTGGGCTTCGCCCTGACCCACCTCTTCGATCCCAACGACTACAAAGACGAGATTCGCCAGCTGGCACGTGACAAGGCTCACGTCGAGCTGACCCTCAACGGTGACATTGGCTGGAGCCTGTTCCCGTGGCTGGGCCTGGAGTTGCACGAAGCGAGCATCGCCACCTTGAACAAACCCAAGGAACCGTTCGCCGACCTGCAGATGCTCGGGCTTTCTGTACGTGTGCTGCCACTGCTGCGCCGCGAAGTGCAGATGAGCGACGTACGCGTCGAGGGCCTGAACCTGACCCTGGCCCGTGACGAACAGGGCCATGGCAACTGGGAAGACATCGGCAAGCCGCTGCCCGCGCAGAACGGCGCCAGTGCCGATGCGCAGGCCAGTGCTCCGGCCCAGGCACCGACCGAACAGGCGTCGGCACCGGTCGCCAGCAACGAACGCGCCGTCAAGCTGGACATCGACAGCCTGACCGTGAACAACGCCCGCGTGCAATACACCGATGCCAAGACCGGCCAGAGCTACAGCGCCGAAAGCATCCAGCTGAGCACCGGCCCGGTCCACGAAGGGGCGAACATTCCGCTCAAGGCCAGCGCCTTCCTCAGTGCCAGCCAGCCGAACATCAAGGCCCGCACCGAACTGGCCGGCGAGCTGCGCTTCGACCGCAAGCTCAAGCGCTACAACTTCGAAGACATGCGCCTGTCGGGCGAAACCTCGGGTGAGCCCACCGGCGGCAAGACCGTGACTTTCGCCGCCCAAGGCCAGTTGCTGGTCGACCTGGCCGCCAATGTCGCCTCGTGGAACGGCCTGAAAGTCTCGGCCAACCAGCTGCGCGCCCTGGGCGAGCTGAACCTGCGAGACCTGGACAAGGCGCCACAGCTGAGCGGCGGCCTGTCCATCGCCCAGTTCGACCTGCGCACCTTCCTCGACAGCATCGGCCGCCCGCTGCCGGCCACCAACGACCCGGCGGCCTTCGCCAAGCTGGAACTGGTCACCCGCCTGCAGGGCACGCCGAACAGCCTGGCCCTGGAAGACCTGGCGGTGAAGCTGGACGACAGCACCTTCAGTGGCCGCGTGGCCGTCGAAGACTTCGCCAAACAGGCCCTGCGCCTGCAGCTCAAGGGCGACACCTTCAACGCCGACCGCTACCTGCCGGCCAAGAGTGAAGAGGCCAAGGGCGCCACCGCCGCGCGCCAGGCCGAGGTCAAGCAACAGGAAGCCACCGCGGTCGCCGGCCCTGGCACCACGCCGCTTCCCAACGCCCCGACCCAGGTCGCCTGGAGCGACGACAAGCTGCTGCCGGTCGACCGCCTGCGCGCCCTCGACCTGCAGGCCGACCTGGCCTTCGGCTCGCTGATCCTGGACAAACTGCCGATCGAAGACGCCCAGCTCAAGGCCATCGGCCAGGGCGGCCTGCTGACCCTGCAAACCCTGCGCGGTGAACTGTACAACGGCACCTTCGAGGCCAAGGGCACCGTCGACGTGCGCCCTGCCGTGCCGCAACTGGGCGTCAACACCAGCATCCAGCGGGTGCCGGTGGAACACTTCATCAAGACCGAGGGCAAGGAACAGACGCCACCGGTCAAAGGCCTGCTGACCCTGACCAGCGACCTGACCGCCACCGGCAACAGCCAGAAGGCCCTGGTCGACACCCTCAACGGCAACGCCAACTTCGTCATCAACGACGGCGTGCTGGTCAATGCCAACCTGGAACAGCAGCTGTGCAAGGCCATCGCCACGCTGAACCGCAAATCGCTCACCGGCGAGCCTCGCGGCAAGGACACCCCGTTCCAGGAACTGCGTGGCAGCCTGGTAGTACGCAATGGCGTCGCCAACAACTCGGACCTCAAGGCTCGCATTCCAGGCCTGACCGTCAATGGCCATGGTGACCTCGACCTGCGTGTACTGGGCATGGACTACAACGTTGGCGTGGTCGTCGAAGGCGACCAGCGCGCCATGCCGGACCCGGCCTGCCAGGTCAACGAACGCTATGTGGGTGTCGAAATACCGCTGCGCTGCCGTGGCCCTCTGGAGCTGGGCGCCAAAGCCTGCCGCCTGGACCAGGACGGCCTGGGCAAGGTTGCCGCCAAGGTGGCCGGCAACCGCCTGCAAGACAAGATCGATGAAAAACTCGGAGACAAAGTGAGCCCGGAACTGAAAGACGCGCTCAAGGGGCTGTTCAAGCGATGAGCCCCGAGCAGTTCTCCAGCGCAGTGCTGGATTGGTATGACGAACACGGCCGGCACGACCTGCCCTGGCAACAGGGCATCAACCCGTACCGGGTGTGGGTGTCGGAAATCATGTTGCAGCAGACCCAGGTCAGCACCGTGCTCAACTACTTCGACCGCTTCATGCAGGCCCTGCCGACCGTGCAGGCCCTGGCCGAGGCGCCGGAGGACGAGGTGCTGCACCTGTGGACGGGCCTGGGCTACTACACCCGGGCACGCAACCTGCAAAAGGCCGCGAAGATCGTGGTCGAACAGCATGGCGGCGAATTCCCGCGCAGTGTCGAGCAGCTCACCGAGCTGCCCGGCATCGGCCGCTCCACCGCCGGCGCCATCGCCAGCATCAGCATGGGCATCCGCGCACCGATCCTCGACGGCAACGTCAAGCGCGTGCTGGCCCGCTACACCGCCCAGGCCGGCTACCCCGGCGAACCCAAGGTAGCCAACCAGCTGTGGGCCACGGCCGAACGCTTTACCCCGCAGCAGCGAGCCAACCACTACACCCAGGCGATGATGGACATGGGCGCAACGCTGTGCACCCGCAGCAAGCCCAGTTGCCTGATCTGCCCGCTGCAGCGCGGCTGCGAAGCGCACCTGCACGGTGAAGAAACCCGCTACCCCGAGCCCAAGCCGCGCAAGGCACTGCCGCAACGCCGCACACTGATGCCACTGCTGGCCAACCACGAAGGCGCCATCCTGCTTTACCGCCGCCCGTCCAGCGGCCTGTGGGGTGGTTTGTGGAGCCTGCCGGAGCTTGACGACATCGCCCAGCTCGACGATCTGGCCTACCAGCACGGCCTGCGCCTGGCTGACAGCCGCGCCATGGACGGCCTGACCCATACCTTCAGCCACTTCCAGCTGGCGATCGAGCCCTGGCTGGTGCGCGTCGACCCGGTCGGCCAGCACGTGGCCGAGGCCGACTGGCTCTGGTATAACCTCGCCACCCCGCCGCGCCTGGGCCTCGCTGCCCCGGTGAAAAAGCTGCTCAAACGCGCGGCCGACGAACTGATTGCAGGAGACGCCCGATGACCCGCACCGTGATGTGCCGCAAGTACAAAGAAGAACTGCCAGGCCTGGAGCGCCCGCCCTACCCCGGCGCCAAGGGCCAGGACATCTTCGAACACATCTCGCAGAAAGCCTGGGCCGACTGGCAGAAGCACCAGACCATGCTGATCAACGAAAAGCGCCTGAACATGATGAACGCCGAGGACCGCAAATTCCTCCAGGGCGAGATGGACAAGTTTTTCGCCGGCGAAGAATACGCCCAGGCGGAAGGCTACGTTCCACCCTCGGAATGACCCCACGGAACGTAAGCGACGGAATTAATTTAAAATTTTTTCAAAAAGTCGTTGACGAGCGGTCTGAAAGTCTATTTAATTCACCTCGTCGCCCAGATAGCTCAGTCGGTAGAGCAGAGGATTGAAAATCCTCGTGTCGGCGGTTCGACTCCGTCTCTGGGCACCACCTTCAAGCTTCTGGTGGTTGCAAAGTTACCCGAAGCGACAACAAGAAACCCGCCTAGTGCGGGTTTTTTGTTGTCTGTCATTTTTGCTGGAGGCTTGGCAGTTACCTGCCGTTACTGCCCCTCCTGATCGCTAAACCTTACCCCGCCGCGCGCGGCAGCACCTCGGCATGAAGTCTGACCCCGAGGGCCGCCATCACTTTCATGATGGTCGCCAAACTCGGGTTACCCTCCGCAGACAACGCCTTATACAGCCCTTCTCGTGTCAGGCCGGTATCACGCGCCAACTGAGCCATACCCCGGGCACGAGCGATATCACCCAGGGCAGCAGCAAGCAGTGCCGGATCGTTTTCTTCAAGACAGGCCTCAAGGTAGAGGGCCATGTCTTCCTCTGTCTTCAAATGGTCTACAGCGTCCCATTTGGTCAGCTTGATATTTGTCATGGCGGCCTCCTAAAGGTCGCGTGCCAGCTTGAGGGCAGATTTGATATCTCTGGCCTGGCTGGTTTTATCGCCACCCGCCAGGAGGGTGTGCGCATGAAAAAATGTGAACCACAGTTCACACTACATTCAATTTTTAGCTGTTTCAAACTGTTTGTGGACGCGCCGTTGACCGATATCAAAGTGCCGCCAATCGCTCGACTTAAAATGCCAGATGGACATCCGACCCGACCCGCAAGGACCTCCATGAGCGAAGAATCCCCCCTCCTGCTCCCCGCCCCCAGCGAGCCCGCCATCACCCCAGCCCGCACGCGTCGCCCACGCCAGCGCAAGCCGGAGCCGACGATCACCAGCATCAGCCAGCAACCTGCTGCACTGGAAGTCGCCACCGCCCCCAAGGGCAGCAACGAAGACAGCACCTCGGCCCACCTGCCGGCCAGCTACCCCTACCGCACCCGCATGCGTCGCCAGGACTACGAAAAGGCCAAGCACGCGCTGCAGATCGAGCTGTTGAAGGTACAGAGCTGGGTGAAGGAAACCGGCCAGCGCGTGGTGATCCTGTTCGAAGGGCGCGATGCCGCAGGCAAGGGCGGCACCATCAAGCGTTTCATGGAGCACCTCAACCCTCGTGGTGCGCGCATCGTTGCCCTGGAAAAGCCTTCCGAGCAGGAAAAAGGCCAGTGGTACTTTCAGCGCTACATCCAGCATCTGCCCACGGCAGGTGAAATGGTGTTCTTCGACCGCTCCTGGTACAACCGCGCCGGCGTCGAAAAGGTGATGGACTTCTGCACGCCGCTGCAGTACCTGGAATTCATGCGCCAGGCCCCGGAGCTGGAGCGGATGTTGTGCAACAGCGGCATCCTGCTGTTCAAGTACTGGTTCTCGGTGAACCGCGAAGAGCAGCTGCGCCGCTTCATCTCGCGCCGGGACGACCCGCTCAAGCACTGGAAGCTGTCGCCCATCGACATCAAGTCGCTGGACAAGTGGGAAGACTACACTGCAGCCAAGGAGGCGATGTTCTTCCATACCGATACTGCCGATGCGCCGTGGACGGTGATCAAGTCCGATGACAAGAAGCGTGCGCGGATCAATTGCATCCGGCACTTTCTGCATTCGCTGGATTATCCGGGCAAGAACCACAGCGTGACGCATGCGCCGGATGAGTTGTTGGTCGGGCGGGCGTCGCGGGGGTTCGAAGAAGACGAGTTGGCGCAACCATAGTTTGAAGGTTCACGCCAACGCCAGCCATCCGCAACCCAAGAAGGGTTGCGGATCGAACCTTAGTCCTCGTCAGCTCCCACTTCGGGCATCGAGCGAAGATGCTCGAAAGCGTCCTCGGTCATGGAGCCCAGGTAGGAGACGCTATGCAAGGCAACTCCATCTTTGAAACGATCATCGTTCTCATTAATTTCGTCAATAACTACATTCAAGTCTTCCTGAGTGATCCGCGGCCCATCGCAGGGGGCGAAGCCGGTCGGAAAGACAAGGCGTCCGTCGTCGGTATAGCCGTATAGAGTAACAAGATAGAAATGCTTCATGGTTCTCTCCTTTTGCGCAGACATACGCATGCTCAAAGCGCCGATCCATTGTCGAAATTGGCTGTCGCCTGGCGTGAGTGACAGCAGGAGAGAAGCTACTGACATTGCGCAGTCACCATAATCGGGACACGAATCCCTGGCACATCTGGCAGCCTATGCCGAAAAGGGGCACAGCTTGGGTTTCTCTGGTAATTGCGCTTCAATACGCGCACTTTTCAGACACGCCCAAGGATTCCCCATGGCCACCCCCACCAAGCAACAGAAACGCGCCAAGCGCGCCGCCAGCAAGGCCAAGCAGAACCGCATGGTACGCAGCGGCCAGGCAGTCAAGGCCAGCGCAGGCGACAGCGCCAGCATCGAGCAGGTGTACAACAAGGCCATGGAATCGGGCAGCTACGACCCGCTGTTCAAGAAAATGAAGGAGGCCCAGGAAGGCGGCCTGGTACCGATGATTTCGGTGTTCCTGGTAGACCCGCTGCTGGCCCTGGTGCTCAAGGGGCACAAGGAAGAACACGCCACCGACTACATCGTGCTGGTGTTCAATGCCTACCGCAAATGGCTGGACGGGGCCGACGAAGAGGCCACCATGGCCTGGCTGGAGAGCGATGAGTTCCAGGCAGCCTATGTGGCGGCTTCGGAGCTGGTTGCCAAGCAGCAACAGCAGCAGAAGCAGTTTGGCTGACAGGGCTGGATAACCTGCCCGGGCCCTATCGCCGGCAAGCCGGCTCCCACATGAACACCACAGGCCCGAAGGCAATGCCGTCCCTGTGGGAGCGGGCAAGCCCGCGAAAGGGCCGGAACAGGCAACAAAAAAGGCCGCGCCCTTCACAGGACGCGGCCTTTTCATTTCAGCCAGCGCGGATCAGTTATCCAGCGCCACCCGCCCGGCAGCTTCACGCTTGCGGTGCACCAGCAAGCCAGCCGCCACCACACCAATGCTCAGCAGTGCGGTCGCGATGATTTCGGCACGGTGGTCCTCACGCAGCGCCATTACCACCAGAATGGCAATGATGAAGGCAATGGTCGCCCAGGTCAGGCCCGGGAACAGCCACATCTTGAAGGTGATCTTCTCGCCGCGGGCCTCACGCTGGGCACGCATGCGCAGCTGCGACACGGCAATCACCAGGTACACCAGCAGCGCAATGGCACCAGAGCTGGCCAGCAGGAACTCGAACACCTGGGCCGGGGCCACGAAGTTGGCGAACACACAGAGGAACGCCGCTGCAGTGGACAGCAGAACCGCCACATGCGGGGTAGCCGACTTGGTGGTGCGCTGGGCAATGGCCGGGGCGTCACCACGCTTGCTCAGCGAGAACAGCATGCGCGACGAGGTGTACAGCGCCGAGTTCAGGCAGCTGGTCACGGCAATCAGCACGACGATGTCGACGATCAGCTTGGCATTCGGCACGCCGATGCGGCTCAGCACGGTCTGGTAGGAACCGGTCTCGGCCAGGGCCGGGTCGTTCCACGGCACCAGGGCCACGACCAGGAAGATCGACACCAGGTAGAACAGGCAGATACGCCAGATCACCGAGTTGGTGGCGCGGCTGATCTGCTTGCCCGGGTCCTTCGACTCGGCAGCGGCAATGGTAACGATTTCGGTACCCATGAACGAGAACATGGTGGTCAGCATGGCTGCCAGCACCGCGCCCAGGCCGTTAGGCATGAAGCCCTGGGTGTCAAACAGGTGGCTGGCACCGCTTACCTGGCTGCTCGGCACAAAGCCGAACATGGCAGCACAACCCACAGCGATGAAGCCGATGATCGCCAGCACCTTGAGCAGGGCGAACCAGAACTCGAACTCGCCGTAGTTCTTCACGCTGCACAGGTTGGTCAGGGTCAGCGCCAGGGTGATGACCAGGGAGAACGCCCACAGGTCGACCGCAGGGAACCAGGCATGCAGGATGGCCGCGGCGGCGTTGGCCTCCAGCGGAATTACCAGTACCCAGAACCACCAGTACAGCCAGCCAATGGTGAAACCGGCCCAGCGCCCGATGGCGCGGTCGGCATATGTAGAGAACGAACCGGTGTCAGGCGAGGCGACAGCCATTTCACCCAACATGCGCATCACCAGCACGACCAGCGTACCGGCGGCAGCATAAGCCAGCAGCACGGCAGGGCCGGCAGCAGCGATGGCGTGGCCGGAGCCAACGAACAGGCCGGCACCGATGACGCCAGCGATGGACAGCATGGTCACATGCCGTTGTTTGAGCCCCTGAGCGAGGTCATTGGAATTGTTACCGCTCATTAAAACTACCTTTGTAAGGAGTGGACCACTCCGACTGCGGTTACGGAGCGCGCCCGGGGTTGACCTGGGCGTCGCTGCAATCGGCGGTTTCCTACTGGCAATAAGCGCGCCATGTGCTGAATGCATTCGTCAGAAAAGTCGGCAGGCCTTTTAGCATGCGGTTTGGAGGGCTTTCGGCCAACGGCTGACCGAAAGGCCGCCAAATCATTGGATTACTGAAATACCCACTTACAAACGCACCAAAGGTGCTCCCCGGTAACACCTGTGCACCGCTGCAATGCAAAAAAGTGCAACCTAGAGGTACAACCTGAAGACCTGACCGCACCCGCTCGGGGGCATGCCCGCTCCCACAGGTCAGGTGCAACCATTTGAGCTTTTTAACGAACCTGTGGGAGCGGGCGAGCCCGCGAAAGGTCTAAAACCGCTTCCATGAGCGGGCCAAAGCTGGCACCATCGCGCCTTTTTTCATCAAGGCTCTGGTGCTGGGCGACACCTTCGCGGACATCCGCGCGACGTTGCGCTGCAACGATGCGACAAACCGCCCCACCAGCGCCCCGAGTCCCCAGCGACCCTGTTGGCCGTGATAATGCCGCTATGCTAGCTTGGCGCACGCCAGGAAGGCCGCCAACAGCTGGGAACGCACCCGTACACATGAGGACCGCACATGGCTCAGGCCACGCCCGCGCTGGAAATCCGCAATCTGCACAAACGCTACGGCGAGCAGGAAATTCTCAAGGGCATTTCGCTGACCGCACGCGACGGTGACGTGATCTCCATCCTGGGGTCGTCCGGCTCCGGCAAGTCCACCCTGCTGCGCTGCATCAACCTGCTCGAGAACCCGCACCAGGGCGAAATCCTGGTCGCCGGTGAAGCCCTCAAGCTCAAGGCCGCCAAGAACGGCGACCTGGTCGCCGCCGACAACCGCCAGATCAACCGCCTGCGCAGCGAGATCGGTTTCGTCTTCCAGAACTTCAACCTGTGGCCGCACATGTCGATCCTCGACAACATCATCGAGGCGCCACGCCGCGTGCTCGGCCAGAGCAAGGCCGAGGCCATCGAAGCCGCCGAAGCCCTGCTGAACAAGGTGGGCATCTACGACAAGCGCCACAGCTACCCCGCCCAGCTTTCCGGTGGCCAGCAACAGCGCGCCGCCATTGCCCGTACCCTGGCCATGAAGCCCAAGGTCATCCTGTTCGACGAGCCAACTTCGGCGCTCGACCCGGAAATGGTCCAGGAAGTGCTAAACGTTATCCGCGCATTGGCCGAAGAAGGCCGTACCATGCTGCTGGTGACGCACGAGATGAACTTTGCCCGCCATGTGTCCAGTGAAGTCGTCTTCCTGCACCAGGGCCTGGTCGAAGAGCAGGGATCGCCGCAGCAGGTCTTCGAGAACCCGACCTCGGCGCGTTGCAAGCAATTCATGTCCAGCCACCGCTAACGGAGCAATACATGCACACTTACAAGAAGTTCCTCCTGGCAGCTGCTGCCACGCTGGTGATGTCGGCCAACGCCCTGGCCGCAGAAAAACTGCGCATGGGTATCGAAGCCGCCTACCCACCGTTCAACAACAAGGATGCCAGCGGTAACGTGGTCGGCTTCGACAAAGACATCGGCGACGCCCTGTGCGCCAAGATGAAAGTCGAGTGCTCGGTCGTCACCTCCGACTGGGACGGCATCATCCCGGCCCTGAACGCCAAGAAGTTCGACTTCCTGGTGTCGTCGCTGTCGATCACCGACGAGCGCAAGCAGGCCGTCGACTTCACCGACCCCTACTACTCCAACAAACTGCAGTTCATCGCACCAAAGAACGTCGACTTCAAGACCGACAAGGCCTCGCTCAAGGGCAAGGTGATCGGCACCCAGCGCGCCACCCTGGCTGGCACCTGGCTGGAGGACAACTACGGTGACGACGTAGAGATCAAGCTGTACGACACCCAGGAAAACGCCTACCTCGACCTGGTTTCCGGCCGCATCGACGGCATCCTGGCCGACAAGTACGTGCAGTACGAGTGGCTGAAGAGCAAAGACGGCTCGAACTTCGAGTTCAAGGGCGAGCCGGTGATGGACAGCGACAAGATCGGCATTGCCGTGCGCAAGGGTGACACCAAGCTGCGCGACGACCTGAACAAGGCCCTGGCAGAAATCAAGGCCGACGGCACGTACAAGAAGATCAACGACAAGTACTTCCCGTTCAGCATCGAATGATCCGCCCCGACCGGCGCGCCCTTGCGGCGCGCCAGTCCCTAGAATGACCTGCCCATGAATATCGACCTGCACGGATTCGGTCCGGCCATGATGGCCGGCACCCTGATGACCGTAAAACTGGCGCTTTGCGCCTTGCTGCTGGGCCTGGTCCTGGGCCTGCTCGGCGCCCTGGCCAAGACTTCCTCGATCAAGCCACTGCAATGGCTTGGTGGCTTCTATTCGACCCTGGTTCGCGGCGTGCCCGAACTGCTGTGGGTACTGCTTATCTATTTCGGCACCGTCGGCTTGATGAACGCCCTCGGTGAAGCCCTGAACATGCCGGGCCTGGAGCTCAGCGCCTTCGCTGCGGGCGTGATCGCCCTGGGCCTGTGCTTCGGCGCCTACGCCACCGAAGTGTTCCGTGGCGCCATCCTGGCGATCCCCAAGGGCCACCGTGAAGCCGGCCTGGCGCTTGGCCTGTCCGAGGGCCGCATCCTGTCGCGGATCATCCTGCCGCAGATGTGGCGCATCGCCCTGCCCGGCCTTGGCAACCTGTTCATGATCCTGATGAAGGACACCGCCCTGGTGTCGGTGATCGGCCTGGAAGAAATCATGCGCCACGCACAAATCGGCGTGACCGTGACCAAAGAGCCGTTCACCTTCTACATGGTTGCGGCCTGCATCTACCTGAGCCTGACCATCATTGCCATGACCGGCATGCACTTCATGGAAAAACGCGCCGCTCGCGGCTTTGCGAGGGCCGAATAATGAATTGGGAAGTCATCATCAAATGGCTGCCACGCCTGGCCCAGGGTGCGACCCTGACCCTGGAGCTGGTGGCCATCGCGGTGGTTGCCGGGTTGATCCTGGCCATCCCGCTGGGCATCGCCCGCTCCTCGCGCCACTGGTATGTGCGCGCGGTGCCGTTCAGCTACATCTTCTTCTTCCGTGGCACGCCGCTGCTGGTGCAGCTGTTCCTGGTCTACTACGGCCTGGCGCAGTTCGACCTGGTGCGTTCGAGTTCGCTGTGGCCGTACCTGCGCGACCCGTTCTGGTGCACCGTGCTGACCATGACCCTGCACACTGCTGCCTACATCGCCGAGATCCTGCGCGGCGCGTTGCAGTCGATCCCCAAGGGTGAGATCGAGGCGGCGCGGGCGCTGGGCATGTCGCGGGGCAAGACGCTGTTCTACATCATGCTGCCACGCGCCGCGCGCATCGGCCTGCCGGCGTACAGCAACGAAGTGATCCTGATGCTCAAGGCCAGCGCCCTGGCCAGTACCGTGACCCTGCTGGAACTGACCGGCATGGCCCGTACCATCATCGCCCGCACCTACCTGCCGGTAGAGATCTTCTTTGCCGCCGGGGTGTTCTACCTGGTGATCTCGTTCGTGCTGGTGCAGGGCTTCAAGCTGCTGGAGCGCTGGTTGCGCGTGGATGCCTGCCAGGGCCGCTGAGACCACTTAGCTTTCTTCGCGGGTAAACCCGCTCCCACAGAGTCCCCACAGCCCTAAAGCTGTGCACTATACCTGTGGGAGCGGGTTCACCCGCGAAGAGGCCCTAAAACCCAACACACTCTCCCCCATGCCCAACCACCTCCACAGCCCCCACCTAAGCACCCGCTTCCAGGCCCTCGACCAGTTCCTGATCGAGCACCAGCAGCTGTGGAAACCCCGCCCCTTCACCAGCCTGCAGCTGGCCTGGGAAACCGCCCACCCCGAGCTTGCCGCCCACCTGCGCCAATGCTCCCTGGCAGACGCCGAAACCGACACCACCGCTGCCCCGTTGCCCGCCCCGTTCCCGCAACTGGCCCAGCAAGCCCGGCAGCTTTCGGCACTCGGCAACCTCCCGGAAACCGACCTGCCCCCCGCCACGCATCGCCTCGACGTAGCCGTCCCCGGCCGCAAATGGCAGCAGATCGAAGCCTTCGCCAGCCACCTGGCCTTCCGCGAACAGCCCCGTCACTGGCTGGACTGGTGCTCCGGCAAAGGCCACCTGGGCCGCCGCCTGCTGCAACCCGGCCAACACCTGACCTGCCTGGAATACGACGCCGAACTGGTCGCCGCCGGCCAGGCCCTGAGCGCACACCACCACTTGCCGGCGCAGCATGTGCATCAGGATGTGATGGCCAACGACAGCGCCCGCCACCTGGCTGGCGACAAAAGCGTGGTCGCCCTGCACGCCTGTGGCGACCTGCATGTGCGCCTGATGCAACTGGCCAGCCAGCAAGGTTGCCGGCAACTGGCCGTGGCCCCCTGCTGCTACAACCGCATCGCGGCGCAGCAATACCAGGCGTTATCCACAGCCGCCCAAGCCTCCAGCCTGCGGCTGTCACTGGACGACCTGGGCCTGCCCTTGAGCGAAACCGTTACCGCCGGCGCCCGCGTACGACGCCAGCGCGACACCTCGATGGCCCGGCGCCTGGGCTTCGACCTGCTGCAACGCCAGCAGCGCCAGGCCGACGAGTACCTGCCGACACCGTCACTACCCGTGGCCTGGCTGGAGAAGCCCTTCGAGCAGTACTGCCGCGACCTGGCCGAACTCAAGCAATTGCAGCTGACTGGCAACCCGGACTGGGCAGCCCTGGAAGCCGCAGGCTGGCAACGCCTGGCCGAGGTCCGCAACCTGGAGCGCGTGCGCAACCTGTTCCGCCGGCCGCTGGAGCTGTGGCTGGTACTCGATCGCGCCCTGTTCCTCGAAGAACAAGGCTACAACGTGCGCCTTGGCCTGTTCTGCGACTACCCACTCACCCCGCGCAACCTGCTAATCCTTGCCGAACGCGACCGTTAGCCGCAGCACAACCTGTGGATAACTCTGTGAACAAGCTTGTGATTACCTGTTGGATCCAAGCGCTATTTCAAGCGTTTGGCTTATTCCGACTTGCGCGTCAAGGCCAGTAAAAACAGGCGTTTGCGCAAAGACCGGCGGTGTACCGATCCGGCATGCCTTTCGCGCAAGTCGCCGATGCCACTTGTGCATAAACATTTCTTGTGGTTGGCGACTGCGTCTAAAGCCTTACCCAGAATGGCTTGATTACGCGGTCCCTTGTAGGAGCGGCCTTGTGTCGCGAAAGGGCTGCAACGCAGCCCCAGCGATCTCTGCAAATACGCCAAAAACGGGGGCCGCCTTGCGGCCCATCGCGACACAAGGCCGCTCCCACACTGACCGCATCAGGGCTCAATGCGCCTTATTCTTGGCAATCTCGATATCATTCATCAGCGCCTTGGCCATGTCGCACAGATAATCGGCGGCGCCCAGGAATTTATGGTCATCCTCCATATCCCCCTCGCGCACCAGATGCTTGATGTAGCCCATCAGGATCGAGACATGCTCATAGGCTGCATCGACGGGGACGCCAGGCTCGACGCGTAGCAGATTGAGGGATGGGTTACCGGCTGCGAGGAAGGTTTCCACGCCTGCGGTGGTGATTGGCTTTGGGCTGCGGGGATCAGTATCAATCGTTTTCAATTTTCAAACTCCTAGTTCAAAGGAGTTGCCGTGTTCATTCTTTCTCACGGAACAAAGGCGGCAACCGTGCACGAGGTGAGAAACCGAGTGAACATAGGAAGCTCGGCCAGACCAAGGTCTGCCCGCGCACGGTCGCCATTACGCAGCCGATACGTTCAAAATCGGGTTCTCACACCCGGTCGCCAGAGCGACCCGAAAACGGTATCCGTGAGCCATTTCCCCGACAACAGCGATACTTCGGCGGCGCGCGTAGGATAGTTCCGAAGCCACCAAACCCTGAAGCTGTTAGCCCCCTAGTTCAGAATTTTCGTACGGCTGATGGCCCTTTCGCGGGTAAACCCGCTCCCACAGGAATCTCACAAGGCTTGAGAACAGTGATATCTCTGTGGGAGCGGGTTCACCCGCGAAGAGGCCAGAACAGGCAACAAAAAGCTAAAGCCTCACCGCTGATCCCGCCCAACGGTGTATCATCCGCCCCCCAAATCATTAAAAAGTGACGTCGCGCGCTGCCCGCCAGCCCCGCGACCTTCTGGCGTTGCGCCAGAACCGACAATGGACTAACGGACCCGACCATCGTGACTCAAGCCAAGCCCCTCGCCCTGCTGACCCTCGCCCTGGCCCTGACCGGCTGCGCCAGCGGCACCGCTCCCCACCCCACCAGCAGCCTGGGCTGGAACCACCCCGGCATGCAGCTGGGCGGCGACAACGGCCTGCCCCTGCGCACCGAAAGCCCCTGCCGCAAGCGCGGCTGCGACAACGACAAGCTGTTCTTCAACCCGGGCAAAACCGAGCCAAGCGTCACCACCATCCATCGCGGCTGGTAGGAAAATTCTTCTTTCAGGTCGGTGACTTAGGTCATTTGCGAACATTCGCAACGAAGTGGTTTACAGGCGCCAACCGATCGTTATAATGACGCCCCATTGCCGGTATAGCTCAGATGGTAGAGCAACTGACTTGTAATCAGTAGGTCCCGGGTTCGATTCCTGGTGCCGGCACCATTCAAGGTTCCATAGAAGGCTTTCAAAATCTCTGGAACCCCCGAAAAACCCGCCTTCTGGCGGGTTTTTTCGTTTTGGCGTTCCGTCGGATTCCGAGGGTAGCCAGCGCTAATAAGGGTAGTTTTAAGGATAGAGGTCCGTTTCGATATCGGAGACTACCCTTATGGCACGCACCACTGCCCCGCTCACAGACACCACCTGTCGCACGGCAAAGCCCAGAGAGCGCGAGTACAAGCTCTTTGACGGCGACGGTCTTTACCTGCTTGTGCAACCCAACGGCCGCAAAGGCTGGCGACTCAGGTACGTGAAACCCGATGGCCGCGAAGGCCTGACCGCCCTCGGCAGCTACCCGGTGGTCGGGCTGGGCGACGCACGCCGCAAGCGCTTCGAGATCAAGCAGCAGCTCGCCAACGGCATAGACCCCATCCAGTACAAGCAACAAACCAAGACCCAAGCCGTGATAAACGGCCGCACCTTCGAAAGCGTTGCGCTCGACTGGCATGCGAGCATGGTGCCGAAGTGGGCGCCCGGCCACGCCAAGACTGTACTCAGCCGATTGAAGACCCACGTGTTCCCTTTAATCGGTGCCAGAGCAATCGTCGAGCTGGACACCCACGATCTCATGCAGCCCCTGGAAGCCGTGACGAAGCGCGGCACCATCGACGTGGCGCTCAGGATCAAGAACTACCTGCAAAGCATCATGCGTGAAGCCAAACGGCTGCGACTGATCACGGCGAACCCGGCTCACGACCTTGATGGCTCGATCAAGACACCACGGGTAACTCACCGACCCGCACTACCCCTATCGCGACTCCCAGAGCTATTGGCATGCATCGAGGACTACAGAGGTCGCCCGCTCACGCGCCTCACGGTGATGCTGTCGTTGCATGTATTCGTACGCTCCAGTGAACTGCGTTTCGCCCGCTGGAACGAATTCGACCTCAAGCGCGGCATCTGGGAGATCCCCGACACTCGCCCGGCGCTCGACGGCGTACCGTTTTCCACAAGGGGTACGAAAATGGCCGGAGACATTCACGTTGTACCCTTATCGCCGCAGGCAGTGGCCTTGCTTGAGCAAATCCACGCGATCACTGGCAAGTTCGACCTGGTGTTCGCGGGAGATGCCAAACCGTGGAAACCGATGTCCGAGAACACGGTGAATGCCGCGCTCAGGACGATGGGCTACGACACCAAGGTGGATATCTGCGGCCACGGGTTCCGAGCCATGGCGTGCAGTGCGCTGGTCGAGTCCGGCCTGTGGTCGGAGACGGCTATCGAGCGACAGATGAGCCACAAGGAACGCAACAACGTGCGGGCCGCCTATACCCACAAGGCCGAGTTCCTCGAAGAGCGCCGGATGATCATGACCTGGTGGAGCCGGTTTCTGGAGGCGAACCGCGAGGACCATGTGACGCCGCACGAGTTTGCCAAGCAGACGGGCGAGAACGTCACGCGCCTGCGCAGTGCCAAGAGGACCGAGTAACCCGCCACACCGCCACCTCAAACTCGCTGTGAAGTTACCCACAGCACCCCATGAAGTTCCTCCGCGCGGGTCCTTTCAAACGGGGCTGCAAAGCCGCCCCGTTTGAAAGGACCATTCCTAAGAAAAAAACTGCTGGCACAGCGCACGTCTGTGGAAAACCACTGATGTCCACCGGGGGATAGTTTTATCCACAGGCGCTAAATCCCTGAAATCTCTTTGCTTGACGAATATTGTCCACAGGCGTAGACCGGGAGTTGCAAGCGCTGTCGATGACAGCACCCTAGGTGACCCGAACCTTAAAGGTCACGCCGCTCTGGCGGTGGTTCTCCCCAAGGGCGATTCGCATCCGGCAGCTCGCCCGGTCACTACCCATGTGATGGATGCTCTTACACACATAGCGCTCGTGCGCCAGTTACACAGTACCTCGCTGCCCTGCAGCAACCTATCCGCTTGGCCGAATGTTGCGCCAACCTGTGCCCGTCTCTTTCTTCTGGAAAGAGACGGGCACTTCTACCACTGCTGCAGCCCTGATCGCACAAGGCTTTGCGGCATTCCCCCTCGTGACAATCGGCGTGATAAACGCCGATGTCACCAGCAACAGCGCTGTAGATGATGGTGCCGCAGACTAAGGGATGGACTGCACCTGACTGACAGTCAGGCACGCCCCGGTCATCGCATTGCTGCTTGCACCAGGCTCAGGATCTTCAGGCACTGGTGTCGTCAACCAATGCTGCCTCCACCCGCCCACCGGTAACGGTGCTCAGGAGGCCAGATCATGAGATGCCCTTGCTCCCGGTTGTAAGGAGCCGCCAGTCCCGCGTAGTGGACATTCCCCACAGGTCGCAGGGGCCTTGATCCCTGATAACACTAAACATTCTTGGCGGGATGACGTGGGGGCGAGGATCGGAGAGCGAACGATGAGGTGACCGACATGGCATTGGTGGGTAGGCGCGACGGCCGCAATTTCGGCTACGGCAGGCAACTGAGCTACGCAGGGCCGCAGGCACTGAAAGACATGTTCGGCGGTGGCCATTACGGAACGGTCAAAGCGCACTGTGACCGGTGGTTGGCGTTCGTGAAATGGTGCCGCTCCGGACAAGGACCTGGTCTCAATGATGCGCGGCAAATTGATCGAAAAGTGTTGGCAGACTACGCGGCGTATCTGCGCGACCTGGTTCGGCACGGTAACCTCGCCGTCAGCACCGCACAGAACCGGCTATCCAGCGTTAACAGGACCATGGCGGCGCTCCGCGGTGATCAGTGCGTGAAGGTGCCAAGTCCGAGCAAGGCGTTGGGTATGCAGCGCACTGGGGTTCGACAGTCTGTGCCACAGGGCCAGGACCGCAAGCAGGTTATGCAGATCGTCGATGCACTTTGCCGCCAACATCAACAACGCGCCGCCGCGATCGTTCTGCTAGCGCGAGCCACCGGCATGCGCTTGCGTGAGGCCATTTTGGCTGACCTGCCACGGCTAAGCCGTGAGGCTAACGACCTAGGCAGGATTAACATTCAGGATGGTACTAAAGGCGGCCGCGCTGGCGCCTCGGCGCCACGTTGGATTGCGATGGATGACCAAGTTCGAGATGCGCTTAAATTTGCAGCGCAGGTGTCACCTGTGGGTAGCCGCAACCTGATTGCTCCACACGAAAGCTACCTGAGTCTTCAGCAAGAAATCATCCGACCAGCACGAGACGTCCTCCATGCGCACAACCTCAAAGGATTTCATGAGCTACGAGCGGCGTACGCATGTGAGCGCTATGAGCAAATCACCCAGCACCGTGCGCCTATAAACGGCGGCCAATGTTGCCAGGTAGACAGGAACCTTGATCGAGAGGCCCGACGACAAATCAGCTATGAGTTGGGGCACGGTCGGATCGATGTAGTAGCAGCCTACATCGGGGGTGGCCGTGACTAAAATTTTCGATATGGAGCTATTTTTAGTTGCAGCACTCACGGGGGCGCACGCAACGCGACGGCGTCATTTAAAACAGGCGGAGATCATTCAGGCAGCTATCGCAGAGCGCTGGCAGCGGGAGACACCCTGGAGATGGCAGAAAAAGCATATAACTTGGTTTCTTAAGCATCGTCTCGCTGGCCGTAGTGAACGTACGAGGTACTTTTACCTGCTCACAGTAAAAATCATCGTTCGTCGACTGGGGAGGTCATGGGTATTAAATTGATAACCGAGTAGATTTGTCCGTCGCTATGATCGGTATTAATCGGTGCATCCGCTTCCCCCCTCATCCCGCACAGCTGCATGAGACCACTGGTCAAAGCAGTTGGGTTAGGCACCATCAAGGTCAACTAGCGCTATGCCTTAAAACCAAAATCGTGGCGGCTCGGGAAGAAGCTGGGTAAGGCTCAGCCGCAACAAGAGCTTGACCAAAGGCAGAATAGGAAATAGTGTCACCATGACATCAGCCGCTTATCAAACGCACAATTGTCACTAAATCAAATGATAAGCTAGCGCCTACATAGTTAAAGCAGCACATTCAACGCATATAAAGGACTAAAGATGCACATAACAGAAATAGGAATTAAAAATTTCAGAAACTTCGAATCAGCTAAATTTAAGTTCATAAAAGACGAAGTCAATACTTTAATAGGAGAAAATGCGGCAGGCAAAACTAATTTATTCTATGCAATGCGCTTAGTACTTGATGAAAACTTGCCGATGAATGCGCGCCAGTTGACTAGCTCAGATTTTTATAGAGGGCTAGGATCACCCGCTGGCCACTGGATAATAATTGCTTTGCAATTTGCTGGCCTGGGTGATTCTGATGAAGACCTTGTACTCGCCAATCATAGTCTGCTACCTGGAGGCGAGAACACAAAGGGGACATATACTTTTGTATACAGACCAAAAAAGCATATTCGCCAAAAGCTCTTCGACATTACATCAGCCATCACTGATTTTAATAGCCGAAAACAAGCTATTACAGAGTATTTGAGCACCATCAGTATTGACCGGGAATATTACGAGATCACAGCATTCACGAGAACCGCAGCTGATTTAATTTCTGACGCAGTCTATAACTCCACCGCTGGAGACTTTACAAATTATATCTTCCCAGATCCTGAGAGTGAAGACTCCTCAATAATAGGGAACATTAGACCACCACACTTTTCCCTGATACGGGAAATCTCATGTACATATGTCAAGGCATTACGCAACGTTGTTGCGGATATGAAGTACACAAACAGCAACCCACTTGTAAAGCTCCTATCAAAACAAAGCAAAACAATTGCCAACTCTCACTTAATAACTGCAAAAGTCAAAGATGTTAACACCACTATTTCAGGCTTAGCCGAAATACAGTCTTTAAGTGCGAAAATTCGAAAAACCTTGCTTGGCGCAGTGGGCCATACTTACTCTCCTACACTAGAGATATCTTCTAATCTACCTGAAGACTTTGAAGAGCTAATAAAATCTCTTGGACTGTTGGTCGAAGATAGCAGCGGGTACTTAGGCTCTGGGAAGTTAGAGGATCTAAGCTTGGGAGGTGCCAACTTAATCTATCTTGCACTAAAGCTATACGAATACGAGGCACAAGTTGATTCAAATAACAAAATAGCTCACTTCTTACTCATTGAAGAACCAGAAGCACATATTCATACCCATATCAAAAAAACATTATTCTCAAACGTCAGCCATATAAACACTCAAGTATTCATCTCTACCCACTCTTCACAGATAAGTTCCGTTTCGAAAATTTCTGCTGTCAACGTATTATCGAGGAAGCAATCAAAATCCGAAGTGTATCAGCCATCGAATGGCCTAGAGCCGCGTGATATTTCGCGAATTGAACGTTACCTAGACGCTATCAGGAGCACTCTGCTTTTTGCCAAGGGAGTTATCCTAGTAGAAGGCGAAGCAGAGCAAATACTAATACCAACTTTAATCAAGAAAATCACTGGCATATCACTTGATGAACTTGGGATTAGCTTAGTAAGTATGGGCGGCACGGTTTTCAAGCACGTCTCACATCTCTTTCATCAAGATCGACTACGCACATACTGCGCGATATTGACTGACAGGGATGAGGCATACTTAACAACGCCGAACTCATATGCAAACAAGAAAGATATAGATCACTTGATTGCTGCTGACAGAGACGGCCTGCAAAGGCAGAACGAGCTAAACTCGTCCTTAGCAGGGAATTTATACACGCGCGCATTCTATGCAAAAAATACTTTCGAGACAGAATTAATAAACGCGGCGGCAATTTACCCTAACAACATGGCTCTTTTCACCTCAGTACTGCCCTTAATTTACGAACGAAAGGCATTCATAACTGCTTACGAGAAGCATCTAACATCCTCTGATGAGTCTATACGAAATCACTACATATTAAAGCTTGCTAATAAAGTCGGCAAAGGGTGGTTCGCCCTGCTTTTATCTGAAAAATCTCATCCTTGCCTTTATCTGCCGACATATATACTTAACGCTCTACACCATGTTTTGCGGGGTCACGCCACCGAAGAAATATGGCAAAAAATGATCTCTTACAGGCTTGAATTCTATAAGTCTGGCGACACATTGAAGAACTATGAGAAGCACCGTACATCTGTGGGAGACTTAAGCCAAAATGGCACCTCTTCCACATTTGCAAACCACTTTACATATGACCCAGTCGCAGTTTTGATTCGAGGGTAAACTATGCCTCTCAGAAACCTCACAAAAGAGCAGTATACTGCCGCCACATACGACGACAACCTTTTGCTTACTGCATGTCCAGGAAGCGGAAAAACCAAGACTTTAGTAGCAAAAATTGCCCACAAATTACAGACTTATGATCTTCGCAAGAAAATACTCGTCGCCATTACATATACGAACATAGCTGCAGACACAATCATTGATCGGCTGGACGCATTTTCAATCCCATCAGATAATCTCTGGGTAGGAACTATCCACTCGTTTTGTCTAGAGTGGATAATAAAGCCATACCGGGGCCACTCAGCCCGAACTTGCAAGGGGTATAGGTTACTCGATCAGTATGAATGCCAAGACATACTTGATTCTATTAGAGCAAAGCTAAATCTCAAAAGTTACGACAAAATAAATACAAAATTAAACCCTGATGGAACAATTCAAACTATCGGACTAAGTCCCGAATCCATTCGCGCAGCTGAGTTGTACCACAGCCATCTTTCAACATACAAGCTGATTGATTTCGATCTGATACTTAGCACAGCTGCAGAAATTTTGAACAGTCATCCTTCAATAGGCCACAGATTGTCGTACCTGTTTGACTCAATATTCATCGACGAGTATCAGGACACAAACCAAACTCAATATGACATAATGCGGGAAATTCTAAAACACGGAAATACTAAAGTATGTTTGATCGGAGACGTAGACCAAGCAATTTACACAGGGCTAGGTGCAGTAGTAAAAAATGGCATTGAGATATGCAAAGAGTTCTCCCTAAAAACCATAAAGGAAATGACGCTCTCGGGATGTTTCAGATCAAAACAGCAAATTATAGACTTTTACTCTGAGTTCCAAGATAACAGCATCATCATTAGATCCCTCCAAAATAATAATTTCCCGCTGGAAACATTGTCATATGACAGAATCACCACTAGAGACGACTTGCCGAACTCAATTAGCAAAATTGTACAAAAGCACCTATCACTTGGAGTCTCACCAAGCGAAATTGCAATACTACACCCCCAATGGTACGAGGTAACTTCTCTAGGTAGAGCAATTTCTAAGATCCTTCCAAACATTCCCTTTGACGCACCGGGATTATCTCCAATACCGCACTGCCATGAAAACATATGGTATAAATTAATCAGATTGCACAACATAAATACAAGCAACAAAAACTATAACAGGAGAGCCCGACTTGCCAGTGAGATACTTCTGGACCTGCAAGAAATATCGGTAACCATGAACGAAAACCTTAATGCCCGGTCACTGCTCAAATCCTCTAACAAAATTATTATCAACGAGCCCGACATCATTGGGCACATCCAATCGCTAACCAAAGCTTTCTGCTCAGCCCTGAACATATCGATAGAAAACCACAGGGGACTTCTTGAGCAATATGAGTCACTAGTGAAAGCGACTGAAAAACGTATAAATAAAGACGGCATAGACAGAGACCCAAGTAATATTTCTAAATACTTCAACGAATCTACAGGCATTAAAATAACCACATGCCATTCAACCAAGGGTGACGAATACGAAGTTGTTATATGCGCCGGCCTATTAGAAGGCAAAATACCTCACTGGGATGAAATAATTCGCAAGAGCCCGAGCTACTCCGCTTACATGGCAAGACGACTGTTGTACGTGATATCTTCGAGAGCCAAGTCCGCTCTGTATTTATTCTCCGAAAAAGGCATTTACACCACTACAAGAAATGAGTACATCCCGACGAAACAGTTAAGCATCGCAGCATCGAAACTAAAGTTATAGGCAAACAAAACAAGCAAGGCATCAACTACAGCCCCTGAATTTTTCGGGGTGCTTGAAAGCAATAAGCCATTTCAGATACAACACAAAAACCAATCAAGATATCGCTGGAAAAAATTCAGAATCCAACAGCCGGCCTAGACAAGAGACAGCTTAATTTGGCATCAAAGGGTAGTTTAAGAGATAGAGAAAAAAACTCTCAGGAATAAATTCCATAAGAATCAAAAAATTATGATTTACTTCGACTCCTGGTGCCGCACCATACGCAGTATCAAAAAAGGCTCACCGAAAGGTGGGCCTTTTTTGTTTTCAGGATCGCCCAACCACATCAGCCTTGGCCTTGAGGTCGATGCGGTCGGTGTAGGAGCTGGCTTGCCTGCGATGGGCTGCGCAGCGGCCCCCAACGATCCCAAAGAAGAGCGCAGCCAGAGACCAGACACGTCTTCCAACATAAGCGCTTTGACTCGCCCACCTGGCCCCGCCACGATTTATCGTAAATTTTAGGTATTCCTGCTGAGGCAAGCCGATGGCGCTTCAATTCCACGAAAGCCCTTCCCACGCCACCCACGATGCAGACACGGCCAGCAAAATGGCCTTGAAAATGGACCTGTCCATTTTCATCACGGACTGCATCAAAAAAATGGGCCTCAAGCAGCATGATGCTGCGATCAGGCTGAACGTAACCCAATCCCGAATATCCGAGCTTGCAAATGGCAAGATCGAGAAGTTCACCCTCGATGCCATGATTGACATGCTCGACAAGCTCGGCTTTCGCACAAGCCTCACCCTGCCCTCGAACGATGCCGGTTCACCGCCGCAGATCGTGATCACTCAAGCGCCTGGCAGCTAAACCCTGTACCCCATTTCTTGCAGCTCGTGTTTGAGCAATAAAGACGTAGCGCAGGGCCTACGCACAGCGTGCTAAAGGGCCACAACTCTGCTTTTTGCAAAGCGATGTTTCAACGAAACAACTTTTGCGCCATCCGTGAGTAAAGTGCCCTGCCAACCTCTGGAGCCCTGCCTCATGCTGCACCTGCAAACCCCTTTGGCGCAGGCCGTGCGCCAGCTCTTCGACAGAGCCTTGCCTCTACTGTCTGGGCGGCGTTCGGGAACAGTCAAGATCTATGTCTTTGGCGGGTGCGCCTTGCACATGCTGACGAATGCCCGCGGTAGTGCGGATATCGATGCGGAGATTCAGGCCAGCGAACACCTGCTCAGGGACGAAATAAGGGCAGTTTATGCCGCGCCGGAAGACTACGAGCAGGATGGTCTGGACCTGTCCGTCGTGTTCGACCAGCAATTCAACAACTCGCTATGCCCCTTGCATGAAGACTACGATGCGCGGGCAATCCTCCTTCCCGGCCAGGAGTGCTCTCCTTTACAGGTTTTCATAGCTCACCCGATCGACCTCGCCATTTCAAAACTCGGGAGATTCACCGAACGCGACCAGGATGACATCAATCTGCTTATCAGGTCAGGCAAGCTGAATCTCAAGGAATTTGATAGGCTTGCCAAGGAGGCAATCGACTATTACCCCTGTGATAGAAGCACCGTAACCAGCTGCCTGAGGTTGATTCTCGATGAAGCGCGAGAGTGGGGCCAGTAGTACCAGTAAGGCGATGACTGTGCCCTCGAATACGGCGCATGGGGCCCGGCATTGCGACACCTCCCCGCTCGATTACTCGCTAGAAAAACTCTGGGCGCTTGTGTCCTCTGACATGCCCCCCTCTGATCAACATGCCCGTCAGGCACTCGAGCACCTGGTCGTTCAAGCTACAAAAACCTCGCTGGACAAGCTCGACAAGGCCGTTGCCGAGACCTTCGCTCTCCTCTTCTGGTACAGAAACGAGGATATGCGCGAAGCACTGGAAAATCGCTTGAACATGCCAAGGCTCGCCCCCGTAAGGAAGCGGCGCCTGATGTATCTGGTTGACCGGCTTCGCCGTTTTCCATGCATGAAGCCGGAACAAGCCGAGCAGATGAAGAAGCTGGTCACCCGCTGGAAGGACCTGGCTCAAGATCTGAATGGCAAACAGGTAGAAAAGGCGCAAGCGGTAAACCGTTACGACAAGGTTGCTGCTACCTGGGGCGTGGCTGAGCCCGTATCCAGTCTGATGAACATGGTGCTAGAACTGCAAACCCGGCACTTTGTAGATGCCCACCATCTGCCGAACGGCTATGCCCAATTGGCAACGCGTCCCCCTCACCACTGATACGGTAATGTTGGGTCAGTTGAGGTTTGTAGTGGCTGTACTCCTCCCCAAGATTGATCTCAATCAAGCCTGACGCAGGCACGCAGCATAGCCTGAGATCCGTCAGCACTTGAGGGAAGGAAACCATGGCCAAGAAATTCCCCACAAACCCCAGCCACCCGGAGCGCATCTGCTGGGGCTGCGACCTGTATTGCCCGGCCAAGGCGTTGGCCTGTGGCAATGGCGCGAGCCGGACCATGCACCCGGTGGAACTGTTTGGTGAGGACTGGGATAGTTTCGAAGACCGGCTGGAGAAGTCGGTTGATCGCCAGCAAGAGACTGGCCCTAGGTAAAATAGGGCAGCTTTGTGGCCCATAGCCGGCAAGCCGGGCTCTCATAGAACTGCAGATAACTCATTGAATTAGCAGGGGCCCTGTGGGCTTTAGCCGCGAACACCGGCGCAGCCGGTGCCATACACCGCGTTGGATTCTTCGCGGCTAAAGCCGCTCCCACAGGGTACGCGGATTGCTTGCAATTTCAGTTATCTACGCGACAGCGTAGCCCAAAGGGCTGGGCCATCTACCACAGGTACAGCGCATGGTTTGAGCCTGGCGCCGACCCAGCGAATCAGGTGCTGCGGTGGATGGCACGGGCTTCGCCCGTGTTCGCGGGCGCGCCCGCTCCCACAGGGATCGCGCCACCTGTTAGAAATTGAGCAAGGCAGTTGCTACCAACGGGGAGCGCCGGGCTCAAGGTGTGCGCTGTACCTGTGGGAGCCCGGTTTGCCGGCGATGGGCTGCGCAACAGCCCCAGGTGCGGTTGATCAGAACGCTGTGCTGACCGTCAGCGACAGGTTGCGTGGGTCACCATAAATCGCCCCGGCATAGAACCCGTAGCGGGTGTAGTAGTGCTTGTCGAACAGGTTGTTGGCGTTGAGGCTGACGCTGGTGTCGTCGGTCAGCTGGTACTTGGCCATGGCATTCCAGATGGCATAACCGGACCAATTCACGTCAGTGGCACCGGTGCTCACACCATTGCTCGGCTGGCCTGCCGGGCTGGAGACTGCGCGGATGTTGCTCTGGGCAGTAACCCCGGCGCCCAGGGTCAGGCGGTCGAGCGGGCCGGAAAGGCGGTAGGTGGTCGAGGCCTTGAACAGGTGCGATGGGTCGCTGCGGCCGTCGCTGTCGACGCGGCGGAAGTGCAGGTAGGTGTAGCCGGCATACAGGTTCCAGCTGGGGGTCAGGGCGCCGGCGATTTCCAGGTCGATACCGTCGGTTTCCTGGCCGGAACCGGCTTTGTAGGCGTCGCCACCGGTCGGGGTGGTCAGGTCGCCGTCGAGCACTGCCTTGTTTTCCTGCTTGGTGCGGAAGTACGCCGCCGAAGCATTCAGGCGGCCATCGAACCACTCTCCCTTGATACCCGTCTCGTAGCTTTGCCCGCGAATCGGCTCGACCTTGCTGCCGCTGCTGGTTTCAGCGGTTTGCGGGGTGAAGATGTCGGTGTAGCTAGCATACAGTGAGTAGTTGTCGTTGAGGTCGTACACGGCGCCCAGGTACGGGGTGACGATGCCGTTCTCTTCCTGGCTGGTACGTGCGCCAGTCACGCTGCGGGTGGTGGCCGAGTAGTTGCTGGTGCGCACGCCGAGGATGACCGACAGTGGGTCGGTGATGCTCAGGCGGGTTGCCGCGTACATGCCCTGCAGGCGGGTGGTGGTCTTGCTGTGGCGGCCGGTGCGCGAGGCGATGATGTTGTAGTCGTCATCGACGCCATTGCGCCAGTCGGTCAGCGGGAAGCCGTTGTTGGCGCGGAACTGGCAACCCAGCGCAGGCGCACTGGCCATGCCGTCGCCAACCATGGTGCAGGTGTATTCCGGCGACCAGGCCACGGTGCGGCTGTCGTTGTAGCCAACCATCGCCTGGTGGGTACGGCCGAACAGCTGGAACGGGCCGGACAGGTCGATCTGCGCCGACTGCTGGGTGGTGTCGGTGGAGCTGTGCAGACCGTTGAGCACGGCGCCGCTGCCATCCTGGTCCCAGTAGCCGCCGTAGCTGCCACGGCCCGCCGAGTTGACCTTGGCCAGGCCGCGGTGGTTGAGGGTTTCGGCGGTGCTCTGGGCGGCTTTCAGGTTCAGCGTCCAGTCGTTGTCGAAGCGGTGCTCCAGCGAGCCGAACGCGGTGCGGGTGGTGTACTCGCCAAAGCTCCAGCTGGGTACCACGTTGGTGCTGCGCGGCAGGTCGGTCTTGCTGCCATCGCTGTACCAGATCGGGATGTTCGCACCCCAGCCACCGCCAACAATCTTGTTGTACTCGTACTGGTAGCCGGCACCAAGGGTGGTGGCGTCGTCCAGGTCGAACTCGAAATTGGCCAGCGCGGCGCGGGAGCGCTCGGACTGGTTGTCGCGGAATGAGTTGGCGTCCTGCTGGGTCATCACGAAGCGCGAACGCAGGCGGCCGTCTTCGGACAGCGGCAGGTTGAGGTCGGCGCCCAGGCGGCGCTTGTCCCAGCTGCCGTAGGTGGCATAGGCGCTACCGCCGAACGTCCTGGTCGGTGCCTTGCGGATCAGGTTGACGGTGGCCGACGGGTCGCCGGTACCGCCCAGCAGGCCGTTGGCGCCGCGCACGATGTCGATGCGCTCGTACAGGTCCATGTTCAGTGCGTTGCCGCCGCCACTGAAGTCCGAGCCGCCCTGAAACTGCAGGCCATCGACCTTCCAGTTGCTGATCGAGTAACCACGGGCACGGTAGTCGGTACGCCCGCCCACTTCGGACTTGCTCGCGGTCACACCCGGGGTGGTTTCCAGCGCTTGCTCGATGGTGTGGATGTCGCGGTCATCCATCTGCTGGCGGGTAATGGTGGTGACCGACTGCGGCGTCTGGCGCGGCGTCAGGGCCAGGCCGGTGGAGCTGCGGGTGCTTTCGACGGTGTAACCCAGCTGACCAGCTTCGTCGGCAGGCAGCAGGGCGCTGTCTTCGATCTGCGTGGCCTCCAGTTCCAGGGGCTTGCTGTCGGCAGCCATCGCGCCACCGCTGACGGCCACGGCAATGAACAGGGCCAGCGGTTTGAGGCGCGTGCCGCCTCGGCTGATGGAGGGGAAGGCGTTCGGTGTGCTCTCGGAGTTCATTTGGGAAGGCTTCGTATTTGCAGATGATTTTTTGTTAGGATTCTAGGGATCGGCCCCCCGGGCTCCAGACCCGGCTTGTACGGGGATGTAATCGAACGTAACGAGCGCCACCGGCCCTCACCGAACAGGTGTTTATCTGCATGAGCACAACTTTGCTTGTTGTCGACGATGACGACGAGATCCGCGAACTTCTTTGTGATTACCTGACAGATGCCGGCTATAACGTGCTGGCAGCGGCTGACGGCGAGCAGATGCGCGAACAACTGGCCCGGCACAAGGTGGAGCTGGTGGTGCTGGACCTGATGCTGCCGGGCGAAGACGGCCTGAGCCTGTGCCGCCAGCTGCAAGCCACGCCGGGGCTGGCGGTGATCATGCTGTCGGCCAAGGGCAGCACGCTGGACCGCATCATCGGCCTGGAGGTGGGTGCCGATGACTACCTGGCCAAGCCCTTCGAGCCACGCGAGCTGATCGCTCGGATCAAGGCCGTGCTGCGTCGTCCGCAACGCCTGGATGCCCCCGCCGAAGAGCCGGTAGAAGATGCCCAGCTGTTCGCCGGCTTCCGCCTGGAACACGTGAAGCGCCTGCTCACCCGCCCCGATGGAGAGACCCTGACCCTGCCCCGCTCCGACTACCGCGTACTGCGCGAACTGCTGGAAGCCAACAACCGCGTGGTGTCCCGCGACCAGCTGACGCGCAGTGCGTTCGGCCGCGACCACCTGCCCGACGACCGTTCGGTGGACATGTGCGTCAGCCGCCTACGCCAGCATCTGCGCCACGCGCCGGCGGGTGCCGCGCAAATTCTCACTATCCGCAACGAAGGCTATTTGCTGAGCATCGCCGCCAACGGGGCCGATACCTGACATGCGCTGGCTGCGCCGGCTGTGGCCACGCACGTTGTTCGGCCAGTTGCTGCTGATAATGGTCAGCGGCACCGTGCTGATCCAGTTGATGTCCAGCAGCATCTGGTTCGATGTGCGTTTCGCCCAGGTTCTCGAGGCCCCTGTCCGGCTGATTGCCGCACGCAGCGCGCCGTTGATCGCTCAGGCCGACTGCGGTGCCGGTGCACTGCAGGCGCCTGCGCATTACCAACTGCGTTGCAGTGAAGCCCTGCCCACGCCGGTGCAGGACGAGCGCCGCGGGCGCAGGCGTGTCGAGCTGTTGCTGCACCAGGCCCTCGAGTACGAATTGGGGCATGCCCAGGACGTGCGCCTGATGAAGGTGCAATTGACCGACGAACAGGGCCAGCCGATCGTCTGGCGCAGCCTGTTCGGCCTGCGCACGGCCCAGGCGCATCTGCAGTTCGCGGTGCCGTTGGCCGATGGGCACTGGCTGACCATCGAGGGCCAGGAACTGCAAGGCTGGAGCGGCGAGTCGGCCTGGGTGCTGATCAGCGATTACCTGTTGCGGGTGTACGCGCTGCGCATCGTCGCGGTTTTGCTGGTGTGCCTGATAGCCGTGCGCCTGTGCCTGCGCCCGCTGCGGCGCCTGGCCGATGCCGCGCGCGGCCTGGGTAGCAACCTCGAGCAGCCACCCTTGGCGCTGGATGGCCCGGAGGAAGTGCGCCAGGCGGCCCAGGCCTTCAACGCCATGCAGCAGCGGCTGATCGCGATGGTCAACGACAAGGCCTACTTCCTGGCCGCCGTATCCCACGACCTGCGCACCCCGCTGACGCGCATGCGCCTGCGCCTGGAGCGCCTGCCGGACGACGAAAACCGGCAACGCCTGCGGCAGAACATCGCGCAGATGGACAACATGATCGGCCAGGTGCTCGATTACCTGCGCGCGGGGGAGCAGCAGAACTTGCAGCAGGTAGACCTGGACCGGCTGGTGGTGCGCCAGTGCGCGGAGTTGGCCACCGCCGAAGAGCCACTGCCGGTGCATGGCCAGGCGGGTAGCCTGCGGGTCGATGCCCTGCTGCTGCAGCGCTGCCTGCAGAACCTGCTGGTCAATGCGTTGCGTTACGCCAAGGAGGTTTCGGTCACGCTGGAGCAGGCGACCACGGGGGTGCTCATCCATATCGATGACCGCGGCCCGGGGATTGCGCCGGGCCTGCTGGCGACCATCATCGACCCGTTCGTGCGTGGTGAAGGGTCGCGCAACCAGGCGTCCGGGGGGTATGGGCTGGGGTTGAGCATCGCCCAGCGGATTGCTGCCAGCCATGGGGGCGAGTTGCTGCTGGCGAACCGCGAGGGGGGTGGGTTGCGGGTCAGCGTGTTGTTGCCTCGCTAACACTTTTGCGGGGGAGGAACTGTACCGCCTGTACGGGCCTCATCGCCGGCAAGCCAGCTCCCACAGGTACTGCGCATGGCTTGAAATCGGTGCGGTCGAGGTGGGAGCCGGCTTGCCGGCGATGAGGCCAGCACAGGCAACACAACAACATTCAGGTAACAGTCTTTTACCGTTTACCCAGGTTTTCCCCTCCCCGCCTTTGCCTATCCTATGCCCGGTCATCCTGCCTGCGATGGACCCATGAAACACTCTCTACCCAGCCGCTACGCCTGCCTCGCCCTCTGCCTGCTGTTCAACTTCGCCAGCCTGCCGCTGCTACCCCAGCATGCCTGGCTGTGGCCGTTCATATTGATCACCGCGCTGCTCAGCCTGGTCGGCCTGAACGACCTGCGGCAAAGCCACCACGCCGTGCGCCGCAACTACCCGATCCTGGGCAACATCCGCTACCTGATCGAAACCATCCGCCCGGAAATCCGCCAGTACCTGATCGAGGGCGACGACGACAAGCTGCCGTTCTCCCGCTCGCAGCGTTCGCTGGTCTACGCCCGGGCCAAGAACGAAAGCGCCGAGAAGGCCTTCGGCACCCTCAACGATGCCTACAAGCCCGGCTTCGAGTTCATCAGCCATTCCATGCTGCCAGTGGCCACGCCAGACCCGGCATCGTTCCGCATCGCCATTGGCGGGCCGCAATGCCGCCTGCCCTACTCGGCATCGATCTTCAATATCTCGGCCATGAGCTTCGGCGCCCTCAGTGCCAACGCCATCGCTGCCCTGAACCGCGGTGCACGCATGGGCCGTTTTGCCCATGACACCGGCGAAGGCAGCATCAGCCCGTACCACCGCGAACATGGCGGTGACCTGATCTGGGAAATCGGCAGTGGCTACTTCGGCTGCCGCACCGAGGACGGCCGCTTCGACCCGCAGCGCTTCGCCGAGCAGGCGCGCTCGCCGCAGGTGAAGATGATCGAGATCAAGCTCAGCCAGGGCGCCAAGCCGGGCCACGGCGGCATCCTGCCGGGGCACAAGGTCAGCCCCGAAATTGCCGCAACCCGTGGCGTGCGCGTGGGCGAGGATTGCATCTCGCCGGCGGCGCACAGTGCCTTCCGTACCCCGGTCGAGTTGCTGCAGTTCGTTGCCAGCCTGCGTGAGCTGTCGGGCGGCAAGCCGGTGGGGTTCAAATTCTGCCTGGGCCACCCTTGGGAGTTCATGGGCATTGCCAAGGCCATGCTGGCCACTGGCATCACTCCGGACTTCATCGTCGTCGATGGCAAGGAAGGCGGCACCGGTGCGGCGCCACGCGAGTTCAGCGACAACATGGGCGTGCCGATGCGCGAGGGCCTGATGTTCGTGCACAACACCCTGGTCGGCCTGAACCTGCGCGCCAGTATCCGCATTGGCGCGGCAGGCAAGATCGTCAGCGCCTTCGACATCGCCAGCGTGCTGGCCATCGGGGCGGACTGGGTCAACTCCGCGCGCGGCTTCATGTTCGCCATTGGCTGCATCCAGTCGCAGAGCTGCCATACCAACAAATGCCCGACTGGCGTGGCCACGCAAGACCCGCTGCGCCAGCGCGCCCTGGTGGTGCCGGACAAGGCCGAGCGGGTGGCAAGCTTCCACCGCAACACGCTGCATACGTTGGCCGAAATGTTGGCTGCCGCAGGCCTGGAACACCCTTCGGAGCTCAAGCCCAAGCACCTGGCGCGGCGTATCAGCCCTAGCGAAATCGGGCTGTTCTCGGACCTGCACACGTTCCTCAAGCCGGGCGAATTGCTCAGTGGCTCGATTGAAAGCGAGTTTTATGCGCGGATGTGGCGGATGGCGCGTAGTGACAGCTTTGCGCCGGAGACTGGGGAGGGAGAGATGAAGGTTGCTGGGGTGCGGCGCAGGGAAGTGGTGGAGACGGCGTGAAAGCCGGGGCCGCTTTGCGGCCCTTTCGCGACACAAGGCCGCTCCTACAGGAGTACGCCATCTCATGTAGGAGCGGCCTTGTGTCGCGATGGGCTGCAAAGCAGCCCCTAGGCCATCAGATCAGGATCAGAAGATGCTGATCGGGTACTCGACGAATACGCGGACTTCGTTGCCGTCGTCGTTGTAACCGTTCTGCTGCACGGCGTTGTTGGTACGCACGAACGAGCTACGCAGCTTGATCGACAGGTCCTTGGCCGGGCCGTCCTGCACCACGTAACGGATCTGGTTGAAGATCTCGCGTTCTTTACCTTCACCGAAGCCCTGCGGGTTGTCGACGTTGCGGGTGTTGATGTTGTCACCCACCACGTAGGCCAGCTTGTAGGTCAGGCCAGGGATGCCGTAGGCACCGAAGTCCAGGCCGTAGCCCAGCTGCCAGGAGCGCTCGTCTTCGGCGTTGAAGTCGGACCAGTACGAGTTGGCCAGGTAGATGGTCGAACCACCGTCACCCACGCCACCCTCGTTCTGGTACCAGCCGTAGTTGTAGCCGGTGCTGCCGGTGCTGCGCTGGTGGGCGATGGTGAACGAGTGCGCACCGAACGCGTAGGTAGCTGCCAGGCTCCAGATGGTGTTGGAGTCGCCGTTGAGTTTGGCGCTCTTGACGAACTTGTTGTCGATGTCCGACTTGTAGCCGTTGAAGTCCAGGGTCAGGGACTGGTCGTTGGCGATCGGGAAGACGTAGTTCAGGCCCAGGTAGTGCTTCTTCATCACGTCTTCGTTGTCGGCGGTGTACAGCGAAGCGGTGAAGTTGTCGGTGAACTTGTAGCTACCACCAAGGACGTTGATCGACTTCAGGCCACCACCGTCACGGCGCTCGGCGCTCTTGCGCGCTTCCTGGGTGAAGCGGCCGGCGTTCAGTTCCAGGCCCTGGATCTCTTTGGAGGTGATCAGGGTACCGGTGAAGCTTTCTGGCAGCAGACGGGCGTCGTCGTACTGCAATACTGGCAGTGCCGGCATCTGGTCACCGTACTTGAGCACGGTGTTGGAGATGCGGAACTTCACTGCAGCGCCACCACGGGCCAGGTTGTGCGGCGAGTTGGCGTTGCCGTTCTCGTCCTTGAAGTCCGAAGGCTTGAAGAAGTCGACACCGGCGCCACCGTTGTGGCCCTTGCCGCCGTCCAGACGCACGGCGTACAGGCCGAATGCATCGACACCGACACCGACGGTGCCCTGGGTGAAGCCGGAGGAGAAGTTGGCGATGACGCCCTGGCCCCATTCGATCTGGTCGTCGGTGCCGTGCTTCTTGTCACGATTGATGTAAGCGTTACGCAGCAGGACGTTGGCGTGGCTGTCCTCGATGAAGCCTTTGCTGTCGGCCTGATCATTGGCCTGTGCCTGGGTCGCGGCGATCATCGCCAGGGCGACCAGGCTGATCCTGGTTTTCAACATGTTGTTTTCCTTATTTCTTAATCAAAAACGCTCTGCAATATGACGCCAGGAACCAACGCCCCTTCGTAGGTTCGACGCTATGCGGATCCAGACTGGAAGGCCTGCCGGTAATCACACGGCGGCCTCTGGCAGCAGCATGGCCAAGATCATGGCCAGCAGGCGTTGGCCGAATCCTAGCCGTGTGCGATTACAAATGTCAAAAAGTCGTGAAATGCAGGTTGATATAACCAAAATCGCCTGCGGGTCTGGTGCATTTCCATGCAGGTTTGCGCTATCAGCGGACAATTTATCTTGTGTGGGAAATAGCCTTTTGATCGAACGGACAATTTTCCTGTCAGGGCGCCTTCGCAGCGCAAGGCTGCTCCTGCAGGGAAAGGCGGCGCGGCAGGAGCCGTAACAAACAGACACAGTTGTAATGACAACCCTTTACAAATACTCAAGCAATAGCAAATAACAAGCATTACCATCCGCATCTCTTTTTCACCTGCTCGATCCGGATGTGCCCATGCTTGTACCCTGCCGTCTTTCACCCCTGACGCTTGGCCTGTCGCTGCTGTTCGGCGCCAGCCTGGCCAGTGCCGCCACCACCACCCTGCCGGAACTGTCGGTAACCGCCGACAGCGAGCGCGAAGAGGACAACCCGCGGGTCAAGGAGGTAAGCACCGCGACCCGCACCTCGACGCCGGTACGCTATGTGCCGCAGGCCATCGACACGGTGAAGACCGTCAACGTGCTGGATTACGGCAGCAACACCCTGGGCAAGGCGCTGGAAGGCATCCCCAACGTCAGCAGTGGTGCCGACACCCGCTTCGACAGCGTGCGCATCCGCGGCTTCGAGGCCAGCAACGACTTCTACCTGGACGGCATTCGCGACGACAGCCAGTACATCCGCGACCTGCATAACATCGAGCGGGTCGAAGTGCTCAAAGGGCCGGCAGCGGTGCTTTATGGCCGTGGCAGCCAGGGCGGTATCGTCAACCGGGTAAGCAAGGCGCCGGAGCACGGCCGCCGTTCGAGCATCGAGGCGCAGGCCGGCAGCGAAGACCTGCGCAGCCTGTATGCCGACCTCAGTGCCGACCCCAGCGACACCGTCAGCCTGCGCCTGAACATGGGCAACCAGGACAACAACAGCTTCCGCGACGGCATCGACGGCAGCCGCCAGCTGTTCGCCCCGTCGATCAGCTGGCAGGTCACCCCCGACCTGAACTGGCTGGTGCAATACGAATACAGCCGCTACAACCGCACCCCGGACCGTGGCATCCCCGGGGTCAACGGCCGCCCGGCAGATGTCAGCCGCAGCACCACCTATGGCGACACCCAGCGCGACTACATCGATGACCGCGCCCAGTCGCTGCGCTCGCGCCTGAACTACCAGCTGAACGAAACCTGGCAGCTGCGCCATACCCTGGGCCTGTTCAAGCTCGACAGTGAGTTCGACAACACCTACGTCACGGGCTACGACGCCAGCACCGACACCTTGACCCGCCAGCGCTGGCAGCAGGACCTGAACACCCGCAACCTGTTCAACACCCTCGAGGCCGAGGGCGACTTCGACACCCTGGGCCTGGAGCACAAGCTGTTGCTGGGCCTGGAGTTCGGCAACCAGAAGCGCGACCCGGTGCTGTACAAAGCGGTCGACCAGAAACTGCAGGGCCTGGGCAAGCCCGGCCGCAACCAGCAACTCAATGGCCCAATGACGTTGTTTAGTGACAACCATACCGTGGTCGATAGCCGCGGCCTTTATCTGCAAGACCAGATCCGCCTGAACGATCAGTGGCAGGTACTTGCCGGCGTACGCTTCGACCAGTTCGACGTGCAGACCACCAACAAGGATGGCCTGAGCGAAACACAGGACAGCAACAGCACCAGCCCACGCCTGGGTGTGGTCTACACACCGTGGCGCGACCATTCGTTCTACGCTTCGTGGAGCAAGACCTTCTCGCCTGTAGGTGGCGGTCTGATCGGCATCACCCCAGGCGCAAAGGGCAACGGTAACGACGCCAAGCCGGAAGAAACCCGCCAGAAAGAAATCGGCGTGAAGAGCGACTGGCTCGACCAGCGCCTGACCACCACCCTGGCCATCTACGAGCTGGAACTGTACAACCGCCGCACTCGCGACCCGCTTGTCCCGGAAAACATCTTGCTCAGCGGCATGCAGCGTTCGCGCGGTATCGAGCTGACCGCCACCGGCAACATCATTGGCAACTGGTACGTGCGCGGTGGCATCGGCCTGCAGGACGCGACCATCGTCAAGGACAACAACGGCCAGGAAGGCAACCGCATCAATGATGTGGCCAAGCGCAACGGCAGCCTGTTCGTGACCTGGAAACCGGAACTGGGCTGGTACGCCGAAACCGGCCTGACGCTGGTGGGCGAGCGATATGCGGACAACCAGAACACCACGGTGCTGCCGGGGTATGGCCGCTGGGATGCATTGGCGGGGTACCGCACGCAGGACTGGGATGTGCGGGCGGCGCTGAGCAACATTGCCGACAAGACCTACTACAGCTCTGCGACCAGTGCGGCGCAGATCCAGGTGGGTGACCCGCGTAGCCTGGTGGTGACTGGCAGCTACAGCTTCTGATCTTTATTGCCTGTGCCGGCCTCTTCGCGGCTAAAGCCGCTCCCACAGGTACCCCACATGTATCGAGCCCAGTGGGGTACCTGTGGGAGCGGCTTTAGCCGCGAAGGGGCCAGCACAGGTTTAAGCAATCGATCAGTGCCACACCGCCATCAGCGCCTGCATTTCTGCTTCGCTGATCAGCCCTTGGGGGTATCGTCCGGCAAGCAGACGTTGTGGGTCGGTCGTCCTGACCCTGATGCATCCATGGTGTTTCAACCACTTCGCCACAAGCCTGAGCGATTGGTGATTCACTGCCGATGGGCGCAAAGCCGACTCACTTGCTGCGTTCATTTCTACACGTACTCCCTGGCCCGTGAGCGGCTAATCTACGTAAGGATTGTTACAGATCCGAGAGCTCGGCATGGCCGAGCTATCTGACTGAAAACAATACAAAACATATGCCAGCACAGGCCTGCGGACGGCCCCGGAAACAAAAAAGGCCCGTCATCTGACGGGCCCCTTCATTCACCGTGCGCTCAACGCTTGACCGGTGCCGGCTGCTGCTGGGTCAGGCAGTGGATGTTGCCACCGCCCAACAACAACTCGCGACCTGGGATCATCACCACCTCGTGGTCGGGGAAGATCTTCGCCAGAATCGCTCTGGCCTCGGCATCTGCCGGGTCGTCGAAGCTTGGCGCGATGATGCCGCCGTTGACGATCAGGAAGTTCACGTACGAGCCAGCCAGGCGCACCGACGGGTCACGCTCCTGGCTGCCGGCCACCTGATCGACACCGGCACACTCTTCGGCGGTGGCGAACAGCGGGCCCGGGATCGGCATCTTGTGCACGATGAATTCACGGCCCTTGGCATCGCGGGTGTTCTTCAGCACCTCCATGGCGGCATGGCAGCGTGCATAGTTGGGGTCGTTGGAATCATCGGTCCAGGCCAGTAACACTTCGCCCGGGCGCACGTAACAGCAGAAGTTGTCGACGTGGCCATCGGTCTCGTCGTTGTACAGGCCATCTGGCAGCCAGACCACGGTGTCCACCGCCAGCTGGTCGCGCAGCACCGCTTCGATCTGCTCGCGGTTCAGGTGCGGGTTGCGGTTGCGATTGAGCAGGCATTCTTCGGTAGTAATCACCGTGCCTTCGCCGTCCACGTGGATCGAGCCGCCCTCGAGCACGAAGCCGTCGGTGTGGTAGCGCTGGCAGCGCTCCATTTCCAGGACCTTGGCCGCCAGCTCCTCGTCGCGGTTCCACGGTGCGTACAGGCCGCCGTCAAAGCCGCCCCAGGCATTGAAGCCCCAGTCCACGCCACGCACTTCACCCTGGTCGTTGATGACGAAGGTCGGGCCGGTGTCACGCACCCAGGCGTCGTCGTTGCTGATCTCGACCACGCGGATGTTCGGCTGGTCGAGCTGACGACGGGCATTTTCGTACTGGCCAGCGGAAACCGCGACGGTAACTGGCTCGAAGCGGGCAATGGCCTTGGCCAGGGTCACATGGGCAGCCTGCGCCGGCTTGCCGCCCAGGCGCCAGTTGTCCGGGCGCTCCGGCCAGACCATCCACACCTGGGTTTGCGGGGCCCACTCGGCGGGCATGTGGAAACCATCGGCACGGGGAGTGGAGTTGAGGGTTTTCATGGTTGACCTCTGTGATGGCCCTGAGCCGGACTGTGCTGGGGCGTTTGTCAATTTATAACCGATATATATCGATATTTGAAGCCCGATAATCGGGAAAATCATGAACGATCAGGGACATTAAATCGATAACAATCGACACATACCCAACCTTGGCCGAGAACCAAAGCGGCACGACCTCTACCATAGACAGCCCTTGTGAATGCCGTTGAAGCCCAAGGCGGAAAAAACGGCCAGACCGGCTAGGGTCAATACATGAGCAGAACGGGCCAGCGAACCGCCATGAACATCATCCCTACCGCGATCCCTGAAGTACTGATCATCGAGCCAAAGATTTTTAGTGACGGCCGTGGTTTTTTCTTCGAGGCGTTCAACGCCCGTGAGTTCGCCCGGCAAACCGGCGTGAATGTCGAGTTCGTCCAGGACAACCATTCGCGCTCCATCAAGGGTGTGCTGCGTGGCCTGCACTACCAGGTGGCAAACACCCAAGGCAAGCTGGTGCGCGTGGTGCAGGGGGAAATCCGTGATATTGCCGTGGACGTGCGCAAGAGCTCGCCAACCTTCGGCCAATGGGTCGCGGTGCAGCTGTCGGCCGACAATCATCGCCAGTTGTGGATTCCGCCCGGCTTCGCCCATGGCTTTGCGGTGATAAGCGAGTCGGCCGAGTTTCTCTACAAGACCACCGACTACTACAACCCGGGCGCCGACCGCTGCATTCGCTGGGATGACCCGACGCTGGCCATCGACTGGGGGCTGCAGCAGCCACCGGTGCTGTCGGACAAGGACAAGCTCGGCCTGCCACTGGCAGAGGCGGAACTGCTGCCTTAACTAGCGCATAATTGCGGCAGACTTTTCTGGCGCCTTTACGTGATGATTGCAAAACCCACGCCCCCACGCCGTCCCCGCTGGCGCAGCCTGGCCCTGTTGGCCCTGTGCCTGGCCCCGTTACTGTGGCCCCTGCATCACCTGGCCGAACGTTACTACCAGGAAGAACTGGCCTCGCAGAACCGCCAGACCCTCGACCTGTACGTCGCCAACCTGCTCGGTACCCTGCACCGCTACGAAACCTTGCCGCAGATACTCGGCGACCTGCCGGCGCTGCGCGGGGTGCTGGCCGACCCGTTCCGCCTGGAAGCGGTGACAAACGCCAACCGCCTGCTCAAGGACATCGTCCAGCAGACTGGCGCCGAGGTGATGTACCTGATGGACGTCAGCGGCAACACCCTGGCCGCCTCCAACTGGGACAAGCGCGACAGCTTCGTCGGCCGCAACTTCGCCTTCCGCCCCTACTTCAACGAAGCCATGGCCGGCCGCCTGGGGCGCTTCTTTGGCCAGGGCACCACATCGGCCAAGCGCGGTTACTTCTTCGCCGCCGCCGTGCGAGACCGTGAACGCATCGTTGGCGTACTGGTGGTCAAGGTCGACCTCGACCACACCGAAACCTTGTGGGGCCGCACCCCCGAGCAGCTGTTGCTGACCGACCACAATGGCGTGGTCATCCTGACCTCGCGGCCCGACTGGCGCTTCCGGGCGACCCGCGCGCTGACCGAAGCCGAGCGCCAGGCCATCATCGCCATCCAGCCCTACCCGACCCAGGCCCCGCAACCGCTGGTGCTAAACCAGGACGCCTGGATCAGCCAGACCCGCGACATCAAGGAAACCGGCTGGCAGGTCAGCATCCTCGCCCCGCGCATGCTGGTCGACCGTTCGGTGCAAACCGTGATGGCCATCGGCGCTGGCACCCTGCTGGTGCTGATGCTGCTGGCCGGCCTGGTGATGCAACGGCGCCGTCACTACATCGACCGCATCGACTTCGAGGCACGTGGCCGCCAGGAACTGGAAAAACGCGTGGCCGAGCGCACCGCCGACCTCGAAGGCCTGAACACCCGGCTCAAGAGCGCCGTGCTGGAGCGCGAGAACGCCCAGCAGGAGGCCGTGCGCGCCCAGGACGAACTGGTGCAGGCCGGCAAGCTGTCGGTGCTCGGCACCATGTCGGCCAGCATCAGCCACGAACTCAACCAGCCGCTGGCCGCCATCCGCAGCTACGCGGAAAACGCCGAGATCCTGCTCGACCACCAGCGTACCGAAGACGCCCGCGGCAACCTCAAGCTGATCGGCGAGCTGACCGGGCGCATGGCCTCGATCATCGCCCACCTGCGCGCCTTCGCCCGTCGTGACCGCCATGCCCCGGAGAGCGTGGCCCTGCAGCCGGCCCTGGACGATGCCCTGGCGCTGCTGGCCAAGCGCCGCCGGGCAATGGCCGTCGAGCTGATCCGCGACCTGCCGGAAGCCACCTTGTGGGTACAGGCCGGCGAGACCCGCCTGCGCCAGGTGCTCGGCAACCTGCTGGCCAATGCCCTCGACGCCCTGACCGAAAAGGCCAACCCGCGCCGCCTGTGGCTAAGTGCCGAGCAGCGCGATGACTGCGTCTACCTGTACATTCGCGACAACGGCCCCGGTTTCAGCCGCCAGGCCCTGGAGCACGCCAAGGAGCCGTTCTTCACCACCAAGACCCGCACCCAGGGCCTGGGCCTGGGCCTGGCCATCTGCGAAAGCCTGATGCGCGCCCTGGGCGGTGAACTGCTGCTGGCCAACCACCCGGAGGGTGGCGCACTGCTGACCCTGCAGCTGCGTATGGCCGCGCCTGGCGCTACTTTGCCCAATTCGGAGGACCCCTCGGCATGACCACCGAGACACTGATCGACAGCCGAGCCCAGGTCATCCTGGTCGATGATGACCCGCACCTGCGCCAGGCCCTGAGCCAGACCCTGGACCTGGCCGGCCTCAAGGTGGTCGCCCTGGCCGATGCCCAGGGCCTGGCCGAACGCATCGAGGCCGACTGGCCCGGGGTGGTGGTCAGCGACATCCGCATGCCGGGCATCGATGGCCTGCAACTGCTGGAACAACTGCACGGCCGTGACAATGAACTGCCGGTGCTGCTGATCACCGGCCACGGCGATGTACCGCTGGCGGTGCAGGCGATGCGCGCCGGCGCCTACGACTTCCTGGAAAAACCCTTTGCCAGCGACGCCCTGCTGGACAGCGTGCGCCGCGCCCTGGCCCTGCGCCGCCTGGTGCTGGACAACCGCAGCTTGCGCCTGGCCCTGAGCGATCGCCAGCAACTGGCCACCCGCCTGGTGGGCCAGTCGCCGTCCATGCAGCGCCTGCGCGAGCAGATCGGCGCCCTGGCCGGCACCCGCGCCGATGTGCTGATCCTGGGTGAGACCGGTGCCGGCAAAGAGGTGGTGGCCCGCGCCCTGCACGACCTGTCCAGCCGCCGCGATGGGCCATTCGTGGCGATCAACGCCGGCGCACTGGCCGAGTCGGTGGTCGAAAGCGAGCTGTTCGGCCATGAACCCGGGGCGTTCACCGGCGCGCAGAAACGCCGCATCGGCAAGTTCGAGTTCGCCAACGGTGGCACGCTGTTCCTCGATGAAATCGAGAGCATGAGCCTGGATGTGCAGGTGAAACTGCTGCGCATGTTGCAGGAACGGGTGGTCGAGCGCCTGGGTGGCAACCAGCTGATCCCACTGGACATCCGCATCATCGCCGCGACCAAGGAGGACCTGCGCCAGTCAGCCGACCAGGGGCGTTTCCGCGCCGACCTGTATTACCGCCTGAACGTGGCGCCGCTGCGTATTCCACCGCTGCGCGAACGCGGCGATGACATCCTGGTGCTGTTCCAGCACTTCGCCGACGCCGCCAGCCAGCGCCATGGCCTGCCGCCACACGCCTTGCAGCCGGCCCAGCGCGCCATGCTGCTGCGTCACGACTGGCCCGGTAACGTACGCGAGCTGCAGAACGCCGCCGAACGTTTCGCCCTTGGCCTGGAACTGGCCCTGGACGGCCAGGCGCCACCTGCGGCAATGCCTGCGGTACCGATGCCGAGCGGCAACCTCAGCGAACAGGTCGAGCAGTTCGAACGCTCGCTGATCGCTGCCGAACTGGCCCAGCCACACAGCTCCATGCGCAGCCTGGCCGAGGCGCTGGGTATCCCCCGCAAGACCCTGCACGACAAGCTGCGCAAGCATGGCTTGAGCTTCGACGGCGGTAGCGGCGGGCATGACGATCAAGAGGACAACCGTTAATGAACACCGATAGCCAGTACTTGCAGTCCGTCCTGCACGGCGACATCCCCCTGACCCGCGAAATGGGCCTGGAAGTGCTCGATTGGCAGCAGCACACCCTGCGCCTGCAATTGCCGCTGGCGGCCAACGTCAACCACAAGAGCACCATGTTCGGCGGCAGCCTGTACTGCGCCGCGGTGCTGGTGGGTTGGGGCTGGCTGCACCTGCGCCTGCGCGAGTTGGGGATTGATGACGGGCATATCGTCATCCAGGAAGGGCAGATCAGTTATCCGCTGCCGGTGACCGGAGCGGCGGTGGCGCGGTGTGCGGCGCCGGATGAAAAGACCTGGGAGCGGTTCTTGACCATGTACCAGCGCCGCGGGCGGGCACGGTTGACGCTGGAGACCACGGTGAGCAATGCCGGTAGTGACGAGCCTGCTGTTACCTTCAGCGGCCAGTACGTGCTGCACCGCTGACCGCGGGCAAGTACTGATGCCAGTCAGTTAGTGCTGTTGGGTCTGCTGCGCAGCCCATCGCCGGCAAGCCAGCTCCCACAGGTGCAGCGCCATGCTGAAGGTCTGCGCAGTACTTGTGGGAGCTGGCTTGCCGGCGATGGGCCGCAAAGCGGCCCCGGCGATATAGGCGGCGAAGCTGAAATCCTGAGCTCCAACAGAGTGTGATGATACCCGTCAGATCAGGCTCAGGAAGGCTTGGCGCCAAGCAGCATTTGCCGGCAACGCCAGGAAATGCGGGTTGAGCAACGACTCCCGCGCCGGGTACCGGAACGGCAAGCCATCCAGCCCGATTACCTCCCCACCAGCCCCTTCCACCACGCCCTGCGCCGCCGCGGTATCCCACTGCGAAGTCGGTGCCAGGCGCGGATAGCAATCGGCGCTGCCCTCGGCCAACAGGCAGAACTTCAGCGAACTGCCGATATTGGCCAGCTCCAGCTCACCCACCGCAGCCCCCAACCCGGCCAACAAGGCTTCCTGTTCCGGGCTGGAATGGCGACGGCTGGCAACCACGGTGAAACGCCCACCCGCCGGCGGCGCGTTGCGTACCTGGATCGCCTGGGCGGCCTCACCCGCTTCCGCACGCCAGGCGCCCAACCCGCGACCACCGAAGTAGCAGCGCCCGTTGGTCGGCATCGACACCACGCCAAACACCACCTCGCCGTTTTCGACCAGGGCGATGTTGACCGTGAACTCTTCGCTGCCGGCAATGAATTCCTTGGTGCCGTCCAGCGGATCGACCAGCCACCAGCGGCTCCAACCCTGACGTTCGGCCAGCGGAATGTTGCAGTCCTCTTCAGACAGCACCGGGATCTGCGGCGCCAGCGCCAGCAGGCCATCGGCAATCACCCGGTGTGCTGCCAGGTCGGCGGCGGTGACCGGCGAATCGTCGGCCTTGTTGGTCACGGCCACATCGGCGCGCCAGAACGGCAAGATCGCTTCGCCCGCCAACAGGGCCAGCTTGACCACTTCGTGCATCAATTGCAGGTCGTTCATGCTTCCAGCAGCCCCCGCTGAATCAGCAGGTCACGCGCCAGGTACAGCGCCGCCAGGGCACGCCCCTCGGTGAACTGCGGGTGCATGGCCAGGGCCGAGAGTTCGCGCAGGTTGACCTTGTCGACCCGCATCGGCTCCGGCTCGTCGCCCTCCAGGCGCTCCTCGTAGAGATCGCTGGCCAGCACCACCTGGATCTTCTGGCTCATGTAGCCCGGCGACAGCGACAGCTCGGTCAGGTGCTCCAGCTGGCGCGCGCCAAAACCGGCCTCTTCCTTGAGCTCCCGGTCGGCTGCCGCCAGCACGTCCTCGCCCGGCTCGATCAGGCCCTTGGGCAACGACAGCTCGTATTCGTCGGTGCCGCCGCAGTATTCCTCCACCAGCACCGCGTGCTCGGCGTCGAGCATGGCCACGATCATCACCGCCCCGTAGCCATTGCCCCGGCCCACCAGCCGCTCGTAGGTGCGTTCGTTGCCATTGCTGAAGCGCAATTGCACGGCTTCGACGCGAAACAGACGGCTGCTGGCGACGATTTCGCGGCTGAGGACGGTGGGTTTCTGGCGCATGGGGCGGCTCCTTGGCGTGAACGGGTTACTATACCGTGGCTTGCCGACTGATCGAGAGTTTCCCATGCCTGTTCTTCCCTGGTCTGCCATCGATACCGTCCTGCTGGACATGGATGGCACCCTGCTTGACCTGCATTACGACAACCGCTTCTGGCTGGACCACCTGCCCCAGCGCTATGCCGAGCTGCACGGGGTGAGCCGGGCCATGGCAGAAATGGAGCTGCAGCCGCTGTTCGAACGCAATGCCGGCACGCTGAACTGGTATTGCCTGGACTTCTGGAGCCGCGAACTGCGGCTGCCGATCCGCGAGCTGAAACAGGAAATCGCCGACCTGATCGCCCTGCGCCCGGATGCCGATACTTTCCTTGCCGCGATCCGCGACGCGGGCAAGCGCGTGGTGATGATCACCAATGCGCACCGGGATTCGCTGTCGCTGAAGCTGGAGCGGGTGGAGCTGGCGCCGTATTTCGAACGGCTGATCAGCTCGCATGACTATGGCTACCCGAAGGAAAGCCCGCAGTTTTGGGACGCGTTGCAGGCGGACATCGGCTTTGAACCGGAGCGCAGCCTGTTCATCGATGACACCCTGGCGATTCTGCGTAGTGCGCGACGGTTTGGCGTGGGGCATCTGCTGGCGGTGCGCCAGCCGGATAGCCAGGCAGGGCCGCGGGATACCGAGGAGTTTGCGGCGGTGGAGGATTACCGGGAATTATTGGTAGGCCTGTGAGGGCCCTATCGCCGGCAAGCCAGCTCCCACAGATACCTCGCAGGTCCTCAGGCCTGTGGTAATCCTGTGGGAGCTGGCTTGCCGGCGATAGGGCCGGTACAGGCTGCAGAGATCAGTCAGGAATACGCAACACCTGCCCCGGATAGATCTTGTCCGGGTGCTTGAGCATCGGTTTGTTGGCCTCGAAGATCTTCTGATACTTGTTGGGGTCGCCATACACCTTCTTCGAAATGGCGCTCAACGTATCACCCTTCTCCACCGTCACGAACCGCGCGGCCTGGGCCACCGGTCCGGTCACGGTGATCTGGTCATCGACACTGGCCACGCCAGCGACGTTGCCCGCCGCCAGGATGATCTTCTCCTTCTCCTCCTGGCTGGCCACCTCACCCTTGAGGATGATCGTGTCTCCCTCTACAGTGGCCGTGATATTCGGGTTGCCCAGGCCGACACTTTCCACGTGTTTCTTCAGCTGCTCTTCGGCATTGGCATTGCCGGGGGTCAGCAGGTCGATCAACTTCTCGCCCGCTTCCTTGACGAAACTGAACAAGCTCATAGCGCTCTCCTTGTTGACGAAACCTCGGACACAGCAGTCTAGGCCAGCTTTTCCCCTACCGCCCCCATGCGACCAATCGACGCGGTCTATCAAGGCATAGACCCTAGCGATTAGACGCCGCCGGCCCGCACGCCTAGGCTTGTGCTATCTGAAAGCTGCCGATAGCCCCGATGAAAAGTCAGCCCCGATGAACAGCAAACCTCCGGTCTGCGCGGCCTCATCGCCCTTGACCATGCCCGCCGCCAGCAACACCTACGATTACGTCCAGCTCAATGACGCCAGACGCGACAGCACGCCCCTGGCCGAAGAAGTGGCCCTGGCCATTGTCTACAACGGCCTGAACCAGGCGGTGATGCTGGTCAGCCCAACCGACCTGGAAGACTTCGCCGTCGGCTTCAGTGTCGGCAGCGGCATAGTGGAAGGCACCACGGAAATCTACGACCTGAAACTCTCCGGCAGCGGCTCGGCAATGTATGCCGACCTGGAGATTTCCAGCCGTGCGTTCTGGAACCTGAAAAACCAGCGCCGCCAGCTGGCCGGCACCAGTGGTTGCGGCCTGTGCGGGGTCGAAGCGCTGGAGCAGGCACTGCCAGAGCTGGCCAAGTTGCCTGGCGCACCCTTGCCACCGGCGCAATGGCTGGTCGGCCTGCGTGAGCGTATCGATGCCTTCCAGCCCCTCGGCCAGCACTGCGGCGCGGTGCATGCGGCGCTGTTCATGGACCGCCACGGCGAACTGCTGCTCGGCCGCGAAGACATCGGCCGGCACAACGCCCTCGACAAGCTGATCGGCGCTTTGCTGCGCCAAGGCATCGACAGCCAGGGTGGCCTGGCCATCGTCACCAGCCGATGCAGCCTGGAGCTGATCCAGAAGGTGCTGCGGGCCGGTATCCAGACCCTGGTCAGCCTGTCGGCGCCCACCGGCCTTGCCCTGCAATGGGCGCGCAAGCACAACCTCAACCTTATCCATCTGCCCAAGCACAGCGCACCGCGGGTCTACAGCCCAGCGGCGGAGTCGTAACAGTCGTGACCTCGTACCAACACCTCCCGGACAACGCCCCAGCCTCCTCCCCTCGCTACAAGCCCTACCACGGCCCCGCCGGTGGCTGGGGCGCGCTGCGCAGCGTGGCCAAGGCCTGGGTTGGCAGCGATAACGCGCTGAAGAACATTCGCGCGCTGCTCAAGACCAACCAGAACGGCGGCTTCGATTGCCCCGGCTGCGCCTGGGGCGACTCGCCGGAAAGCGGCATGGTCAAGTTCTGCGAGAACGGTGCCAAGGCAGTGAACTGGGAGGCGACCAAGCGCCGCGTCGATGCCGCCTTTTTCGCCCGCTACAGCGTCACTTCGCTACTGCAGCAGAGCGACTACTGGCTGGAGTACCAGGGGCGCCTGACCGAGCCGATGGTCTACGACGCGCCCAGCGACCGCTACCAGCCGATCAGCTGGGACGCCGCCTTCACCCTGATCGCCCGCGAACTGAACAAGCTGGCCAGCCCTGACCAGGCCGAGTTCTACACTTCGGGGCGCGCCAGCAACGAAGCAGCGTACCTGTACCAACTGTTCGTGCGGGCCTACGGCACCAACAACTTCCCCGACTGCTCGAACATGTGCCACGAGGCCAGCGGCGTGGCCCTGGGGCAAAGCGTCGGGGTCGGCAAGGGCACCGTCACCTTCGACGACTTCGAGCACGCCGACGCGATTTTCGTCTGGGGCCAGAACCCCGGTACCAACCACCCGCGCATGCTCGACCCGCTGCGCGATGCGGTAAAGCGCGGCGCCCAGGTGGTGTGCATCAACCCGCTCAAGGAGCGTGGCCTGGAGCGCTTCCAGCACCCGCAGAACCCGCTGGAAATGCTGACCAACAGCGACCGGCCGACCAACACCGCATTCTTCCGCCCGGCCCTGGGCGGCGACATGGCGCTGCTGCGCGGCATGGCCAAGTTCGTCCTGCAATGGGAACGCGAAGCCCAGGCCAACGGCGAACCGGCAGTCTTCGACCACGCCTTCATCGCCGAACATGGCCATGGCGTCGACGACTACCTGGCGGTAGTGGATGCCACCCCGTGGGAGCACATCCAGGCCCAGTCCGGCCTGGCGCTGGCCGACATCGAACTGGCCGCGCGCATGTACTGCCGTGGCAAGCGGGTGATCATGTGCTGGGCGATGGGCATTACCCAGCACCGCCACTCGGTGCCGACCATCCAGGAAATCGTCAACCTGCAGATGCTGCGCGGCAATATCGGCGTGCCAGGCGCAGGCTTGTGCCCGGTGCGTGGTCACAGCAACGTGCAGGGTGACCGAACCATGGGCATCAACGAGCGCCCGCCGGTGGCCCTGCTGGACGCCATCGAGCAGCGCTTCGGCTTCCCCGTGCCCCGGCACAACGGCCACAACACTGTCGAGGCGATCCACGCCATGCTCGACGGCCGGGCCAAGGTGTTCATCGGCCTGGGCGGCAACTTCGCCCAGGCAACGCCAGACACCGAGCGCACCGCCCAGGCACTGCGCAACTGCGAGCTGACCGTGCACATCAGCACCAAGCTCAACCGCAGCCACCTGGTGCACGGCAAGCAGGCACTGATCCTGCCGTGCCTGGGGCGCACCGACATCGACCTGCAGGCAGAAGGGCCACAGGCGGTAACGGTAGAGGACTCGTTCAGCATGGTCCACGCCTCCAATGGCCAGCTGAAGCCGCTGTCGACGCAGATGCGCTCGGAGCCGGCGGTCATCGCCGGTATCGCCGCCGCCACCTTGGGCAAGAAGCCCGTGGACTGGCACTGGCTGGTGGCTGACTACGACCGTATCCGCGAGCTGATCGGCGACACCATCGCTGGCTTCAGCGGCTTCAACCAGCGCCTGCGCGAGCCGGGCGGTTTCTACCTGGGCAACAGCGCTGCCAGCCGCGAATGGAATACCAGCACCGGCCGCGCCAACTTCAAGGCCAACCTGCTGCCCGACACGCTGCTCGACGAGCGTGTACGCGCCAGCGGCCAGGTACCTGACCTGATCATGCAATCGATGCGCTCGCACGATCAGTACAACACCACCATCTACGGCCTGGACGACCGCTACCGCGGCGTGCGTGGCCAGCGCGAGGTGCTGTTCGCCAACGAAGCCGACATCATCCGCCTGGGCTTCCAGCCGGGGCAGCAGGTCGACATCGTGTCGTTGTGGGGGGATGAGCATGTGCGCCGTGTGCACGGCTTCACCCTGCTGGCCTTCGACATCCCGGCCGGGCAGGCGGCGGCGTACTACCCGGAGGTGAACCCGCTGGTGCCACTGGAAAGCATTGGCGACGGCAGCCATACGCCGACGTCGAAGTTCATCGCCATCAAGCTGGAGCGGGCGCGGGACGACGGGCGCATCCTGTAGGAACGGTGTTGGCCTCTTCGCGGGTAAACCCGCTCCCACAGAGGCAACTCAAGGACTGAGAGCGGTGGTATCCCTGTGGGAGCGGGTTTACCCGCGAAGAGGCCGGAAGCCCCTGCGCAAAAATAAAAAAGCCCTGTTCCATAGCGGTTCAGGGCTTCGTCATAAAGGTCTCAGACAGCGAAAAAACGATAAAGTTTCACAGTAAATACAGTAAGTTAGAGAATTGTGTACAACTCGTGTTACTCGTCGGATTTCCGTTGCCAGGCGTGCCTGCAAGGCTCAAAAATCGCCTCGTCATCCTTATGAGGCTCTCTTGATGAAGAAGTACTCCTCGATACTGTTGTTGTCTTTCAGCTTGCTCAGCGGCGTTGCCATGGCAGGCGGCACCACCGAGGCCGGCATTGGCGGCGCATTGGGTGGGGTACTGGGCTCCGTGGTGGGCAACTCCATCGGTGGTAGCACCGGCGGCGCCATTGGTGCCGGTCTGGGCGGCGCGGCTGGCGGTGCCCTGGGTGCCGACAAGCGTCAACGTGGGGAAGCCGCTATCGGCGGCGCGCTGGGCGCAGCAGGCGGTAACGTGGTCGGCCGCTCCGTGGGCGGCACTACCGGTAGCTACATTGGCGCAGCAGCCGGCGGTGGTGCCGGTGGCGCACTGGGTAACTACATGGGTAAAGAGGCCGACAGAGACGATTACCACGAAGGCCGCCGCTACCGTCGTGGTTATGACGACGACCGCCGCCACTGGGACCGTGGCCACCACTACGGCCATCGCAAGCACAAGCGCCACTGGCGCGACTAACGCCTGAGGGCCTTGCCCCGGCAACAAAAGCCCCGCCCCTGCCAGCGGGGCTTTTTTATGCCTGCTGTTCCAGCAGCAAACCAGACAGGATCACCTGCAGCGCTTCTGGCAATGCCACTGGCCGGCCACTGGCGCGTTCGATGAACACCTGCACCACCGTGCCTGCCGCACACGCCTCCGGCTCGCCTGGGCGGAACAGGGCCAGGCGGTACTCCACCGTACTGCCCACCAGGCGTGCCACCCCCAGCCCCACTTCCAGCACGTCCGGGAAGCCTGGCAGCGCGTAGAAATCCGCCGCCGAACTGACCACGAAGGCCGCCAGCTCGCCGTCACGCAGGTCCAGGTCGGCCTGTTCGACGAGGAACGCCTGGATGGCGGTTTCGAAGAAGCCATGCACGGTGGCACCGGCGATGTGGCCGTTCAGGTCATTGTCCTGGGGGCGGGTGAGGATGGGGTGGAAGTGGGAGAAGGCAGTGCGCTGAGGGGATTCGGTCATCTGGCTGGCTCTTGTCTTCGCAATGGATGCTGACAGTGAAACAGAAAAACCGGATTTCCGCTGCTTGTGCCGGCCTCTTCGCGGCTAAAGCCGCTCCCACAGGTACTGCACTGCATTCAACGTTGGTGGTGTACCTGTGGGAGCGGCTTTAGCCGCGAAGAGGCCGGTACAGGCAGTAGAAAATGAAAAGGCCGCCCGTTGGGGCGGCCTTTCGTTACAGGTAAGCTCAGCTTACAGCTGTGGGCCAGCGGCCTTGATGGCGTCGGAAACTTCGAACTTCTTGAAGTTTTCGATGAACAGCTTGGCCAGGCCTTTGGCGGCCTCGTCGTAGGCAGCCTTGTCAGCCCAGTTGGTGCGCGGGTTGAGCAGCTCGGTATCAACGCCCGGAACGGCCTTCGGCACGTCCAGGTTGATGATGTCCAGGTGCTCGGTTTCGGCACCGATCAGCGCGCCGCTCTGGATCGCAGCGATCACGGCACGGGTGGTCGGGATGCTGAAGCGCTTGCCAACGCCGTAGCCACCGCCGGTCCAGCCGGTGTTGACCAGGTAGACCTTCGAGTCGAAGCCCTTGATACGCTTGATCAGCAGCTCGGCGTACTCGCCAGCCGGGCGCGGGAAGAACGGTGCGCCGAAGCAGGTGGAGAAGGTCGACTTGATGCCGCTGCCCGATCCCATTTCGGTGGAACCGACCAGCGCGGTGTAGCCGGACAGGAAGTGGTAGGCCGCCTGCTCGTTGTTCAGGATCGAAACCGGAGGCAGAACACCAGTCAGGTCGCAGGTCAGGAAGATGACTGCGTTCGGCTCGCCGCCCAGGTTCGCTTCGGAACGCTTGGCAACGTGCTCCAGCGGGTAGGCCGCACGGCTGTTCTGGGTCAGGCTGACATCGGTGTAGTCGGCGTGCTTGTTGGCGTCGAGTACGACGTTTTCCAGCACGGCGCCATGCTTGATGGCTTTCCAGATGACCGGCTCGTTCTTCTCGGACAAGTCGATGCACTTGGCGTAGCAGCCGCCTTCGATGTTGAAGACCACGCCCTCGCCCCAGCCGTGCTCGTCGTCACCGATCAGGTAACGGCTTTCGTCGGCCGACAGGGTGGTCTTGCCGGTGCCGGACAGGCCGAAGAACAGGGTCACATCGCCTTGTTCGCCGATGTTTGCCGCGCAGTGCATTGGCAGCACGTCGGCAGCCGGCAGCAGGAAGTTCTGCACCGAGAACATGGCTTTCTTCATTTCGCCGGCGTAGCGCATGCCAGCGATCAACACCTTCTTCTGGGCGAAGTTGATGATCACGCAACCATCGGAGTTGGTGCCGTCACGCTCAGGCTCGCACACGAAGTTGGCGACGTTGAGGACCTGCCACTCGCCACGGCCTGCCGGGTTGTACTGCTCCGGGTTGATGAACAGGCAACGGCCGAACAGGTTCTGCCAGGCAGTCTGGGTGGTCATCTTCACCGGCAGGTAGTGCTCGGCGGCAGCCCCTACGTGAACGTAGGAAACGAAGTGATCCTGGGCGTTGTTGAACGCCTCGACGCGGTCCCACAGGGCATCGAACTTGTCGGCCGGGAACTTGCGGTTGATCGGGCCCCAGGAAATGGCGTCCTGGGTGGAAGGCTCTTCGACGATGAAACGGTCAGCCGGCGAACGGCCAGTACGGTGACCGGTCTCCACGACCAGTGCGCCAGTATCGGCTAGTACGCCTTCACCGCGTTGCAGCGCTTCTTTTACCAGCTCATCGACGCTCAGGTCGGTGTACACGGTGTTGTTGGCTTGCGTCATGAGATACCCCATCCGGCCCGAGGCCGAGTGCTCCAAACGTTTTGTAGTTGTCTTGAAAAAACTACTACAGCGAAAAAAGTGGCCGGATTATGCCAGAAACGCCCAAAAAAAGTAGGCCCCTCCTGTCAGAACTGCGCTTTTGCGCAATTCGACAGGAGATTGTCCTGTAGTTAAACGTTTCAGTGACGAGTTTCTGAGGCTACGTCAGTGCCGCCACCGGCAAACAGTTGCGCCACATCGCTGGCGTCGAAGAAATAGCGCTCGTTGCAGAACTGGCAATCGATCTCCACCTGCCCGCCGCATTCTTCCACCAGCGCCTTGGCATCGTGCTCGCCCAAACTGACCAGCGCATTGCCGGAACGTTCGCGAGAGCAGCTGCAATTGAAGCGCAGCGGCTGGATATCGAACAGGCGCACGGCATCTTCGTGGTACAGGCGGTGCAGCAGGGTTTCGTTGTCCAGCGCCCACTCATCAGCCTTGAGCGTGGTGGCCAATGCCACAACGTGCTGCCAGCTTTCTTCACGCTCTTCATCGTCCGGCTGGCGATCGCGCGGCAGTTGCTGCAGCAGCAGGCCACGGGCCTTGCCGCCTTCGGCGTTGAGCCAGAAGCGCGTGTTGAGCTGTTGCGACTGGACGAAGTAGTTGGTGAAGCACTCCGACAGGGTGGCGCCGTCGAGGTCGACAGTGCCCTGGTAGCGCTGGCCCTTGACCGGATCGATGGTCAGGGTCAGGTGGCCGTCGGGCATCAGCTGCGACAGGGTCGCATCCGCCGGGATCTGGTCCGCTTCGTAGCGGGCCATGCCACGGATGTCCCGGTCACCAGAACATTCGACCATCAACAGCGGGATCGGCCCTGCGGAACGCGCCTGCAGAATCAGCAGGCCGTCGAACTTCAGCGCCCCCACCAGCAATGCGGTGGCGGCCATCAGCTCGCCCAGCAGTGCCTGCACCGGCTGCGGGTACTCATGACGCGCCAGCACCGCGGCGTAGCTGTCATCGAGAGACACCCACTCGCCGCGCACATCGCGCTCGTCGAAGATGAAACGTTGGGTGAAATCGGTATCAGGCAAGTCGCTCATAGGTTTTGGCTATCTGAAAATGATGACAAAATGGTTACAAGGGTTGTCGAAAAACATCCGAGAACCCCGTGACAGAGCGCTCACAAGGCGCTCCGATTCCTGTTTGCAATAGAGGTATTTTATGGACAATCGACCACTGTTCCAAGCAAGGTGGTCCTGGGGGCCATTGGCAGCCTGTACGCTGCTTCCTATCGCTCTACTGTGTTTCTGGTTATGGCCCATTGGCCAGATCTTGTGCCTGACTTTCGACGAGTGGCTGTTCCACAGCCTGAATGCGCCGCTGGCCGACAACACCACCTGGCGCTACATCTGGACCGTCGGTAGCCTGCGCCCATTCGACATCGTCGTCGGCCTGATCCTTCTGGCAGTGCTTATCCGTGGCGACTGGGTGTTCAAGGCAACCCAGGTGCGCCAGGCCTTTTTCGGCTTCCTGGTCACGCTAATCCTCTTAGTGGTGATTCGCGCGCTGTTTTCCAAGTGGGTGGATGCAGCCGGCTGGCAGCACAAGAGCCCGTCGATGATGTTCGACGAGGTGGTGCACCTCAGCGACTACTATCCGAACCTGGAGGCGGCCTGGGAGCTCAAGGACCGTTCCAGCAAGAGTTTCCCGGGGGATCATGCCTCGGTGCTGCTGGTCTGGGCGCTGTTCATGAGCGTGTTCAGCCGCCGCCTGGTGCAGTATCTGGTGGTCTGGGGGCTGGCGGTGTTGTTCATGTTGCCGCGCCTGGTGGCCGGTGCCCACTGGGGGCAGGATGACTACATCGGCGGGCTGCTGATGGCAGTGCTGGCGTTGGGCTGGAGCTGCTACACGCCGCTGGCGGCCAAGGGGAGTGCGGTTCTGATGCGCTGGACGGCGCCGTTGTTCGCGATAGCGGCCAAGTTACCGTTGGTCGGGCGCTTGGCGGTGACCCGCTAGATCCTTGGGGCTACTGCGTAGCCCATCGCGACACAAGGCCGCTCCTACAGGGGGGCGCAGGCCTCAGGGCTTGTGCTGGCTGCCGTGGCCTCATCGCCGGCAAGCCGGCTCCCACAGGGTTTGCACAAGTTTCAAGGCTTGCGCAGTACCTGTGGGAGCTGGCTTGCCGGCGATGGGCCGCAAAGCGGCCCCGGCTATTCGAAGCTCCCATGCAACTGGTGAATCTGCCGCCGCTGCTTCTTGGTCGGCCGCCCATCGGTGGTCACGCCCATCGCCCCGGCCTTGCGCAGTTCCGCCGCCTGCTCACGCCGGCGCACGCTGTCCTCGGTCTCTTCGTACAACGTCTGCGCCTCTGGCGCCCCACGCCGCACTACCGACAGAGCCTTCACCACCACGGTGCGCTCGTCGAACCCGGTGCGCAGCACGAACTCGTCACCCACCCGCGGCTCCTTGCCCGGCTTGCAGCGCTCACCCCGGCAATGCACCTTGCCGCTCTCGATCGCCGCCTTGGCCAGCGCGCGGGTCTTGTAGAAGCGTGCCGCCCACAGCCATTTGTCCAGGCGGACCTTGTCGTCGTCTTCGGCTTTTTGTGCCATCCCGTTACCTCGAACGCTGTGTTTCATCGAACTGTACTACCGTAACGATCGGATGCAAAAAATCCCCGCCGTGCTTACAGTTCACCACCTCATCCGCAGGGTGCGTTCCGTGAAGACATTTGACCATTTGACTGTGATCGGCCTGCGCGAGTGGGTCGCCCTGCCCGACCTTGGCGTGGCCGGGCTGCGCGCCAAGATCGACACTGGCGCCAGCACCTCCAGCCTGCACGCCACCGAGGTGGAACCGTTCGAGCGCGACGGCCAGCCCTGGGTCCGTTTCACCGCACACCTGGGCTCGGTGGTGCAGTTGCGCCACCGCCGCTGCGAGGCACCGCTGGTGACCATGAAAACCATCAAGAGCTCCAATGGCCAGGCCCAGACCCGCTATGTCATCCGCACGTCACTGGCCCTGGGCGATGGTGTGTGGGAGGTGGAGTTCACCCTGGCCTGCCGCAAGAACATGCGTTATCGCCTGTTGCTGGGTTCCAAGGCCCTGATCCATGGCCAGCTGGTGGTCAACCCTGGCCTCAAATACGTACAAGACAAACCGGCCTTCCCGGCCACCCTTTCTACTGCCACAGGTGCTGCATGAAGATCGCTGTGCTGTCGCGCAATCCGCGTCTGTATTCCACCCGCCGCCTGGTCGAAGCCGGTACCCAGCGGGGCCACGAAATGGTGGTGATCGATACCCTGCGGGCCTACATGAACATTGCCAGCCACAAGCCGCAGATCCACTACCGCGGCAAGCCGCTGGAAGGCTTCGACGCAGTGATCCCGCGCATCGGTGCCTCGGTGACCTTCTATGGCTGCGCGGTGCTGCGCCAGTTCGAGATGATGGGCGTGTATCCGCTCAACGAGTCGGTAGCGATAGCCCGCTCCCGTGACAAGCTGCGCTCGCTGCAACTGCTGTCGCGGCGCGGCATCGGCCTGCCGATTACCGGCTTCGCCCACTCGCCGGACGACATCCCCGACCTGATCCAGATGGTCAACGGCGCCCCGCTGGTGATCAAGGTGCTGGAAGGCACACAGGGCATCGGCGTGGTGCTGTGCGAAACCACCAAGGCCGCCGAATCGGTGATCGAGGCGTTCATGGGGTTGAAGCAGAACATCATGGTGCAGGAATACATCAAGGAAGCGGGTGGCGCGGATATCCGCTGCTTCGTGGTCGGCGACAAGGTCATCGCGTCGATGAAGCGCCAGGCCAAGCCGGGGGAATTCCGCTCCAACCTGCACCGCGGTGGGGTGGCCAGCCTGATCAAGATCACCCCGGAAGAACGCATGACCGCCATTCGCGCGGCCAAGGTGATGGGCTTGAGTGTGGCGGGTGTGGATATCCTGCGCTCCAACCACGGGCCGCTGGTGATGGAGGTGAACTCGTCGCCGGGGCTGGAGGGGATTGAAGTGACCACCGGCAAGAACGTGGCCGCCATGATCATCGAGCATCTGGAGAAGAATGGTGGGCCTAATCAGACTCGGACCAAGGGTAAGGGCTGATTCAAGCCTGTACCGGCCCTATCGCCGGCAAGCCAGCTCCCACAGGATTACCACGACCTTCAGGCTTGTGGATTACCTGTGGGAGCTGGCTTGCCGGCGATAGGGCCGGTGCGGCCAACCAGATTCATACAGCATTACGCGGCAGCAACAGCCCCAAAGGCAACCGTACCCGCGCCTCGATCCCGCCACCAGAGCGGTTGCGCAGTTCCACATTCCCACCATGCTGCGCTGCAATCCGCTTGACGATCGCCAGCCCCAGCCCGGTGCCCTTGCCACCCCGGGCCCGGTCACCACGAATGAACGGGTTGAAGATGGTCTCCAGCTCCGACTCGTCGATCCCCGTCCCGCGGTCCAGCACGCTCAGCACCACATACGGCGCACTCTCGTCGCCCGACACATAGGCGGCCACCTCGACCCCCTTGCCGGCGTGGTGCAGGGCATTGCCGATCAGGTTGCCCAGCATGCGCTTGAGCGAAACCCGGCGCAGCGGGAACGGTGGGATCGGCTCCAGGCACAGCCGCACCCGTTCTTCCGGCTGGTTGTACGGCGCCACCACTTCGCGCACCAGGTCGGCCAGGTCGACCTCCTCAACCGGCTCGTCACGGCCATCGCGGATAAAGGCCAGGAACTGGTCCAGGATCGCGTCCATGTCCTCGATATCGCGGACCATGTCGTCACTCAGTTCGCTGTCGCTGTCCAGCAACGACAATGACAGGCGCAGGCGCGTCAGCGGTGTGCGCAGGTCGTGGGAAACCCCGGCCAGCATCAGCTCGCGCTCGCGCCCGGCTTGCTCGACATCCTCGGCCATCTGGTTGAAGGCCTTGTACACCTCGGTCATCTCGCTGGGCGTGTCGCTGATCGGCAGGCGCACGCTGCGACCCTGGCCCAACTGCCGGGCGGCGAACACCAGGCGTTTGAGCGGCTGGTTCAGCTGGCGCACGAAGATCCAGGCCGAAGCTGTGGACAACAGGCCGATGGCCAGGAACCAACCCAGCACGTTCCAGATCTTCTGCCCACGCAGCGGATGCGGGTACAGCGGTACCTTCAACCAGCCCGGGCCCAGGCTCGGCGCATTGACCCACAACGCCGGCGGCGCATGAATGCGCAGCCGTACCTCGGTGTCTTCGCCCAACTCGGCCTGCATCTGCCGTTGGTAGATTTCGCTGTAGGGCCAGTGCTGCTCACCCTCGGGCACGCCCGAGCCGGTGACCCGGATAAGGCCTGCCGCTTCGGCGATCTTGTCGCGGTTTTCTTCGTCGGCCGCCCAATAGGCGCGCAGGGTCAGCGCAACACCGTGGCTGTACTGACGGTCGACCAGCACGTCCTCGTTCATCAACAGGTAGACCAGGGTCAAGGCCTTGGAGAACAGGACGACGATCAACACCAGCCACAGGGTGCGGGCGAAGAAACTTTGCGGAAACCAGAGCGGTGTTTTCATCGACGGCGCGGCATCATTTACCGGCGTTTCCGTCCGGCACGAACACGTAGCCCACGCCCCACACGGTCTGGATATAACGCGGCTTGGACGGGTCCGGCTCGATCATGCGGCGCAGACGCGAAATCTGCACGTCGATGGAGCGTTCCAGCGCATCCCATTCGCGGCCACGCGCCAGGTTCATCAGCTTGTCGCGGGTCAGCGGCTCGCGTGCGTGCATCACCAGCGCCTTGAGCACGGCGAACTCGCCGGTGGTGAGCATGTGCACTTCGTCGCCACGCTTGAGTTCGCGGGTGGCCAGCGACAGCTCGTAGTCGCCGAAGGTGACCGACTCGTCTTCGCTTCCAGGCGCACCCGGCACGCTCGGTGCCTGGCGACGCAGCACGGCCTTGACCCGGGCCATCAGCTCGTCCGGGTTGAACGGCTTGCCCAGGTAGTCGTCGGCGCCCAGCTCCAGGCCCTTGATACGGCTGAGCTCGTCGCCCTTGGCGGTAAGCATGATGATCGGGATCTGGTTGTTCTGCTGGCGCAGGCGCTTGCACGCCGACAGGCCATCCTCGCCGGGCAGCATCAGGTCGAGCACCACCAGGTTGAACACCTCACGCTGCAGCAGGCGGTCCATCTGCTCGGTGTTGGGCACCGCACGGGCACGGTAGCCCTTGCTGGTGAAGAAACGTTCCAGCAGGCTGCTCAGCCCCGGGTCGTCGTCGACGATGAGAATCTTGTCACCTTCAGCGGTGTTTGGCGTGCCGGTCATGAATAACTCCTCTGATATCGCCGCGCATTATGGCGTAGCCATTGCTGCACGTTGCGTGAGCATTGTTAGCAGATTTTTCCCCCGGCGCCAGTTCCGGCTGGCCGGGCGCCATCACCGCAAGCCGTTTGCGATGGGTATAATGCGCGGCTTTCATCCAGCGCCGCCGGGCGACAGGCCCACAGGCGACCCCCGTATTCACAAATGTCAGGTGGTTTACATGGACAGCATCAACAGCCGTATCGCCGAGGAACTGGGCGTACGCCCCCAGCAGGTCGAGGCGGCCGTGGGCCTGTTGGACGAAGGCTCGACCGTGCCCTTCATCGCCCGCTACCGCAAGGAAGTGACCGGTAGCCTGGACGACACCCAGCTGCGCCATCTGGAAGAGCGCCTGCGCTATCTGCGCGAACTCGACGAGCGCCGCGCCAGCATCCTCGCCAGCATCGAGGAGCAGGGCAAGCTGACCCCGGAACTGGCCCGCGAGATCAAGCTGGCCGATACCAAGACCCGCCTCGAAGACCTGTACCTGCCGTACAAGCAGAAGCGCCGCACCAAGGGCCAGATCGCCCTGGAAGCCGGCCTCGGCGAGCTGGCCGACGGCCTGTTCAACAACCCAGACCTCGCCCCGGAAAGCGAAGCCGCACGCTTCGTCAACGCCGACAAGGGCGTGGCCGACGTCAAGGCCGCGCTGGAAGGCGCCAAGTACATCCTCATGGAGCGCTTCGCCGAAGACGCCGCCCTGCTCGACAAGCTGCGCAGCTTCCTCAAGCAGGAGTCGGTGCTCAGCGCCCGCGTCGTGCCTGGCAAGGAAGAAGAAGGCGCCAAGTTCCGCGACTACTTCGCCCATGACGAACTGCTGCGCAACGCTCCGTCGCACCGCGCCCTGGCAATTTTCCGCGGGCGTAACGAAGGCGTGCTGAGCGCCTCGCTGAAAGTCGGCGAAGAACTGCCCGGCACCCTGCACCCGTGCGAACTGATGATCGGCAACCACGTCGGCATCGAGAACCGCAACCGCCCGGCCGACAAGTGGCTGGGCGAAGTGGTGCGCTGGACCTGGAAGGTCAAGCTCTACACCCACCTGGAAACCGACCTGTTCGGCGAGCTGCGCGACAACGCCGAAGGCGAGGCGATCAATGTGTTCGCCCACAACCTGCACGACCTGCTGCTGGCCGCCCCGGCCGGCCCGCGTGCCACCTTGGGCTTCGACCCGGGCCTGCGCACCGGCTGCAAGATCGCCGTGGTCGATGCCACCGGCAAGCTGCTGGACCACACCACGGTCTACCCGCACGCACCGAAGAACGACTGGGACCGCACCATTTCGATCATGGCTGCACTGTGCGCCAAGCACTCGGTGGAGCTGATTGCCATCGGCAACGGCACCGCCAGCCGCGAAAGCGACAAGCTGGTGGCGGAGCTGGTCAAGAAGTACCCGGCGCTGAAGATCACCAAGATCATGGTCTCCGAGGCCGGCGCTTCGGTGTATTCCGCATCGGAACTGGCCGCCCGCGAATTCCCGGACCTGGACGTGTCGATCCGTGGCGCCGTGTCGATTGCCCGCCGCCTGCAGGACCCGCTGGCCGAGCTGGTGAAGATCGACCCGAAATCCATCGGTGTCGGCCAGTACCAGCACGACGTGTCCCAGCTGAAACTGGCGCGCGGCCTGGACGCCGTGGTCGAGGACTGCGTGAACGCCGTGGGCGTGGACGTCAACACCGCCTCGGTGGCGCTGCTGACGCGCATCTCCGGCCTCAACGCCACCCTGGCGCAGAACATCGTCGCCCATCGCGATGCCAACGGCCCGTTCGCCACTCGTGCTGCGCTGAAAAAGGTCAGCCGCCTGGGTGAGAAAACCTTCGAACAGGCCGCCGGCTTCCTGCGCGTGATGAACGGCGACAACCCGCTGGACGCCTCCGCGGTTCACCCCGAGGCCTACCCGCTGGTGCAGCGCATTGCCGCCGACACCGACCGCGACATCCGCTCGCTGATCGGTGACAGCAGCTTCCTCAAGCGCCTGGACCCGAAGAAATTCACCGATGAAACCTTCGGCCTGCCGACCGTCACCGACATCCTGCAGGAACTGGACAAGCCAGGCCGCGACCCACGCCCCGAGTTCAAGACCGCCACCTTCCAGGACGGCGTCGAGGACCTCAAGGACCTGGAACCGGGCATGATCCTCGAAGGCGTGGTGACCAACGTCACCAACTTCGGTGCCTTCGTCGACATCGGCGTGCACCAGGACGGCCTGGTGCACATCTCGGCGCTGTCGGAGAAGTTCATCAAGGACCCACGTGAAGCGGTCAAGGCCGGCGACGTGGTCAAGGTCAAGGTCATGGAAGTGGACATCCCGCGCAAACGCGTCGGCCTGTCCATGCGCATGAGCGACACCCCGGGCGAGAAGGTAGACGGCAACCGCGGTGGTAACCGTGGCAATGGCGGCAACCGCCAGCAGCAGGCGCCGCGCCAGCGCGAAACCGCCACTGCGGCACCGGCCAACAACGCCATGGCCGCCCTGTTCGCCAACGCCAAGCAGCTGAAGAAGAAGTGATGGACGTTCCACGCGAATACGTCGAAAGCGCCTTCAGCCAGCTCCTCGGCTGCCGCCTGCAACGCCTGGAAACAGGTGTTGCCGAGGTAGCCCTGGCGCTCGAGCCACACTTGCGCAACCGTGGCCAGAAGCTGCACGGCGGGGCGATCTTCAGCCTGGTGGACATTGCCATGGGCCTGGCCTGCTCGGCCAGCCATGGCTTCGACCAGCAAAGCGTCACCATCGAGTGCAAGATCAACTACATGCGCGCCGTCAGTGACGGCGAGGTGCTGTGCACCGCCCGTGTGCTGCACGCCGGGCGGCGCACCCTGGTGGTCGACGCCGACGTAGTTCAGGGCGACAAGCTGGTGGCGAAAGCGCAAGGAACCTTCGCGGTTCTCTAGCTCACCAAGCGGTATCTGCGGTATTTTCGGCAACAGCCGGGGGCCGCTTCGCGCCCCATCGCCGGCAAGCAGGGCTCCCACAGGTAATCCACAAGCCTGAATATCGTGGTTTACCTGTGGGAGCCCGGCTTGCCGGCGATGGGCTGCGAAGCGGCCCCCGAAGTCGGCGCTGCGCAATGCCGGAACCGCGTAAACCAGGCGACAACGCCAGTTCCTTTTCCCACTACCCTTGTAGACCGTCTTTTCTACCCCCATATTGGGGCGACTGACGCGTGAAGGAATACATCTTGAGCGACCTCCTCAACCGCCGCCTGAGCCTGCTCGGCGCCAATCTCCCCCTGCTCAAGCAGTGCCTGCACGGTATTGAGCGCGAATGCCTGCGCGTGACCGACGAAGGTCGCCTGGCCCAGACCCCGCATCCGCAAGCCCTGGGATCGGCGCTGACCAACGAGCAGATCACCACCGATTATTCCGAGTCGCTGCTGGAGTTCATCACCCCGGCCCTGCCCGACCCGGCCAAGGTGCTGGAAAGCCTCGAAGAGACCCACCGTTTCGTCTACAGCAAGCTGGGCGACGAATACCTGTGGAGCCCGTCGATGCCCTGCACGCTGCCGGCCGAGGAGGACATCCCGATCGCCGAGTACGGCAGCTCGAACATCGGCAAGCTCAAGCACGTCTACCGCAAGGGCCTGGCCCTGCGCTACGGCCGCACCATGCAGTGCATCGCCGGTATCCATTACAACTTCTCGCTGCCCGAAGCGCTGTGGCCGTTGCTGCGCGCCGCAGAAGGCGGCAGTGAGAGCGACCGCGACTACCAGTCGTCGGCCTATATCGCGCTGATCCGCAATTTCCGCCGCTACAGCTGGCTGCTGATGTACCTGTTCGGCGCCTCGCCGGCCCTGGACAAAGGCTTCCTGCGTGGCCGCCCGCACCAGCTCGAAGAGCTGGACGCCGAAACCCTGTACCTGCCCTACGCCACCAGCCTGCGCATGAGCGACCTGGGTTACCAGAGCAACGCCCAGGCCGGCCTCACGCCGTGCTACAACAACCTGGCCAGCTACACCGACAGCCTGCGCAAGGCGGTGGGCACGCCCTACCCGCCTTACGTCGAAGTCGGCACGCACGTGGATGGCGAGTGGGTACAGCTGAACACCAACATCCTGCAGATCGAAAACGAGTACTACTCGAACATTCGCCCCAAGCGCGTCACCTACACCGGCGAGCGGCCGATCCAGGCCCTGACCTCGCGCGGCGTGCAGTACGTGGAAGTGCGTTGCCTGGACATCAACCCGTTCCTGCCGGTGGGCATCGACCTGACCGAGGCGCGCTTCCTCGACGCGTTCCTGCTGTTCTGCGCGCTGGAAGACAGCCCGCAGCTGGACAACGGCGAATGCGGCCAGTGCACCAACAACTTCCTGACCGTGGTCAAGGAAGGCCGGCGCCCGGGCCTGGAACTGCACCGCAATGGCCAGCCAATCGGCCTGAAGGCCTGGGCCAGCGAACTGATCGAGCGTATTCGGCCACTGGCCGAGCTGCTCGACCAGGCGCAAGATGGCGCAGAACACGGCAAGGCCCTGGATGCCCAGCAGGCCAAGGTCGACGACGCCTCGCTGACCCCGTCGGCCCAGGTACTGGCGCGCATGACCGAGCATGACGAAAGCTTCGTCAAGTTCTCCCTGCGCCAGAGCCGCATCCACGCCGAAACCTTCCGCGAACAGCCACTGCCGGTCGAGCGCCAGCAGGCCTTCGAAACCCTCGCCCGCGACTCGCTGGCCGAGCAGTCGCGCCTGGAACAGCAGGAAGTCGGCGACTTCGACCTGTTCGTCGGCGCCTACCAGGCCAGCATCCTGGCGATCAGCAACTGATGACCCGCACTGCCACCCCGCGCAAGCCGCGCGCCAGCAGCCAGGCCAGGATCGAGGCGATCCTGGCGGCTGCACGCGAGTTGCTGGCCGAGCTGGGGGTGGCGAGCCTGTCGATCTACAGCGTGGCCGAGCGCGCGCAGATTCCACCGTCGTCGGTGTACCACTTCTTCGCCAGCGTGCCGGCGCTGCTGGAGGCGTTGACGGCCGATGTACACCGGGCCTTTCGTGAAGCGCTGAGCGCGCCGATCGACAGCAGTGCGTTCAACACCTGGCACGAACTGTCACGGCTGATCGAGCAGCGCATGCTGGATATCTACAACGAGGACGCCGCGGCGCGGCAACTGATCCTGGCCCAGCATGGCCTGAGCGAAGTGGTGCAGGCCGACCGGCAGCACGACATGGAACTGGGCGACTTGATGCACAAGTTGTTCGACCAGCACTTTCATCTGCCAGTGATGCCGGCGGATGTGGACGTGTTTGCCCTGGCCATGGAATTGAGCGACCGGGTGTATGCGCGGTCGGTGCAGCTGCATGAGGCGATTACCCCGCGCATGGCCGAGGAAGGCAAGCGAGTGTTCGAGGCGTATCTGGGGTTGTATCTGCCGCCATTTCTGGCCAAGCGTTAAATTTGATGGCCTCATCGCCGGCAAGCCAGCTCCCACAGGTACAGCACAACGCCTGAAGCTTGTGGGCACCTGTGGGAGCTGGCTTGCCGGCGATTGGGCTGCAAAGCAGCCCCATGGCCCACACCCATCACAGCTTGGCGATGGACACTTCAGTCGACTTCACGAAGGCAATCACTTCACTGCCCACCTGCAGCTCCAGCTCACGCACGGAGCGGGTGGTGATGACCGAAGTGACGATGCCCGAGGCGGTCTGCACGTCGATTTCCGACAGTACCGGGCCTTCCAGGATTTCCTTCACGGTGCCTTTGAACTGGTTGCGAACGTTGATGGCTTTGATGGTCATGATTTGATTCCTTCTCTATGGCTTCAGTCTGGTAAGTGAGTCAGTGCGCCCAACGCAGTTGCGTGGGCAAAGGGGCTACAGGATCCGGCTCGGGCGCAGCGCCCGGGGCCGACAGAACACGGTTGAGCACTTCGCTTTCCAGCGCGGCCAGACGGTGCGAACCACGCGCCCGAGGCCGTGCCAGGTCGACAGTGAGGTCGAGCCCGACCTCGCCGTCCTCGATCAGGATCACCCGGTCAGCCACGGCGACTGCCTCGCTGACATCGTGGGTAACCAGCAACACGGTGAAGCCGTGCTGACGCCACAGGCGTTCGATCAGTTGCTGCATCTCGATACGGGTCAATGCATCCAGCGCACCGAGCGGCTCGTCCAGCAGCAGCAGGCGCGGCTGGTGAATCAGCGCCCGGGCCAGGGCCACACGCTGCTTCTGGCCGCCCGACAAAGCCGCCGGCCATTCATTGGCGCGGTCGGCCAGGCCAACCGACTCCAACGCTTCCAGCGCACGCGGGCGCCAGTCGCCAGACAGGCCCAGGCCAACGTTGTCGATCACCTTCTTCCATGGCAGCAGGCGCGCGTCCTGGAACATCAGGCGGGTTTCTTCGCGGGCCTGCTCCAACGGCGCGGCACCGGCCAGCAACTGGCCTGCAGTGGGCTGGTCGAGACCGGCCAGCAGGCGCAGCAAGGTGCTCTTGCCGCAGCCACTACGGCCGACGATGGCGACGAACTGGCCGGCAGGAATATGCAGCTCGATACCCTTCAGTACCTCGCGCTGGCCAAAGGTCTTGCGCAGGCCGCTGGAAGCCAGCGGGATGCCACGCAGCAGGCGTGGCGGCTGTTCCTTGAGTACGGTCATGCGCCCTCCTTCTTAGCCACTTGATAGGCCGGGTGCCAGCGCAGCCACACACGCTCCAGGCCGCGGGCGGCGAGGTCGGCAAGCTTGCCGAGCACGGCATACAGGACGATGGCCAGCACCACCACGTCGGTCTGCAGGAATTCACGGGCGTTCATCGCCAGATAACCGATGCCGGCATTGGCCGAAATGGTTTCGGCAACGATCAGGGTCAGCCACATGAAGCCCAGGGCAAAGCGCACGCCCACCAGGATCGAAGGCAATGCCCCGGGGAGGATCACCTGGCGGAACAGGCTGAAGCCGGACAAGCCATAGCTGCGCGCCATCTCCACCAGCGCCGGGTCGACGTTGCGGATGCCGTGATAGGTGTTCAGGTAGATCGGGAACAGCGTGCCCAGCGCGACCAGGAAGATCTTTGCCGACTCGTCGATACCGAACCACAGGATCACCAGCGGGATCAGCGCCAGGTGCGGCACGTTGCGGATCATCTGCACCGAGCTGTCGAGCAGGCGTTCGCCCCAGTTCGACAGGCCGGTGATGAAGCCCAGCACCAGGCCGATGCTGCCACCGATGACGAAGCCCAGCCCGGCACGCCAGCCACTGATGGCCAGGTGGGTCCAGATCTCGCCGCTGCGCACCAGCTCGACGCCGGCGCTGACCACGGCGCTGGGCGCCGGCAGGATACGCGTCGACAGCCAGCCGGCGCTGACCGCCAGCTGCCAGGCAGCCAGCAGCAGTACCGGCAGCGCCCATGGCGCCAGGCGCTGGCCAAGGTTGTTGGAAGTTGCACGACTCATGGCCTGGCCCTCAGCTCTGCGCAACGGACTTGGGCAGGATGTCGTTGGCCACCATTTCGCCAAACGGGCTCACATAACCACCGGTCTTGGCTTGCTCCGGGCGTTGCACATCCAGGTGCGGGAACAGCAACTCGGCCACCCGGTACGACTCTTCCAGGTGCGGGTAGCCGGAGAAGATGAAGGTATCGATGCCCAGCTCGGCATATTCCTTGACCCGCGCCGCGACGGTCGGGCCATCCCCCACCAACGCGGTACCGGCACCACCACGCACCAGGCCGACACCGGCCCATAGGTTGGGGCTGACTTCCAGCTTGTCACGGTTGCCGTTGTGCAGGGCGGCCATGCGTTGCTGGCCGACCGAGTCGAAGCGCGCCAGCGAGGCCTGGGCGCGAGCGATGGTGTCGTCGTCCAGGTGCGAGATCAGCTTGTCGGCAGCGGTCCAGGCTTCTTCGTTGGTTTCCCGCACGATCACGTGCAGGCGGATACCGAAGCGCACTTCGCGGCCCTGGGCGGCGGCTTTCTCACGCACCTGGGCAATTTTTTCAGCGACCGCACTCGGCGGCTCGCCCCAGGTCAGGTACAGCTCGACCTGCTCGGCGGCCAGGTCCTGCGCAGCTTCCGAGGAACCGCCGAAATACAGTGGCGGGCGTGGTTGCTGGATCGGCGGGTAGAGCAGCTTGGCGCCCTTCACCTGGATGTGCTTGCCGTCGTAGTCGACCACCTCGCCTTCCAGCACCTTGCGCCAGATACGGGTGAACTCTACAGAGGCTTCATAACGTTCCTGATGGTTCAGGTGCAGGCCGTCACCGGCCAACTCGTCCGGGTCGCCACCGGTCACCAGGTTGAACAGCGCGCGGCCGTTGGACAGGCGATCAAGGGTTGCTGCCTGGCGTGCCGCCACGGTCGGCGAAATGATCCCTGGGCGCAGGGCAACCAGGAACTTCAGGCGCTGGGTCACCGGGATCAGCGATGCCGCGACCAGCCAGGAGTCCTCGCAGGAGCGCCCGGTAGGGATCAGCACGCCACCAAAGCCGAGCCGGTCGGCCGCCTGGGCGATCTGCTGCAGGTAGCCATGGTCGACGGCGCGCGCGCCATCGGAGGTGCCCAGGTACTTGCCGTCACCGTGGGTAGGAAGGAACCAGAAGATGTTAAGGCTCATTGGAGTTGTCTCCTCAAGGGGGGCTCAGCCAGGGCGGCGCCCCGGCGCAGGCAAATCAATCAAGGCGCACTGGCGACCTTGGCCGGGGGTGTCCAGATCACGTCCTTGATGCTCAGCGGCTTGGGAATCAGCTTCAGTGCCTGGAACGTGTCGGCGATCTTCTGTTGCGCGGCCACCACTTCCGGGGTGAGCGGCGCGGCCCCGTAGCCTTGGCGCTTGACCGAGGTCAGGGTGATGTCGGCAGGCAGGCCGAGCAGCGGCGCGACCTGGTCGGTCACTTCCTGCGGGTTGGCCTGGGACCATTCACCCACGGCACGCACTTCTTCGATCAGTGTGTTGATCACCGCCGGGTGCTGGGTCGCGTAATTGCGGGTGGCCAGGTAGAACTGATGGTTGTCGACCAGGCCCTTGCCGTCACGCAGGGTATGAGCCTGCAGCTGTTTCTCGGCGGCAGCCTGGTACGGGTCCCAGATCACCCAGGCGTCCACGCTGCCGCGCTCGAAGGCGGCGCGGGCGTCGGCCGGGGGCAAGTACACCGGCTGGATGTCGCTGTATTTCAGGCCTGCGTCTTCCAGGGCGCGAACCAGCAGGTAGTGAACGTTGGAGCCTTTGTTGAGAGCGACTTTCTTGCCCTTGAGGTCTTTGACCGACTGGATCGGCGAGCCCTTCGGCACCAGGATCGCCTCGCTGTGCGGCGCTGGCGGCTCGTAGGCGACGTACAGCAGGTCGGCACCGGCGGCCTGGGCGAACACCGGCGGGGTTTCACCGGTGACGCCAAAATCGATGGAGCCGACGTTCAGCCCCTCAAGCAGCTGCGGGCCGCCGGGGAACTCGGTCCATTGCACCTGCACGCCCTGCTCGGCCAGGCGCTTTTCCAGCGTGCCCTTGGCCTTGAGCAGCACCAGGGTGCCGTATTTCTGGTAACCGATACGCAGGCTCTCGGCCTGGGCTTGGGTGATGGCGCCGAAGGACACAGCCGCCGCAAACAGGGCGACCAGACCGCGACGCAAGAAGACTGTGCGCATGGCGCTCTCCTGTGCGAGTGGGTTCGGGTTGCACCTGCTTGCCTCGTTGTCGGGCGAGTAAGGTGGTAAAGCGGGTTGGGCCGGTCAGATGCTCCAGCGAGCACTGATCAGGCGTTCGTTCAATACGCCGGGGGCCACGGGGCGCGGCCGACGGGCCAGTGCAACGTGGAAGGTTTCCAGCGCGTCCTGCAGGCGTTCTTCCAGCGCCGCTACCAGCTGCGCGGGCCTGGAGCCTTCTGCGTAGGCGACCTGGCTGTCGTCGGCGAAGATCCCTTGCAGGGTCTCTAGCGCCTTGAGTGCCGACAGCACGGGTTTCAGTGCGTAATCCACCGCCAGCATGTGGGCGATGCTGCCGCCGGTGGCGATCGGCAACACGATCTTGTGTGCCAGGGCGCGTTCGGGCAGCAGGTCGAGCAAGGTTTTCAGGGCACCGGCGAACGAGGCCTTGTACACCGGCGTGGCGACGATCAGGCCATCGGCCTGGGCCACCAGCTGCTGGAAATGCTGCACCTGCGGGCTGTCGAATCGGGCGTGCAGCAGGTCTTCGGCGGGAAAGTCACGTACCTGGAATGTCACTACCTCGACGCCACGGTCCTGCAGCCACTGGCGAGAACGCTCCAGCAGCACGCCGGAGCGTGAACGGGTACTGGGGCTACCACCGATTGAGACGACCAGCATTGCAGCGCTTCCTTGTGTTCTGTTGGAGGTGACATTAACAGTCGCCGCATATATCTAGAAATCATATTTTTTCATTTGTTTATTCCATTTTTTATCTATCTCCTGTTTTGGCCCTTTCGCGGGTAAACCCGCTCCCACAGGGACCGCACAAGGACTGAGACTTGCGCTATCCCTGTGGGAGCGGGTTTACCCGCGAAGAAGCCCACGCAGTTTCAGCAGGCAAAAAAAAAGGGCCGTCGAAACGGCCCGAATATCCCTGCTTTGGCTAAGAGCAATGCAACGAGGAATCCTTTAACGATTGGGCTGCGGGGTCAGCCGCAGATAGGGTTTGACCGCCCGGTAACCTTTGGGGAAGCGCTGCTTGATCTCTTCCTCGTCCTTCAGCGAGGGCACGATCACCACGTCGTCACCGTCCTGCCAGTTACCTGGCGTGGCGACCTTGTGGTTGTCGGTCAGCTGCAGCGAGTCGATCACCCGCAAGATTTCGTTGAAGTTGCGCCCGGTACTGGCCGGGTAGGTGATGGTCAGGCGCACCTTCTTGTTCGGGTCGATGACGAACAGCGAGCGCACGGTCAGGGTGTCGCTGGCGTTCGGGTGGATCAGGTCGTACAGGTCGGACACCTTGCGGTCGGCGTCGGCAATGATCGGGAAGTTGACCACGGTATTCTGGGTTTCGTTGATGTCATCGATCCAGCGGTGGTGCGAATCGACCGGGTCCACCGACAGGGCGATGGCCTTGACCCCGCGTTTGGCGAAATCGTCCTTAAGCTTGGCGGTAAGGCCCAGTTCGGTGGTGCACACCGGGGTGAAGTCGGCAGGGTGGGAGAACAATACCCCCCAGCTGTTGCCCAGCCACTCGTGGAAGCGGATCTTGCCTTCGCTGGAATCCTGTTCGAAATCGGGGGCGATATCGCCGAGTTTTAGGCTCATGGGCTGCGGCTCCTGTGCTGGGTTCTGTACCGTGTGGGTTCAATGTGCCTGCATTCGATTAAAAACAAAAAGAATAAATACTGATTTGTTTATAACCATAAGGCATACGAAATCGCAGACACAAAAAAGCCTCGCACTAGGCGAGGCTCTTTTGGTTACACCACGAACTTACATGAAGGCGTAAGTGTAGTTCACGATGAAGCGAGTCTGATCCTGGTCAGCGCTGCTTTCGCCGCTACCACGGTAGACACCCTGACGCAGGCTGAAGCCCAAGCCTTTGAGGGTACCCTGCTGAATGGTGTAGTCGACGCGCGCGTCACGTTCCCATTCGTTGTAGCTGCCGTCGCCCGACTTGTTGCGGATATCGTCACCACGCAGGTAGGCCACCGAAGCCTTCAGGCCTGGAACGCCCAGGGACGCGAAGTCATAGGAGTACTGACCGAAGGTGGTGTTCTCACCGGCGCGAGCGAACTGGTTGATCATGCTGTCGGTGAACAGGTAGAAGCTGGAACCACCAGCGCCTTCCGAGGTGCCGCTGTCGTTGACCAGGCTGCCCTGGTTGAGCCATACGAAGCCGCCGTCGTCACCGACCTGCTGGTGACCGAGCATCAGCGCATGGCCACCCAGGGTGTAGGTGAACATGGCGGACCAGGTCTTGTTGTCGATCTTGCCGTCGGTCTTCTCGTAACCGCCGTTGTTATTGAAGTTGTACTCGCCTGGGCCACCTTTCTTGTTCTTGCCGTCGGCGCTGCTATCGAAGTAGCGCAGATCGGTCTTGAACGACTGGTCGTCAGCGATCTTGAAGACATGGGTAGCACCCAGGAAGTGCTGCTTGTAGAAGTCTTCCAGATTCGAGTAGTAGTACTGCAGGGTCAGGTCTGGAGTGAGTTTGTAGTCCAGGCCGCCGTAGCGGAACTTGTTGCTTTCAGCGGTAGCGCCCGCAACGGACAGACCGGTACGGTTGCTCGAGGCACGCCCCATGGCATGGGTCAGCTGACCGGCGTTGATGGTCAGGTTGTCGATTTCCTTCGAGGTGATGGTGCCACCCTCGAAGGTTTGCGGCAGCAGACGGCCATCGTTGGAGACCAGGATCGGCAGGTTTGGCGCGAGCGCGCTACCGAAATGCGCTTCGGTCTTCGAGAAGCGAGCCTTGGCGTTGGCACCAAAACGGGCCCACTGGGCTGCAGAACCCTTGCCGTCATCCGGGAAGAAACCACCCTTGTGGTAACCCTGGCCACCATCCAGGTGAATACCCCATAGCGCTTGGGCATCAACACCAAAGCCAACGGTACCTTCAGTGAAGCCCGAGATGTAGTCGAGCTTGAAGCCCTGGCCGGATTCACGCTGATCCGGACGAACATCTCCGTGAGCTTCACGATTGTCGTTGTTGAAGTACATGGTGCGCGAGCTGAGCGACAGTTTGCTGTCTTCAACGAAACCGGCAGCGCCTGCTTGTTGGGCGAGAACCCCCAGTGCCACGGCCAGGGCCAGGCTGGACTTGTACATGTTTTGCTCCTCTACGTTCTAATTCTTGTGTATCTCTGGCGGTGGGATCTGCTGCCCCGCTCACCGTGGATTGGCGATTTAGTCCCAAAGCGTGACCGTTTAGTCAATCGTTTCTAAACGTTTCGCGACTTTGGTCTAAGACGCCACCTGCGCTACAGGATAATGACAATCCTATAAATCCAAAATGACCGTTTTATGAATTGGTAAGATTTTTAAGGAATATGTTAGGAACTGTTACTGCGATTCGTTAGCAGCAGATCGCTTTTCATAACCTTTGGTTATTTGCAAACGTTTGCTCATAACCTAATTCCGTATCGTTCTATTGGGACGAAAAAGCCTAGCAGCCGTCTGCGATTTCGCCATTGCCCAGGATTACCTATGTTGCGGCCTTCGTGCGCTCGATGTGGGAGCGGGCATGCCCGCGAACACCGGCTACGCCGGTGCCATCCACGGCCTCGCTTGCTTCGCGGGCACGCCCGCTCCCACAGGGGATCGCGTAAAGACAGCGTGGTTAAAGCAATTGGCTCCTAAGCTAATGCAAAAAAGTTATTTATTTTACTTTTCTTAGATCATTTAGCCTTCTCGCCATCCATCACATCGATTGCCTGACGAGAGGTTCACCATGATCCCGCACGCTCCGCTGCGCCTGTTCGCCGCCCTGACCCTCGCCAGCGCCAGCTGGTTGGCCCAGGCTGCCGACCTGACCGTGGCCTACCAGACCACCGTCGACCCGGCCAAGGTGGCGCAGGTCGATGGCAACTACGAAAAAGCCAGCAAGGCCAGCATCGACTGGCGCAAATTCGACAACGGTGCCGACGTGATCACCGCCGTAGCCAGCGGCGATGTACAGATCGGCTACCTGGGCTCCAGCCCGCTGGCCGCCGCAGCCACCCGCAAGCTGCCGGTCGAGACCTTCCTGATCGCCACCCAGATTGGCGCCGGTGAAGCACTGGTCGCCCGCGACAGCATCAAGACGCCACAAGACCTGGTCGGCAAGAAAGTCGCCGTGCCGTTCGTCTCCACCGGCCACTACAGCCTGCTGGCCGCGCTGAAGAGCTGGAACATCGACCCGTCCAAGGTGCAGATCCTCAACCTGGCGCCGCCGGCGATCATTGCCGCCTGGAAGCGCGGCGACATCGACGCCACCTACGTCTGGGACCCGGCCCTGGGCGTGGCCAAGGAAAACGGCAAGGTGCTGATCACCTCCGGCGAGCTGGCCGAGAAAGGCGCACCGACCTTCGACGCATGGATCGTGCGCAAGGACTTTGCCGCCAAGCACCCCGACGTGGTCAAGGCCTTTGCCAAGGTCACCCTCGACGCCTACGCCGACTACCGCAAGAACCCGCAAGCCTGGCTGGCCAACCCCGACAACGTGAGCAAACTGGCCAAACTGTCTGGCGCCAAGCCTGCTGACATCCCGGTGCTGCTGCAGGGCAACGTCTACCCGCTGGCCGCCGACCAGGCCAATGCACTGGGCGCACCGACCACCCAGGCGCTGACCGACACGGCCACCTTCCTCAAGCAGCAAGGCAAGGTCGACGCGGTGCTGCCGGACTACTCGCCGTACGTCAGCGCCCAGTACCTCCCCAACTAAGCCTGTAGAAAACCGACCGGAGCCTGCCATGGCCTTGCTCGAACTGGAGCGCATCAGCGCACAGTACCCCGGTGCCGAAACCCCGGTACTGGCCGACATCAACCTGAGCCTGGGGCCACGCCAACTGCTGGTGGCCCTGGGGCCTTCCGGCAGCGGCAAGACCTCGCTGCTCAACCTGATCGCCGGCTTCGTCGCCCCCAGCGGCGGGCGCATCACCCTGGACGGCGTGCCCGTCCAGGGCCCCGGCGCCGAGCGCGGCGTAGTGTTCCAGGACGATGCGCTGCTGCCCTGGCAGAACGTGCTGGGCAACGTCGCATTCGGCCTGGAACTGGCCGGCGTGCCACGCGCCGAGCGTGAAGCCAAGGCCCGCGAAATGCTGGCACTGGTCGACCTCGACGGCTTTGGCGAGCGGCGTATCTGGCAATTGTCCGGTGGCCAGAAGCAGCGCGTGGGCCTGGCCCGGGCGTTGGCAGCCGACCCACGGGTGTTGCTGATGGACGAGCCGTTCGGCGCACTGGATGCCTTCACCCGCGAACAGATGCAGGAGTTGTTGCTGCAGGTATGGCAACGCACCGCCAAGCCGGTGTTCCTGATTACCCACGACATCGAAGAAGCAGTGTTCCTCGCCAGCGAGCTGGTGCTGCTGGCGCCCAACCCGGGGCGCGTGGTGGAGCGCCTGCAACTGGACTTCGGCCAACGCTACGCAGCCGGTGAACCGGCGCGGGCGATCAAGTCCGACCCGGCCTTCATCGAAACCCGCGAGCACGTACTGGCGCGGGTGTTCTCCCAACGTCAAAGCCTGCAGGAGCGCGCATGAGCAGCCTGGACCTGCCGGTCGCCGGCAAACGCAACACCCAACCCCGGCCAGCCACCAAGCTGCGCCGCCCCCTGCCCACCCGCTGGATCAGCACCCTGACCCTGGCCAGCCTGCTGTTGGCCTGGTGGCTGGTGACCGCGGCCGGCTGGATCGAGCCGCTGTTCCTGCCCTCGCCCGCCGACATCCTGGCCAAGGCCGGGACCCTGCTGACCCAAGGCTACATGGATGCCAGCCTGTGGCAGCACCTGGGTGCCAGCCTGGGGCGCATCGGCGTGGCCCTGCTTGCCGCCACCCTCACCGCCATCCCGGTGGGTATCGCCATCGGCTACAACCGCGTGGCCCGCGGCATTCTCGACCCGCTGATCGAGTTCTACCGGCCGATCCCACCGCTGGCCTACCTGCCGCTGATCGTCATCTGGTGCGGCATCGGCGAGCTGTCCAAGGTGCTGCTGATCTACCTGGCAATCTTCGCCCCCATCGCCATTGCCACCGCCACCGGCGTGCGCACGGTCGACCCGGCCAAGCTGCGTGCCGCGCAGTCGCTCGGCGCGACCAAAGCCCAGCTGATCCGCCACGTGATCCTGCCCAGCGCCCTGCCCGACATCCTCACCGGCATCCGCATTGGCCTGGGGGTCGGCTGGTCGACCCTGGTGGCCGCCGAGCTGATCGCCGCCACCAGTGGCCTGGGCTTCATGGTGCAGTCGGCGGCGCAGTTCCTGGTTACCGATGTGGTGGTGCTGGGGATCCTGCTGATCGCGCTGATCGCCTTCGCCCTGGAAATGAGCCTGCGTGCCCTGCAACGCAAACTGGTGCCTTGGCACGGGCAGAGCCACTGAATCCTGTTGACCACGCCAGCAGCCTGGCGCCTGATTGAAGAGACCGACATGAGCCTGACCATCACCCCCCTCAGCCCGGCGCTTGGCGCCCAGATCAGCGGCGTGGACATCAGCCGCGATATCACCGTCGAAGAACGTGACGCCATCGAGCAGGCGCTGCTGCAACACCAGGTGCTGTTCTTCCGCGACCAGCCGATCAACCCGCAGCAGCAGGCACGTTTTGCCGCCCGCTTCGGCGACCTGCACATCCACCCGATCTACCCCAATGTGCCGGAAACCCCGCAGGTGCTGATCCTCGATACGGCAGTTACCGATGTGCGCGACAACGCCGTGTGGCACACCGACGTGACCTTCTTGCCGACCCCGGCCCTGGGCGCGGTGCTCAGCGCCAAGCAGTTGCCGGCCTACGGCGGCGACACCCTGTGGGCCAGCGGCATCGCGGCCTTCGAAGCCTTGTCGGCGCCGCTGCGCGAGCTGCTCGACGGGCTGACCGCCACCCATGACTTCACCAAGTCGTTCCCGCTGGAGCGCTTTGGTACCACGCCGGAAGACCTGGCGCGCTGGGAAGCAACCCGGCGCAACAACCCGCCGCTGTCGCACCCGGTGGTGCGCACGCATCCGGTGAGCGGGCGCAAGGCGTTGTTCGTCAATGAGGGGTTCACCACGCGCATCAATGAGCTGAGCGAACTGGAAAGCGAGGCACTGTTGAAGCTGCTGTTTGCCCATGCGACGCGGCCGGAGTTCAGCATTCGCTGGCGGTGGCAGGAGAATGACGTGGCTTTCTGGGACAACCGCGTGACCCAGCATTTTGCCGTGGATGACTACCGGCCGAACCGGCGGGTGATGCATCGGGCGACCATCCTCGGGGATGCGCCCTTCTGATAGAGATGCATCAGCAGTGCCGGCCTCTTCGCGGGTAAACCCGCTCCCACAGGTACCGCACCGGTATTGAGCCAGTGTTATATCTGTGGGAGCGGGTTTACCCGCGAAGAGGCCGGTACAGGTTATTACCTGACCAGATGCAGGTACTGCATGTGCCGTTCGTACTGGTCGAGGATGTCGTTGATGATCTGCTCCTTGCTGTAGCCCACCAGGTCATAGTTCTGGCTGCCTTCGCTCAGGTGCACCTCCGCCCGGTAGTAACGGCGGTTCTTCAACTCTTGCGTACCCAGCCCACCCAGGGCGAACGATGGCGTGAAGTAGCCACGCATCTGCACCTGGTAAATGAACGGCTGTTCCTCGCCATGGCCAATCTTCAAGCTGACGTTGTCGTGGCTCGGGTCGTCCTGGGTAATCAGTACCAGGCCCTTCTGCTCGAACACTTCACGCACATCGGCAATTGCCGGGCGCACCACGTCGTCCATGAAGCGGTACACCTCATCACGCGACGGGAAGTGCACCGCCTGGCTCAGGCGCTGGCGCCAGCCGCCACGGCCGCGGCGTGACTGGGCGAACGGGGCCAGCGAATGCATCTGCGCGATCTGCCGTTGCGACTCCAGGTAGAACGCCTTGTGCAGCCCCCACATCATGCACAACAGGATCAGCGAGAACGGCAGCGAGGTCAGCACCACCGCCGACTTCAACGAATCGATGCTGCCGGCGAACAACAGCGCACTGGTGATCAGCGCCGTCATCGCGCCCCAGAAGATGCGCAGCCAGTTCGGCCCATCCTCGTCGGCATCACCACCCTTGGCCGACAAGGTCGACAGCACCACGGTGCCCGAGTCGGCCGAGGTGACGAAGAACACGAAACTGATGAACACCGTCATGGCGATCACCGTCTTGCTCCAGGGGTAGGTCTCCAGCAGCAGGTACAGGCTCATCGACGGGTTATCCAGCGCCGACTGGCCCAGCGCGGTCATGCCGTGGTTGATGACCTGGTCCAGGGCGCTGTTGCCGAAGATCGACATCCACGCCAGGGTGAAGCCCAGCGGAATCAACAGCACACCAAAGACGAACTCGCGTATGGTGCGGCCACGAGAGATGCGGGCGATGAACAGGCCCACGAACGGCGCCCAGGCAATCCACCAGGCCCAGTAGAACACCGTCCAGCCGCCCAGCCAGTCGCGGTTCTCGCCGTAGGCATAAACGTCGAAGCTCTTGCGCGGCAAGGCACCCAGGTAATCGCCGAGGTTCTGGATCAGCGTGTTGAAGAGGTGCTGGGTAGGCCCGGCGAACAACACGAACAGCAACAGCGCGCAGGCCAGGAACAGGTTGATGTCGCTCATCACCCGCACGCCCTTCTCCACCCCGGCGACGGCCACGGCCACCGCCGCGCCCATCATCAGGGTGATGAGCAGCACCTGCACCCACTGGCTGTGGTCGATGCCGAACAGGTAGTCGAGGCCGGCGTTCAGGTGCAGCACGCCAAAACCCATGTCGGCGCCCAGGCCGAACACCGTGGCGATGATGCCGAAGCCGTCCACCGCATAACCGATCGGCCCGTTGATGCGCTTGCCGATCAGCGGGTACAGCGCCGAACGCAAGGCCAGTGGCAGGTTGTGCCGGTAGGCGAAGTAGGCCAGGGCCATGCCGACGAAGGCGAACACGCCCCAGCCATGCAGGCCCCAGTGCAGGAACAGGATCTGCATCGCCTGGCGCCCGGCCTCGGCCGTGCCCGCTTCGCCCTGGGGCGGCTGCAGCATGTGGGTCAGGGGTTCGGACACGCAGAAGAAGAACAAGGTGATGCTGATGCCGGCGGCAAACAGCATGCCGGCCCACGACAGGTAACTGAACTCGGGCTCGTCGTGGTCGGCACCGAGCTTGATCTTGCCGTAGCCGGACAAGGCGGTGACCACCACGAAGACCAGGTACAGCGTCATCGCCAGCATGTAGTACCAACCGACCGTGTTGGCCGCCCAGTTCTGCGCCGCCAGCAACCAGTCGCCTGCTGCTTGCGGATAGGAAATGACCACCAGGCCGAAGATGAGGATGAAACTTGCCGCGAAATAGAACACCGGGGGGTTCATGCGGATCTTGCCATTGGCAAGGGAAGGCGTCGGTGCACTCATTGGGGGCGCACCTCGTCGAATGACGTAAGGCTCGGAATGAACGGGTTCAGCAAAGGAATCCTCCTGTTGAACACCGGCAGCGGACCAGCGTTTTTTCATTGAACAAGCGTTCAAGTTAAACATGGATCGGATTTCAATGCGAATTGGGGCGCTGATTGGTGCCCTCCTGTTCCGGCCCTTTCGCGGGTAAACCCGCTCCCACAGGTACTGCACAGGATTCAAAATCTGTGGGGGTCCTGTGGGAGCGGGTTTACCCGCGAAGAGGCCGGTACAGGCCAAGGAAATGCCAGATCAGTTCTTGTCCTGGCAATCCAGCTGCAGGTTGGCCTGGGTAATGTTGCTCTCGGCCGGCACACTGCGGGTCAGCCACACATTGCCGCCAATGGTCGAGCCTTTGCCGATGGTGATCCGCCCCAGCACCGTTGCCCCGGCATAGATCACCACATCGTCCTCGACGATCGGGTGGCGTGGCAGGCCCTTGTGCAGGGTGCCCGATTCATCGCTGGGGAAGCGCTTGGCGCCCAGGGTCACTGCCTGGTAGATCCGCACGCGCTCGCCGATGATCGCGGTTTCGCCGATCACCACGCCGGTACCGTGGTCGATGAAGAAGCTCGGGCCGATCTGCGCCCCGGGGTGAATGTCGATCCCCGTGGCCGAATGCGCCAACTCCGAGCTGATCCGCGCCAGCAGCGGCAGGCCGGCCTGGTACAGGTGGTGCGCCAGGCGGTGGTGGATGATCGCCAGGATGCCTGGGTAGCACAGCAGCACTTCATCGACACTGCGCGCCGCCGGGTCGCCGTGGTAGGCGGCCAGCACATCGGTGTCGAGCAGCACGCGCAGGCCCGGCAGGGCGGCGGCGAAGCCCTGCACCAGGCTCAGCGCATGGGCATCGACGCCGGCCAGCTCGCCCTTGCTTTGCCGTGCGGCGTAGCGCAACTCCAGGCGGGCCTGGGCCAGCAAGGCGGTCAGCGCGGCATCCAGGGTATGGCCGACGTAGAAGTCTTCGCTTTCTTCGCGCAGGTCGACCGGGCCAAGGCGCATGGGGAACAGTGCGCCGCACAGTTGCTCCAGGATGTGCCGCATCGCTTCGCGCGAAGGCAGCTCACGCCCGCCCTGCTCGCCGCTGCTGCGGCCATTGCGGGTACGCCATTGTTCACGGGCACCGCGCAGGCCGGTGACGATGCTCTGCAACTGCCAGTGCCCGGGTGAAGGTTGTTCGCTCACGGTTTTCTCCTGCCTGAGTAGGCCAAACTCATTTTTATTTGCAGGTCCGGCCTCTTCGCGGGCTCGCCCGCTCCCACAGGGACTGCACCGGTTTCGATGCCTGTGCGGTCTCTGTGGGAGCGGGTTTACCCGCGAAAGGGCCGAACCTGCCTACATGCAATCCACTCTACGGCAAATCCATCCCTTGGAAAAAACAACGCTTTATTCCATCCTGCGCTAAGTCAGGCATAAGCCGCGATGACGGAGCAGGCAACCTCGCCTACCCTCAAAGCAGCCAGCACCTGGCAAAAACCAAAAAGGGAATAACAAAATAATTTTTTAGTATTTCCTGGCCTAAGCAGCCGACCCTATAGTCGCCACCCACCACTTACACAACAAGCGCGGGGCTTTGAAATGTCGAAATTCGCCAAACCGCTACTCAACGCCAGCCTGGCACTCCTGCTGGGTGCCGGCCTGCTCGGCCAGGCCTTCGCCGGCGAGCAGCTGAAGACCATCCAGGAAAAAGGGGTGATCAACGTCGGCCTCGAAGGCACCTACCCACCGTTCAGCTTCCAGGACGAAAACGGCAAGCTGACCGGCTTCGAAGTGGAACTGTCCGAACTGCTGGCCAAGGAGCTGGGGGTAAAGGCCAAGGTGCAGCCGACCAAGTGGGACGGCATCCTCGCCGCACTGGAGTCCAAGCGCCTGGACGTGGTGATCAACCAGGTGACCATTTCCGAAGAGCGCAAGAAGAAGTATGACTTCTCCGAGCCTTACACCATCTCCGGCATCCAGGCGCTGATCCTGAAGAAGAAGGCCGAGCAGCTGAACATCCACAAGGCCGCAGACCTGGCCGGCAAGAAGGTCGGCGTGGGCCTGGGCACCAACTACGAGCAATGGGTCAAGAAGGACGTGCCGCAAGCCGATGTGCGCACCTATGAAGACGACCCGAGCAAGTTCGCCGACCTGCGCAACGGCCGTATCGACGCCATCCTGATCGACCGCCTGGCCGCGCTGGAATACGCGCAAAAAGCCAAGGACACCGAACTGGCCGGCGATGCCTTCTCGCGCCTGGAAAGCGGCGTGGCCCTGCGCAAGGGCGAGCCGGAACTGCTGGCAGCGATCAACAAGGCGCTGGACAAGCTCAAGGCTGACGGCACGCTGGCCAAGCTGTCCGAGAAATACTTCGGTGCCGATGTCACCAAATGATTGCTGAAAGCCTGCAACTCGTTGTCGACTCCGCGCCCTTCCTGCTGAAGGGCGCGGGTTATACAGTGCTGCTCAGTGTTGGCGGCATGTTCTTCGGCCTGCTGCTGGGCTTTGCCCTGGCACTGATGCGGTTGTCGAAGATCTTGCCGCTGAACTGGCTGGCGCGGGTCTACGTGTCGTTCTTCCGCGGCACGCCGCTGCTGGTGCAGCTGTTCGTCATCTACTTCGGCATGCCGCAGATCGGCATCGAGCTCGACCCGATCCCGGCCTCGCTGATCGGCCTGTCGCTGAACATGGCCGCCTACATCTGCGAAATCCTGCGCGCGGCGATTTCCTCGATCGACCGTGGCCAGTGGGAAGCCGCCGCCAGTATCGGCATGACCCGCGTCCAGGCCATGCGCCGGGCGATCCTGCCCCAGGCCTTGCGCACCGCACTGCCGCCGTTGGGCAACAGCTTCATCTCGCTGGTCAAGGACACCGCCCTGGCGGCGACCATCCAGGTGCCCGAGCTGTTCCGCCAGGCCCAGCTGATTACCGCGCGCACCTTCGAAGTGTTCACCATGTACGTGGCGGTGGCGGTCATCTACTGGGTGCTGTGCAGCATCCTCGCGCACTTCCAGAACCGCATGGAAGCGCGAGTCAACCAGCATGACCAGGAGCATTGAGCATGATTGAAGTCAAAGGCCTGACCAAGCGGTTCAAGGGCCAGACCGTGCTCAACGGTATCGACCTGACCGTGCAGCCCGGCGAAGTGGTGGCCATCATCGGCCCCAGCGGCTCGGGCAAGACCACCTTCCTGCGTTGCCTCAACCTGCTGGAAACACCCGATGCCGGGCAGATCCAGATTGGCGACATCAGCATCGATGCCAACCGCCCGCTGGGTGGGCAGCAAAGTGCGATTCGCCGCTTGCGCCAGCAGGCCGGGTTCGTGTTCCAGAACTTCAACCTGTTCCCTCATCGCACCGCCCTGGAAAACGTGATCGAGGGGCCGGTGATCGTCAAGAAGACGCCCCGCGAGCAGGCCATCGAACTGGGCCGGCGCCTGCTGGCCAAGGTTGGCCTGGCGGGCAAGGAAGATGCCTACCCGCGGCGCCTTTCCGGTGGCCAGCAGCAACGGGTGGCCATCGCCCGCGCCCTGGCCATGGAACCGGAGGTGATCCTGTTCGACGAGCCGACCTCGGCGCTGGACCCCGAACTGGTGGGTGAAGTGCTGGCGACCATCCGCGGCCTGGCCGAGGAGAAGCGCACCATGATCATCGTTACCCACGAGATGAGCTTTGCCCGCGATGTGGCGAACCGGGTGATCTTCTTCGACAAGGGCGTGATCGTGGAACAGGGCGAGGCCAAGGCGCTGTTTGCGGCGCCGAAGGAAGAGCGTACCCGGCAGTTCTTGCGCAAGTTCCTGGGGACTGCTGCCTCCGAGTAAACCTGTTGCGGCCTCTTCGCGGGCACGCCCGCTCCCACAGGTGTGGCACCGATTTCAAGATCTGTGCTGTACCTGTGGGAGCGGGCGTGCCCGCGAAGAGGCCAGCACATCCGCAGCAAAATCCCCCTTCTATACATATTCCAAATAGTTAGTTCATAAACTTTTTATAAAGCATTAGGGTATATAAACCGGACCACCGGACCAGCACACATCTGTCGCGATCAGCTGTAGCGGCATTACTTTTTTGTGAGGTCAGGAATGGTCAGGATCACAATCACCCCAGTGCGTAACGCCAGGGCATTGAGTGCAGCCAAGGAGCGGTACTGATGTCCAGCCAACCCAATACCCAATTCCACAGCGATCTCGACAGCTCGCCCCTGCTGCTGCCGGCCAAGGTACTGCGCAACGACGCCGAAGCCCTGCAAGCGGCCCGCGAACTGGCCGAGGTCGCCCGCGAGCAGGCCGCCCGCCGCGACCAGCAACGCAAACTGCCATGGGCCGAGATCGAACTGTTCACCCGCAGCGGCCTGGGCAGCATCAGCGTACCCAAGGCCCATGGCGGCCCCGATGTGTCATTCGAGACCGTGGCCGAAGTGTTCCGCCTGATCAGCGCCGCCGACCCGGCCCTGGGGCAGATCCCGCAGAACCAGTTCGGCATGCTGCAACTGCTGCGCCTGACTGCCACCGAGGCGCAACAGGCGGTGATCTTCCGCAGCGTGCTCGATGGCTGGCGCATCGGCAATGCCGGCCCCGAACGCGGCACCAAGGACACCCTGACCCTCAAGGCCAGGATCACCCGCGTCGGCGACAGCTATCGCATCAGCGGTGAGAAGTTCTATTCCACCGGCGCCCTGTTCGCCCACTGGGTGGCGGTCAAGGCACTGGACGACGAAGGCCGCCAGCGCCTGGCATTCGTGCGCCGAGGCAGCCCGGGGCTGCGCATCGTCGATGACTGGTCCGGGTTCGGCCAGCGCACCACTGCCAGCGGCACCGTGCTGCTCGACCAGGTACCGGTGGATGCCGACCTGGTGATCGACAACTGGCGCCAGCGCGACATTCCCAACATCCAGGGCGCTGCCTCGCAGCTGATCCAGGCGGCGATCGATGCCGGCATTGCCGAAGCAGCGATCGAAGACGCCATCAGCTTCGTGCGCGAAAAGGCCCGGCCATGGATCGAGGCCAAGGTCGACCGCGCCAGCGACGACCCCTATGTAATCGCCGACATCGGCCGCCTGAAGCTCGAGCTGCACGCCGCCGAAGCGCTGCTGCGCAAGGCCGCGCGGGTCCTCGACGAGGTCAACGCCGCGCCGGTCGATGCTGCAAGCGCGGCGCGGGCTTCGATCGCGGTGGCCGAGGCCAAGGTGCTGACTACCGAGATTGCCCTGCAGGCTAGCGAAAAGCTGTTCGAGCTGGCCGGCAGCCGCGCCACCCTCGCCGAGTTCAACCTCGACCGCCACTGGCGCAATGCCCGGGTGCACACCCTGCATGACCCGGTGCGCTGGAAGTACCACGCGGTTGGCGCTTACCACCTCAACGGAACCTTGCCTGCACGGCATTCCTGGATCTGATTTGTGGGCCTTGGGGCTGCTTTGCAGCCCAATCGCCGGCAAGCCAGCTCCCACAGGTTCTGCACTGCCTTCAAGACCTGTGCGGTCCCTGTGGGAGCTGGCTTGCCGGCGATTGGGGCGCGAAGCGGCCCCTAGGGCCCCGGAGAACAACATGACTACAACAATCATCACCAGCGACACCCAGGCCCTGAGTGTCGCCGAAGACATCGCCCGACACCTGCGCCGCGACAGCGCCCTGCGCGACCGCGAGCGCCGTCTGCCGCACGCCGAACTGGAACTGTTCACCCGCTCCGGCCTGTGGGCCATCAGCGTGCCCAAGGCCTTCGGCGGCGCCGGCGTGTCCAACGTCACCCTGGCCAAGGTCATCGCCCGCATCGCCCAGGCTGACGGCTCGCTCGGGCAAATCCCGCAAAACCATTTCTATGGCCTGGAAGTGCTGCGGGTAAACGGCACACCCGAACAGCAACAGCGCCTGTACGCCGAAGTACTGGCCGGCAGCCGCTTCGGCAACGCCCTGGCCGAACTGGGCACCAAGACCGCCAACGAGCGCACCACTCGCCTGACCCGCGACGGCGATGGCTTTCGCATCAACGGCCGCAAGTTCTACTCCACCGGCGCCATCTACGCCCAGCGCATTCCCACCTCGGTGGTCGATGAACAGGGCGTGCAGCACCTGGCCTTCGTCCCGGCCGACAGCCAGGGCCTGCAGGTGATCGACGACTGGAGCGGCTTCGGCCAGCGCACCACCGGCAGCGGCTCGGTGGTGTTCGACAATGTGTACGTCAGCGCCGCCGACGTGGTGCCGTTCCAGAGCGCCTTCGAACGCCCCACCCCGGTCGGCCCGCTGGCGCAGATCCTTCATGCCGCCATCGACACCGGCATCGCCCGCGCCGCATACGAAGATGCCCTGCACTTCGTGCGCACCCGCAGCCGCCCCTGGGTCGACTCCGGCCTGGACAAGGCCAGCGATGACCCGCTGACGCTGAAGAGTTTCGGCCACCTGGCGATCCGCCTGCACGCCGCAGAAGCCTTGCTGGAACGCGCCGGCGAATACCTGGACCGCGCCCGCGACGACAGCACTGCCGACAACGTGGCCGCCGCTTCCATCGCGGTGGCCGAGGCCCGTGCCATCAGCACCGAGATTTCCCTCGCGGCCGGCACCACCCTGTTCGAACTGGGCGGTAGCCAGGCCACCCTGGCCGAACACAACCTCGACCGCCACTGGCGCAACGCCCGCGTGCACACCCTGCACGACCCGGTGCGCTGGAAGTACCACGCCATCGGCAACTACTACCTCAACGATGCCAACCCACCACGCCGGGGGACCATCTGATGGCCAAACAGATCCTGCTCAATGCCTTCAACATGAACTGCATCGGGCACATCAACCACGGCCTGTGGACCCACCCACGGGACACCTCGACCCAGTACAAGACCCTGGATTACTGGACCAGCCTGGCGCGCCTGCTGGAGCGCGGCTTGTTCGACGGGATGTTCATCGCCGACATCGTCGGCACCTACGACATCTACGGCCAGTCGCTGGACGTCACCCTCAAGGAGTCGATCCAGCTGCCGGTCAACGACCCGCTGCTGCTGGTCTCGGCCATGGCCGCCGTCACCCGTCACCTGGGCTTCGGCCTTACCGCCAACCTCACCTACGAAGCGCCGTACCTGTTCGCCCGGCGCCTTTCCACCCTGGACCATCTGAGCAATGGCCGGGTGGGCTGGAACATCGTCACCGGCTACCTCGACAGCGCTGCCCGGGCCATGGGCCTGACGCAGCAACCCGAGCATGACCGCCGCTACGACCAGGCCGACGAGTACCTACAGGTGCTGTACAAGCTGCTGGAAGGCAGCTGGGCCGACGATGCCGTGGTCGCCGACCGCCAGCAGCGCGTCTATGCCAGGCCCGACAAGGTGCGCAAGGTCAACCACCAGGGCGAGTTCTACAAGGTCGACGGCTACCACCTGTGCGAGCCCTCGCCGCAACGCACACCGGTACTGTTCCAGGCCGGCAGCTCGCAGCGTGGCCTGGCCTTCGCCGGCAACCATGCCGAATGCGTGTTCATCAGTGGCCAGGACAAGGCCGCCACCCGCGCCCAGGTCGACAAGGTGCGCGCCGCCGCCCAGGCCGCTGGCCGCGACCCGCAAGCGGTCAAGGTGTTCATGGGCATCACGGTGATCGTCGCCGCCACCGAGCAGCAGGCCCAGGCCAAGCATGCCGAGTACCTGCGCCATGCCAGCGCCGAGGCCGGGGTCGCGCACTTCGCAGCGTCCACCGGCATCGACTTCGCCGCCTACGCCCTGGACGAGCCGATTGCCTTCAGCCAGGGCAACGCCATCCAGTCGGCCACGCGCCAGTTGCAGGACAACGCCTGGACCCGCCGGCGCCTGCTGCAGCAGCACGCCCTGGGTGGCCGTTACGTGACCCTGGTCGGCGCGCCCGAGCAGGTGGCCGAGCAGCTGATCGCCTGGATCGATGAAACCGGCCTGGACGGTTTCAACCTGACCCGCACCGTAACCCCGGAAAGCTTCGAGGACTTCATCGACCTGGTCATTCCGCAGTTGCAACAGCGTGGCCGCTACAAGACCGCCTACGCCGAAGGCACCCTGCGCGAAAAACTGTTCCAGGCCGACCACCCGCATTTGCCCGCCGACCACCCTGGCTCGGCTTACCGCTTTACCTCTACCCCTGCCCCGACTGGAGCCCTGCACCATGCTTGATAAACTGTTCCGGCCCGTCGCGGCCATTGCCCTCACCCTCGGCCTGTCCGCCAGCGCGCTGGCTGCCGAACCGCTGAAGATCGGCACCACCTCGGCCTTTGCCATCCCGCTGGAAGCCGCAGTGGAAGAAGCGCACAAGCAAGGCCTGGAAGTGAAGCTGGTCGAGTTCAGCGACTGGATCGCACCCAATGTCAGCCTCAACAGCGGCGACATCGATGTGAACTACTTCCAGCACATCCCGTTCCTGGAAAACGCCAAGGCGGCCGCGGGCTTCAACCTGGTGCCCTACGCCCCGGGCATCATCAACAACGTCGGCCTGTACTCGAAAAAGTACAAGAGCTTCGCCGACCTGCCCGAAGGTGCCAGCGTGGCCATCGCCAACGACCCGATCAACAGCGGCCGTGGCCTGCAGCTGCTGGCCAAGGCCGGGCTGATCACCCTCAAGCCGGGGGTAGGCTACAAGGCCACCGAGGACGACATCGTCGCCAACCCGAAGAAACTGAAGATCCTTCAGGTCGAGGCCGTACAGCTGGTACGCGCCTATGACGACGCCGACCTGGTGCAGGGCTACCCGGCCTACATCCGCCTGGCCAACAGCTTCGACGCCAGCTCCGCACTGCTGTTCGACGGCCTGGAGAACAAGGAGTACGTGATCCAGTTCGTCATTCGACCGCAAAGCAAGGACGACCCACGCCTGGCCAGGTTCGTCGACATCTACCAGCACTCGCCAGTGGTGCGCGCAGCCTTGGACAAAGCCCACGGCAAGCTCTACCAGGCCGGTTGGGAGGGCTGACATGAGCCAGGCCAGCGCGCTCCGGGCGCCCACCGCACAACCACTGCCGCCAACGGCCAGGGAGCAGGCCTTGCGCCCGGAGGTCAATGAAGCCCATGTGCGCTTCATCGGCCTGGGCAAGACCTACCCGGGCCAGGCGCAACCGGCCTTGCAAGGCATCGACCTGAACATCCGCCATGGCGAGATCTTCGGCATCATCGGCCGCAGCGGCGCCGGCAAGTCATCGCTGCTGCGTACCATCAACCGTCTGGAGCAACCCAGCCAGGGCCGGGTGCTGATCGACCAGGTGGACATCGCGCCCTTCGACGAGGACCACCTGGTAGCCCTGCGCCGGCGTATCGGCATGATCTTCCAGCACTTCAACCTGATGTCGGCCAAGACCGTGTGGCAGAACGTCGAACTGCCCCTGAAGGTGGCCGGCGTAGCCAAGGCCGAACGCCAGCGCAAGGTACGCGAACTGCTTGAGCTGGTCGGCCTGCAGGAAAAGCACCACGTGTACCCGGCGCAGTTGTCCGGCGGGCAGAAGCAGCGCGTGGGCATTGCCCGGGCGCTGGTGCATGACCCCGAGATCCTGCTGTGCGACGAGGCCACCTCGGCGCTGGACCCGGAGACCACCGCTTCCATTCTCGAACTGTTGCGCGACATCAACCAGCGCCTGGGCCTGACCATCGTGCTGATCACCCACGAAATGGCGGTAATCCGCGATATCTGCCACCGGGTGGTGGTGCTGGAACGTGGAGAAGTGGTCGAGCAGGGTGAGGTCTGGCGGGTGTTTGGCTCACCACGCCACGAAGTCACCCGCACCCTGCTGGCACCGTTGCAAGCCCGGTTGCCAGCCGCGCTGCAAGCCAGCCTGCGGGCCAGCCCGGCAACCCGCGACAGTGCCGTGGTGCTGAGGCTGACCCTGCTCGGCGAGCCCGAACTGTCTGCCCTGTTCAACGACCTTGGCGGCCGCGTGCGCCTGCTGCAGGGCGGTGTGGAAACCATTGGCGAGCATGCCCTGGGGCAGCTGATCCTGTCGGTGCAGCACTCGCCGCACGATACCCATCAATTGCTGGAACGCGCCCGCCGCTGGGCCGAGGACGTGGAGGTACTGGGCCATGTGGTTTGATCGCCTGCTGGAAGGCTTGCTCGATACCCTGCTGATGGTTGGCGTGTCGTCGCTGATCGCCCTGCTGGTGGGGGTACCGATGGCGGTGCTGCTGGTCACCAGCGACAAGGGCGGGATCTTCGAGGCGCCGCTGCTGAACCGGGTTCTGGGTGCCTTCGTCAACCTGTTCCGCTCGATCCCGTTCCTGATCCTGATGGTCGCGCTGATCCCCTTCACCCGCCTGGTGGTGGGTACCACCTATGGCGTGTGGGCGGCGGTGGTGCCGCTGACCATTGCCGCCACGCCGTTCTTCGCGCGGATTGCCGAGGTCAGCCTGCGCGAAGTCGACCACGGCCTGGTGGAGGCTGCGCAGGCCATGGGCTGCCGACGCTGGCACATTGTCTGGCACGTGCTGCTGCCAGAGGCGCTGCCGGGGATTGTCGGGGGCTTCACCATTACCTTGGTGACCCTGATCAACTCCTCCGCCATGGCCGGAGCGATCGGTGCCGGGGGACTGGGGGACATCGCCTACCGCTATGGCTACCAGCGCTTCGACAGCCAGATCATGCTGACCGTGATTGCCATGCTGGTGGCGTTGGTGGCGTTGATCCAGCTGGGTGGAGACCGGTTGGCGAAAGGCTTGAACAAGCGATAGTTCGGGGGCCGCTGCGCGCCCCATCGCCGGCAAGCCAGCTCCCACAGGGGCAGCGCTGCCCTCCAGCCTTGTGAGTACTTGTGGGAGCTGGCTTGCCGGCGAAAGGGCCGCAAAGCGGCCCCGGCGATCTCAACCCCAGCGCAAATCCCCGGCAGGCACCGGCCGCCCGAACCAGTACCCCTGCCCCAGCTGACACAGCTCATGCAGCAGGAAACTGGCCTGCTCTGCCTGCTCGATGCCCTCGGCATGCACCTGCATGCCCATGCTGCGGGCCAGGGCGATGATCACCCGGACGATCGCGATGTCGTCCTCATCCAGCGGCAACCCGGCAACGAAGCCCTGGTCGATCTTCAGCTTCTGCACCGGCAAGCGCTTTAGCCGCAGCAGCGATGAATAACCGGTGCCAAAGTCGTCGATGGCCAGGGTCACCCCCAGCTCGCGCAGGCGATGCAACTGCTCCAGGGCCACCTCCGGGTCCTCCATCACCGCGCTCTCGGTCACCTCCAGCTCCAGCAAGGCCGGGTCCAGACCGGTGTCGTGCAGCACCTCGGCCACCTGCTGGTACAGCTCGTGCTGGCCAAACAGGCGGCTGGAAATGTTCACCGCCACGAATGCCAACTGCCGCCCTTCACCCTGCCATCGCACCATCTGCCGACACGCCTGGCGCAGTACCCAGGCGTCGATCTCGGCAATCAGCCCGGTACGCTCGGCAATCGGGATGAACTCGCCCGGCGGCACCAGGCCCCGCTGGGGGTGCTGCCAACGCACCAGGGCCTCGACGCCGACCTGGCGGCCGCTCGCCAGGTCGTGCACCGGCTGGTAGAACACCCGCAGCTCGTCCTGCTCCAGGGCCCGGCGCAGTTCGCCGGCGGTTTCAACCCGCTGCTGGGCGTGGGCGGTCAGCTCTTCGGTGTACAGCGCATAGCAGGCCCGCCCGTTGCTCTTGGCCTTGTACAACGCCGAGTCGGCATTGCGCAGCAACTGCTCGGCACTCAAGGCATCGCTGGGGAACAGGCTGATGCCCACGCTGACACTGATGAACAGGCGGTGACCGTCGAACAGGAACGGCTCGCGCATACGCTCGATGATGCCCTGCGCCAGCTTGCCCGCCTGGCCGACCTCATGGCAGTTTTCCGCCAGCACGCCAAATTCGTCGCCCCCAAGGCGCGCCAGGGTCACGCCGCTGCCCAGCACCTCACCCAGGCGCTCGCCCACCAGTTTCAGCAACTGGTCGCCAATGGTGTGACCAAGGCCGTCGTTGATGCTCTGGAAGTGGTCCAGGTCCAGCAACAGCAGGGCACAACCACGCTTGTTGGCCTGGGCTGCCGCCAGGGCCTGCTCGACCCGGTCGTTGAACAGCAGGCGGTTGGGCAGGTCGGTCAGCGGGTCGTGGTGGGCCAGGTAGGCCAGTTCCTGTTCCGAATGCTTGATCGCGCTGATGTCGCTGAACACCGCCACGTAATGGCTGAGCTCGCCTTCATCGTCGCGGATGGCGCAAATGGTCTGCCACTGCGGGTAGATTTCACCACTCTTGCGCCGGTTCCAGATTTCGCCGCTCCACTCGCCCTTTTCCGCCAAGGTGGCGAATATCTGCTGGTAGAACGCCAGGCCATGGCGGCCCGACTTGAACTTGTTCGGGCGCTGGCCGATGACCTCGTCCTGCTGGTAGCCGGTGATGCGCATGAAGGCACGGTTGACGTGCACGATCAGGCCATGGCGGTCGGTCACCAGCACGCCTTCGAGGGTGCTGTCGAACACTGCCGCAGCCATGCGCAGGCGTTCACGGTCTTCACCACGCATACGCGCGCCAACGCCGATGAAGTCGAGCAGCCGCACCCGCGACACATAGATCAGCAAGGCGCTCAGCAGCACCCAGACCACCACGTTGATCTGCCGGCCCACGGTCAGTGCCAGGGGATCCTCGGTCATGCTGTGCAACACCACCTCGGCCAGCGTCAGCCAGAGGATCGAGAGCACCACATACAGCGCAGCCATGCGCAAGGCGTCGCGAACGGAAACAGACATGTCGGGTGCAATTGCCCATAAAAAATGATGGGGCATTATAAAGGCTGAAACATGTCGTGACTTCCTATCTGAACGGGTGACTGTATTTATTTCCTGCCCAAGGGATAATCAGCCCCTCCTCCTGCATTCCGAGGGTATTTACACCTATGTGGTACAACGGCCTGCTCGACTTGTCGGCCTGGCAACTGGTCGGCATCACACTGCTGATGACCCACGTGACCATCGTCAGCGTCACGGTCTACCTGCACCGCTATTCCGCGCACCGGGCCCTGGAGCTCAATGGCGCGCTCAAGCACTTCTTCCGTTTCTGGCTGTGGCTGACCACGGCGCAGAACACCCGCGAATGGACTGCCGTCCACCGCAAGCACCACGCCAAGTGCGAAACCCCCGACGACCCGCACAGCCCGCTGTACAAGGGCCTGGGCACGGTGCTGCGCAAGGGTGCCGAGCTTTACCGGGAAGAGGCGCGCAACCCCGAAACCCTGCGCATCTACGGCAAGAACTGCCCGGACGACTGGATCGAGCGCAACCTCTACTCGCGCTACAAGCTGGGTGGCATCGCGCTGATGGCGGTAATCGACCTGCTGCTGTTCGGCACCATCGGCATCACCATCTGGGCAGTGCAGATGATGTGGATTCCGTTCTGGGCCGCCGGCGTGGTCAACGGCCTGGGGCATGCCCTCGGCTACCGCAACTTCGAGTGCCGCGACGCCGCCACCAACCTGGTGCCGTGGGGCATCGTCATCGGTGGCGAAGAGCTGCACAACAACCACCACACCTACCCCAACTCGGCCAAGCTGTCGGTCAAGCGCTGGGAGTTCGACATGGGTTGGGCGTGGATCCGCCTGTTCTGCCTGCTGCGCCTGGCCAAGGTGCAGCGCGTCGCGCCCATCGCCCACCGGGTGGCCGGCAAGGCCAGCCTGGACATGGACACCGCCATGGCCATCCTCAACAACCGTTTCCAGATCATGGCCCAGTACCGCAAGCTGGTGATCGGCCCGCTGGTCAAGCAGGAACTGGCCCGCGTCGATGCCTCGCTGCGCCACCACTTCCGCCGCGCCAAGCGCCTGTTGTCGCGCGAGACCAGCCTGCTGGAAGACCGCCACCATGTGCGCATCGAGTCGATGCTCGCCCACAGCCAGGCGCTGAAGACCATCTACGAAAAACGCCTGGCACTGCAGCAGATCTGGGCGCGCACCAGCGCCAACGGCCACGACATGCTGGCCGCCATGAAGGACTGGGTACACGAGGCGGAAACCAGCGGCATCCATGCCCTGCGCGACTTCGCGGCACAGCTCAAGACCTACTCCCTGCGCCCGACCGGCGCCTGACCGCCGTTGATCGGCACGCCCCTTTGGCGGGGCGTGCCGCTCGGAACTTCGCCCTCTCGTTTACACTCATATCTGGCACATCGCCCGCGTGGCGGGCCAGATGCTGGCCGCACGCTTTCACGCCGAGATCTGCTCCGTGCACATGGCCAAGAACATTCCAACGACACTGCCCGGCACCCCGCCTCCCGAAGCCGCCCAGACCTTGCTTGCGCTGCTCCACGCCCAGGGCGAGGTTGCCCGCCTGAGCGAGCGCGAGCAGCTGTTCAGCTCGCTGCTCGACAGCGTCAACGCGGTGTTATGGGCCTTCGACTGGGAAACCCGTCAGGTGCTGTACGTCAGCCCCGCCTACGAACGCATCTTCGGCCGCCCGGCCAGCCTGGTGCTGGCCGACTACAACGAGTGGCGCGACAGCATCTACCCCGACGACCTGGAGTTCGCCGAGCGCAGCCTGGCCCAGGTACTGCTCAAGGGCTCGGTGGAAGACCGCGAGTACCGCATCCTCAATGCCGACGGCCAGCTACGCTGGCTGAGCGACAAGTGCTACATCAACCAGCAACGCGATGGTGACCGGGTGATCATCGTCGGCATCGCCGAAGACATCACCGAGAAGAAGCAGCTCGAAGGTGAACTGCAGCGCTTGGCCACCACCGACGTGCTGACCCAGAGCAGCAACCGCCGGCACTTTTTCGAATGCGCCCAGCAAGCCTTCGACAGCGCCCGCGAAGACGGTACGCCACTGGCCTTCCTGCTGCTGGACATCGACGACTTCAAACGCATCAACGACAGCTACGGTCACCAGGAAGGCGACCAGGTGTTGCAGCAGATCGCCGATAGCGGCAAGGCCGTGCTACGCCGAGGTGACCTGTTCGGGCGCATTGGTGGCGAGGAGTTCGCGGCAGTGTTCCCCGGCTGTAGTGCCCAGGTCGCGGAGCAGATTGCCGAGCGCTTGCAACGGCAGATCCAGCGGCTGAGCTTCAGCCATGGGGAGCAGACCTACGGGGTGACGGTGAGCCAGGGGGTGACCGGGCTGACTGACGAGGATGTGGCGCTGGACAGCCTGTATGCCAGGGCCGATGCGGCGATGTACCAGGCCAAGCGACAGGGCAAGAACCAGATCGTCCGCGGCTGACTGTTTTACACCACTTGCTGGCCTGTACGGTCCCTGTGGGAGCGGCCTTGTGTCGCGAAAGGGCTGCAAAGCAGCCCCTGGATCTCAGCGCAGATGCACAAATTGCTGGGGCTGCTTCGCAGCCCTTTCGCGACACAAGGCCGCTCCCACAGGATCTGCGCCGGGTTCAACGAACCTAGCCCCAAAATCTCAGCTGGAAACCTCGGCCTCAGCTACCGGCGGCTCTTCCTGGGGTTTCACCTCAGGGTTCTCCACCTTACGCAACCGCCTCAGTTCCGGCAGGCCAAGCTTGAGCAGCCGCGCGGTCTTGCTGCTGGCCACCTTCTCCAGCCCCTGCTCGGCCGGCAGCCGCGACAACTGCCCGGCCAGGTTCATGGCCAGGATCTCCCGCGAATACACCCCGCCGCCCAGCTGGTAGATCGCCGCAATCAACTCGCGCAACCCCAGCGGCAACCGCCAGCGCGTACGCAGCGCCGAGCCGAACGCCGCCCCGAACTCGTTGAGCGACAGCTGCACCTGGTCCTCATCCAGCTCGCCCCCGGCCAGCCGCCATTCCTGCAGGCAACGCAGCACCGCCAGGTCTCCCAGGCAATGCAGCAACCCCGCGCAATAACAACGCCCTTCGTCCAGCTCGAGCATGCGTGCCAAGGTGCGGCCATATTCGGCAGCGTGCAGCGACAACCCCCAGTAACGGGCCGCATGCTCCGCCAGCAGCGGGTCGCTGAGGCGCGCACTGCGCTTGAGGGTCATGCCCAGGATCAGGTTCATGCTCTGGGTGCTGCCAAGCTTGTTCAAGGCCTGCAGCAACGTTTGCACCGGTGCTTCGCGGTGCAGCGCTGCGCTGTTGGCCGCAGCGATCAGCACGGCGGTGATCTGCGGGTCGCCCTGCACTTCCTCTTCGAGCACTCTCAGGTTCAGGCCCTGGGGGTTGAGCGCGCGCTTGATCGCCACCTGCACATCGGCCAGCAGCGGCCCGCCATCGGCGGTAGCGCGACGCTGTTCGAGGTAGGCCGGCAGGCTGGCACCAGCCTGCAAGGCCGGCACCGGGCAGGCGATCTCTTCGCCAACCGCCAGCAGCAGCTCTTCCAGGCGCTTGCGCAGGGTGTCCAGGTTCAGCGGCTTGCTCAGGTAGGCCGTGGGGTGCAAGGGCAGTGCTTCGCGCACACTGGCACTGTCGCTGCGGTTGCTCATGAGAATGAACGGCAACCCCGGACCTTTGGCGCGCACCTTGCGCAACAAGTCGAGGCCATCGACACCGGCCAGTTCGCGCGCGGCGATGATCAGGTCGGGTTTGCTGGACAGCGCGCTCAAGGCCTGCGAGCCATCGGCGCAGACCTGCAGGCGGGCATCACAGCGCACGCTCAGCAGCATTTCGCTGAGCATGTCGCGTACCCAGGGGTCGCCCTCGACAATCAGTACGCTTGGTGGGGTGGGGTCTGCAGCGTTCATCGCCAACTCCTGAATAGCCCTGACACACAGTCCGTCGCAGCTTCCTGAGCAAATCCTCCGACAACGATAGCGCCCCACGGCTTTCCTGGGCACAAAAAAAACCCGCCGAAGCGGGTTTTTTCTGAAGCACGTCACATCAGGCGATTTCAGCGAAGCACTCTTCGATGATGGCCAGGCCTTTGTCCAGCAGAGCGTCTTCGGCGGTCAGCGGAACCAGGATACGCAGGACGTTGCCGTAGGTGCCGCAGGACAGCAGGATCAGGCCCTTCTCGCGCGCCTTGGCGACAACCTGGCCAACGGCAGCAGCGTTCGGGGTGTGAGTGCCTTTCTCGAAGACTTCGACAGCGATCATCGAGCCCAGACCACGGACGTCGCCGATGATCGGGTACTTCTTCTGGATTTCGCGCAGGCCAGCGGTCAGGCGCTCACCCACAGCTTTGCTGCGATCCAGCAGTTTCTCTTCTTCGAACACTTCGATCACGGCCAGGGCCGCGGCGCAAGCGATCGGCGAACCGGCGTAGGTGCCGCCCAGGCCGCCAGGAGCGATGGCGTCCATGTACTCGGCCTTGCCGCACACACCGGCCAGCGGGAAGCCGCCAGCGATGGATTTGGCGAAGGTGGTCAGGTCAGGCGCAACGCCCATCTGTTCCATGGCGAAGAAGGTGCCGGTACGGCCAGCGCCGGTCTGTACTTCGTCGGCGATCAGCAGGATGCCGTGCTGGTCGCACAGGGCGCGCAGGCGCTTCATCAGCTCTTTCGGCGCTGGCAGGAAGCCGCCTTCGCCTTGTACCGGCTCGAGGATGATCGCGGCGATGTCGCGCGGCTCGGCGTCGTTCTTGAAGATGCGCTCGACCGAGGCGATGGCGTCGTCAACGCTGATGCCGTGCAGTTCGCTCGGGAACAGGGCGCGGAAGATGCCACCTGGCATCAGGCCCATGCCAGCGGAGTACGGCACGACCTTGCCGGTCAGGCCCAGGGTCATCATGGTACGGCCGTGGTAGCCGCCGGTGAAGGCGATGACGCCAGCGCGGCCAGTGGCGGCACGGGCGATCTTGACGGCGTTTTCAACGGCTTCGGAGCCGGTGGTGACCAGCAGGGTCTTCTTGTCGAAGTCGCCTGGGACCAGCTTGTTGATCTTTTCGCACAGCTCTACATAAGGTTCGTAGGCCAGCACCTGGAAGCAGGTGTGGCTGACCTTGGTCAGCTGCTCTTGCACGGCCGCAACCACTTTCGGGTGCAGGTGGCCGGTGTTCAGTACTGCGATGCCGCCGGCGAAGTCGATCAGTTCGCGGCCTTCAACGTCGATCACGGTCGAGTTCTTCGCGGTATCGACGAAGATCGGGTGGATCTGGCCAACGCCACGTGGGACGGCGGCGACACGACGTTGCATCAAGGATTCGTTGGTCTTGCTCATAATGCCCTCATTGCGCCGGTTTGGAGTGGCGCTTTTATTCGGGGGTGGCTGGGAGTGCTCGCGAACAGTATTCGTTGATCGACTGCCGTGAACGCCCTGGCCACCAGGTACTGCGATGTAAAAAAGGCCAGCGAGACGTCGCTCTCGCGCCCCGCTGGCAGAGGTAAAGCCGTTACCGTGCTATCAGACGCTGATGCACAGGTATTTGATTTCGAGGTAGTCCTCGATACCGTACTTGGAACCTTCGCGGCCCAGGCCCGAAGCCTTGATGCCACCGAACGGTGCCACTTCGTTGGAGATCAGGCCGGTGTTGATACCTACCATGCCGTATTCCAGGGCTTCGGCAACACGGAACACACGGCTCATGTCGCGGGCGTAGAAGTACGAGGCCAGGCCGAACTCGGTGTCGTTGGACATGGCGATGACTTCGGCCTCGTCCTTGAAGCGGAACAGCGGCGCCAGCGGGCCGAAGGTCTCTTCCTTGGCGACGGCAGCGGTCTTCGGTACGTCGACCAGAATGGTCGGCTCGAAGAAGTTGCCTTCGATGATCTTGCCACCGGACAGTACCTTGGCGCCTTTGCCAACGGCGTCTTCAATGTGTTCCTGAACCTTGGCGACAGCCTTGCCGTCGATCAGCGGGCCAGTGGTGGTGCCTTCTTCCAGGCCGTTACCGATCTTCAGCTTGGCAACAGCGGCGGCCAGCTTCTGGGCGAACGCGTCGTAGACGCCGTCCTGCACGTAGATACGGTTGGCGCAGACGCAGGTCTGGCCGTTGTTGCGGTACTTGGAGATGATCGCGCCCTCGACCGCCTTGTCCAGGTCGGCGTCGTCGAACACGATGAACGGGGCGTTGCCACCCAGCTCCAGGGAAACCTTCTTGATGTCCTTGGCGCATTCTTCCATCAGCTGGCGACCGATTTCGGTCGAGCCGGTGAAGGACAGCTTGCGGACCAGGGAGTTGCCGGTCAGTTCACCGCCAACTTCGCCAGCGCTGCCGGTAACCACGCTCAGCACGCCAGCCGGGATGCCGGCACGGTGGGCCAGCTCGACCAGGGCCAGGGCGGAGTACGGGGTCTGCGAGGCAGGCTTGAGCACCATGGTGCAGCCAGCGGCCAGGGCCGGGCCGGCTTTACGGGTGATCATGGCGGCCGGGAAGTTCCACGGGGTGATGGCCGCGGTAACGCCGATTGGCTGCTTGATGACGATCAGGCGCTTGTCTGGCTGGTGGCCCGGGATGGTGTCGCCGTAGACGCGCTTGGCTTCTTCGGCGAACCACTCGATGAACGAGGCAGCGTAGGCGATTTCGCCCTTGGCTTCGGCCAGCGGCTTGCCTTGTTCGGTGGTCATCAGGCGAGCCAGGTCGTCCTGGTTCTCGATCATCAGTTCGAACCAGCGACGCAGCTTGGCCGAACGCTCCTTGGCGGTCAGGGCACGCCAGGCCGGCAGGGCCTTGTCGGCGGCTTCGATGGCGCGGCGGGTTTCCGCGGTGCCCATCTTCGGCACGGTACCGATGACTTCACCAGTGGCCGGGTTGGTGACCTTGATGGTCTGGCCGTTGTCCGCATCCAGCCACTCACCATTGATGTAGGCTTGCTGGCGGAACAACTGAGCGTCTTTGAGCTGCATGTCGGCTTCCCGAATTGTTGATTGTTGAAAAGCGCCCAAGGCAGGGCATCGAGCGTTTGAAATCTCAAACGAATGCTAAGCGGCTGCTGGGGTGTTGGACAATAGGCTGTTCGAAAAAAAGAACGAATGGTTGAACACCCTGGCGGAAATTTCACATTTCTGTGCCGTAGCAACCGGCCCTATCGCCGGCAAGCCAGCTCCCACAGGGACCCCACAAAATTCAGCATCTGTGGGGTCCCTGTGGGAGCTGGCTTGCCGGCGATAGGGTCAGTAAAGGTTAGACGAACGAGCTGAAGGAAATGTGATGGGAGGACCGACGGCCCTCCCGGAAGGGATGGGTCAGAAGGCCTTGGCCAGGTCGATCACCAGGGCTCGGTAACCCACGCTGCCCGGCTGTCGGCTGTGCACCTTCAGCTCCACCAGCACCTCCTGGGTCCCGCGCCGTACCTCGTTGAGCACGGTGGTGGTCAGTTTCTCCGGGGTCAGGAAGTTCACCGACGCCGAGTAGATGAACTGGGTGTCGGTCTCCGGCCGGTAGGCCACCACCGAGGTCACCGGGCTGTACCACTCGTCGCCGCGCTCTTTGCCATATTCCCACACCTGTTCGACCGTGCCCTTGGCCTCGTCGATGCGGTACTCCACCGCCCGGCTGTAGTTGCCGGTCAGTCTGGTCGGCGCAAAGTCGCGGCCCCAGCCGTTGTCGAACACGGTCAGTGTGCCTTTGCCGGTCAGCCAGGCGGTGTGCTGGGTCCAGGACCAGTCGAAGCCTTCGCTCGCCACCGGCTTCAGCACTTTCTCGCGCAGACGCTCAGGCCAGCCTTGGGGCGAGGCGAGAATCCACTTCACCTGCTTGTCGCGGCCGATCTTCACCACGCCCTGGTGCCGTGCTGAAACGATGATGCTGTCGTCATCTGCGTCGTAGTCGATGGCATTGACATGCGCCCAGTTACGCCCGGTGCCCACCCCCGGGGTGTCACCAAAGGGCAGGTCACCCTCGGCCAGTTCGTTGGCCAGCCGCTCTTCCTGTTTCTGCACCCCGGCCGGCAACTGGATGGCTGCCTTGCCCAGGGTTTCCAGCAGGTCGCCACGGTACGGGTCGAGGATCTGGTTGAGGTCCCAGAAGTCCAGCACATCACCGGCCTCGTCGACCTCGATGATGTGGTCGCGGATCGAGCGCACGCGCTTGCCGTCGGGCCGGCGATAGTCGCTGGTGCCCACCCGCAGCAGGTAGGTGCCATTGGCGGTCTCGCGGATTTCATGGGAGAAGTCGGCAAACTTGTCGGGCAGGCTGCGCTGCCAGATGCGCCGGCCAAGCAGGTCGTACTTGGAGTAGGTCTGGCCCTGGCCCCAGATCAGCTTGCCGTCGCGGGTCTGCTGGAAGCCCATGGTGCCGCCCAGGCCATCGCGGCGGTTGGAGTCGTGGATCTGCTCGATGTCCAGGTACCAGCGCACGTCGCCATTGCTGTCGGCGATCCAGTTGTTGCCCACCTGGTCCCATTCCGCCGCGCCGCCCAGGGCATTCCACTTGAAGGCGCGCCCGCCCGGGATGTCCCCCTGCAGGTGGTTGAACAGGTACAGGCGCTGTTCAAAACCTGGTGCTACCTTGACTGGCTGCACTTCAGGCAAGGCGGCGGTCTGCCTGGCCACCACCGGCAGGCGCACGGCCGGGGCGTAGATCTGGTACTGCTCGCGGATGCGCTCGCCGTCGAGCTTGTAGGTCACTTCCACCTGGTTGACGTGATCCGGGTACAGGCCGAATACCGGGATGCCGCCATAGGTCCACAACGAACGGTCGGACACCTCGTAGGCGATGTCCACACCGCGCTCGCCCCGCCCCAGCACGCGCACGTGCGCGGCACTCAGGCTGCGCCCACCGTCGCGAATGATCGCGGTCAGCGGCGCCAGGCGATACGGGTTGACCACCACGTCGCCGAGCAGCGCCTCGTCACGCTCGGGAACCTTGGCGGTCAGGCAGGCGCCTTCAGGCAATGCAGGGGTTTCGGTCTTGGCATTCATGGCATAGCTCCTTGTGCTCAGAAGTCGTAACGGGCGGTGGCGCCGAAAGTGCGCGGGGTACCGAGCACGCCGGCATAGCCACCGTTGGCGGAGTTCCACAGGCTGGTGAAGTAGGTCTTGTCACCGGCGTTCTTCACCCACAGCGACAGGTCGACCACGCCGTCGCCCTGGTCCAGGCGCACACCGGCGGAAAGGTTGACCAGCGCGTAGCTGGGGATCTGGCCGAAATCGGAATCGTCGATGGTGCCCACCGCCTTGGAGCGGAAGGCGTAGCTGGCGGTGACGTAGGGTTCGATGTGCTCGCTGGCCTGCCACTTGTACTGGGTGTTGAGGTTGGCGATGTACTTGGAGGCGCCGACCACCTGGTGGCCGGACAAATCGCAGGTGGCGGTGGCATTGGCCAGGCTCACTTCCGGCGGGCATGGGGCGTCCTTGTACTCGGTGTAGCGCACGTCGTTCCACGAGCCGTTGAAGTTGACCGTGAGGCCGCGCAGCGGCAGCGCCGTGGCTTCGAACTCCAGGCCACGCGAGCGCACGCGGCCGGCGTTGGCCAGGTACTGCACGCGGTTGATCTGGTCGTAGACGTTGGCCTGGTAGCCATGCACTTCGGCCCAGAACAGGTTGGTATTGAGCTGCAGGCGGTCGTCGAACAGCGAGCTTTTCAAGCCGAGTTCGGCGTTGTTGACCCGCTCGGTGCCGACCAGCAGCGAGTCGGTGCCCAGCCTTGGCGCAGCGCCAACGGTAAGGTTGATGCCGCCAGACTTCTCGCCGTGGGTCAGGGTGGCGTAGCCCAGCAATTGCTCGTTGAAGCGGTAGCTCAGGCCCAGCAGGCCAGAGGGGCTGAAGCTGTACTGGTTAAGGTCGCCTGAATCGTAGGCGCCTACCCGGCCCTGGCGTGCTGCTGCGGCGGCCCCGGTTACTGCCGCACCGCCGGTTGGTGCATCGCGGGTCACCCAGGCGCTCTTTTCTTCATAGGTGCCGCGAACGCCGGCGGTGAGGTCCAGGCGGTCGGTGATGTGCCAGGTGCCTTGGGCGAACAGCGCGTAGCTGTCCGTGTCGATGTGCCCGTTGCCAATGGTGTCGACGTTGGCCAGGGCGCCGGCCGGGGTGAGGTTCCAGATGTCCGCCTGCGGCCCGTAGAAAGTGAAGGATTTGTTGTCCAGGTCCTGCTTGAAGTAGTACGCGCCAAGCACGTAGTCGAAGGCACCACCGGTGGGCGAAGCCAGGCGGATTTCCTGCGAGTACTGCTTGTCGCGCACCGACACCCCGGCGCTGTAGAACACCGGCACGTTGAGGCCGTCGTCGTTGCGTGGAGTGAAGTCCCACCAGCGGTAGGCGGTGATCGAGGTCAGGGTGAAGTCGTTGGGCAGGGTCCAGTTGGCCTCCACCGAGGTACCGCCCTGGAACACCGTCACCTGCTGGTCGGCGTCGAAGTTCACCTTGCGGTGCTTGCCCGACACCAACGTCGCGCCGGCCTGGGCGGCCAGGCTTTCATAGCGGTTGACGCCATTGATGGTAGGGCCGGTGCTGTACAGGCTGAGGATGCCGTTGTCGGAGTCTTCTTCGTTGTATTCGCCGATCCAGCGCAGGTTGAAGGTTTCGCTCGGTTTGAACAGCAGCTGGGTACGAAAACCTTGGCGCTTGCCGCCGTTGAGGTCGTCGCCGTTGTGGATGTTCTTCACATAGCCGTCGTCTTCGGTGCGATAGGCGCTGATGCGCCCGGCCAGTGTGTCGCTGATCGGCCCCGAGAAGCTGCCTTGGGTTTGCAGGTAACCGTCTTCACCAAACGACTGCTGGATGCTGCCCTCGCGGTGGAAGGTGGGCTTGCGCGTGGTGATGTTGAGCACGCCAGCGGTGGTGTTCTTGCCGAACAGCGTACCTTGCGGGCCGCGCAGCACCTCCAGTTGCTCCACATCCAGCAGGTCGAACACCGCCATGCCGGGTCGGCCGAGGTAGACGTTGTCCAGGTAGATGCCGACGCTGCCTTCCAGGCCATCACTGGCGGGGTTGTTGCCCAGGCCACGGATCGAAATGCTCGACTGCCGGGCATGAACGTAGGCGACGTTGGTGCTGGGTACTAATTGCTGCAGGTCCTGCACGCGGTAGATGCGTTGGCTTTCCAGGGTTTCGCTGTCGAGCACGCTGATCGGCGTGGGCACGCTTTGCGCGGTTTCTTCGCGGCGGCGGGCATTGACCGTGACAGTGCCGAGCTTGGCTTCCTGCTCCACCGCCGGGGTGGCGCTGACTGGCTCTTCGGCGAAGCTGGCAGAGGACGCCGCCAGCAGCACGCCGGCAGCCAAGGGTTGCAAGGTGAAACGCGACGCGCGCGCAGGCCAACGGGAAACTCCGGACATGCAAATGCTCCTTGAGGCATGGGCCCTGGCGAGCATTTCCGTTGGCGGAACCGAATCGCGGTCAGTCGGGCTTATATTCTTTTAGGTGATATAAATATTTGTAATTCATATTTTGTGGAATAAGTGACTCCCTTTATAAGGGGGCTAACCCTTGTCAGCAATTGCATTCGACCGAAAGTTTCAATGTAAAAAATGCATATCGATCTCCGTCAGCTGCGCCACTACATTGCCCTTGTCGAGCACCGCAGCTTCGTTGCTGCGGCGGCTGCGGTGAACCTGTCGCAATCAGCGTTCAGCCGCAGCATCCAGACCCTCGAGCACAACATCGGCTGCCGCCTGGTGGACCGCGCCAGCAAGGAGCTGGCGCCGACTCGCCAGGGCCTGCTGGTGCTGGAGCATTCGCGGCGGCTGGTGCATGGGGCGCACAACCTGGTCAACGAGATCCACCAGTTCAACGGTGCCACTACCGGCGTGGTACGTTTCGGCTCCGGCCCGGCGCCGGCAGGGGGTTTGGTACCGCGGGCGGTGGCACGCTTCGTCGCCGAATACCCCGCGGCGCGTACCTGCTTCCAGGTGGATAACTGGCAGGCGCTGAACCGCAAGCTGGTTGCCGAGGAGATCGAGTTCTTCGTCGCTGACACCCGCCAGTTCGAGTCCGACCCGGACTACCAGGTGCACAAGCTGACGCCGCAGCGCTGGCATTTCTGCTGCCGCGTCGGGCACCCGTTGACCGAGCGCGAGAGCGTGCGGGCGCGCGACCTGTTCGACTACCCCCTGGCCACCACCTTCCGCCCGCCGAACATCCGCAAGATCCTCAGCGACCTCAGCGGGCGGCAGGATTTTCTGCCGACGGTGGAGTGTGAGCATGGCTATGCACTGCTGAATGTGGTGATGCATTCGGACACCATCGGCATTGCCTGCAATGCCAACTTGCGGCCGTATCAGCGTGACGGGGGATTGGTGGCATTGCAGCTGGCCGACCTGACGGTGGAGCAGGAAGAAGCGTTCTATACCCGTTATGGGGTGGTGAGCCGGGTGGGGTATGGGCTATCGCCGTTGGCTCAGGGGCTGGTCAGGCAGTTGATTGCCTGCGATACCGAGTTGTAGCTGGCGGGGGCTTTGCCCCCGAATCGCCGGCAAGCCAGCTCCCACAAGATCACCGCTGCCTTCTGGCCTGTGATGTACCTGTGGGAGCTGGCTTGCCGGCGATAGGGCCGCAAAGCGGCCCCGGCGATATCAGCCTTTACGCGTAGTGCGGCTGAGTTGCCCATCCACCCCGACCGGCACCTCACCCGCCAGGGTCACCCGCCGCACCACCCGCGGCTGGGTCCCGTAATCATCCACCGCATAATGCTGCGTCGCGCGGTTATCCCAGATCGCCACGTCCCCCGCCTGCCAGCGCCAGCGAACGGTGTTCTCCAGGCGCGTCACATGCCCTTGCAGCACCGCGAACAGGTGCTGCGAATCCGCCAGCGAATAACCTTTGATGCGCTTCACGAAATGCCCCAGCTGCAGCACCCGCTCGCCACTGATCGGATGCACGCGCACCACCGGGTGCTCGGTCTCGTACACCGTCGAGGTGAACACTTTGCGATAGCGCTCCAGCTTGGCGGGGTCCACATCGGGCTTCACGCTGGCGTAGTCGTATTCGTTGCTGTGCACCGCCCACAGTTTGTCGGCCAGCTCGCGCAGCGGCTCGGGCAGCTCCTGGTAGGCCGTGGCGGTGTTGGCCCACACGGTGTCACCACCGGACGCCGGCGCCACCACGCTGCGCAGGATCGAGGCCTTGGGGTAGGCGTCGACGAAGGTCACGTCGGTGTGCCAGGAGTTGGCCCGCTGGCCTTCGGCACCATCGAGCTGCAACAGGTAGCTGGTGCCATCCACCACCGGCACGGTGGGGTGGGCGACCGGCTCACCGAGCAACTTGGCGAAGGCTTCCTGGCTTTGGTCATCCAGGTGGGTCTGGCCACGGAAGAAGATCACCTTGTGCTTCACCAGCGCGGCCTGGATGGCGTCGAGGGTGGCGGCATCAAGGTCGGCGGACAATTGCACCCCGCGAATTTCGGCACCGATGCGGCCGGCAACCGGGTGGATGTCGAGTTCGAGGGTTTGTGGCGCGGTGGCCAGGGCGGCGTTGCTCATGGTCGTGTCCTTGCGGTCATTGTCGGGTTATCGGGGTTCAGCGGGCGGCCTGCACGGCCTGTTTCTGTTGCAGGGCGGCATCGAGGAAGCGTGGTTCGATCCAGTCGGCCACCTGGAAGCCACGACGGATCAGGCGCTCCTTGGCAGCCAGGTCCACACCCTGTTGCAACTGGCCGACGAATTCGGCGTCCAGCCGTGGATCGAAGTAATGGGCCAGGTCTTCCTTGGCCAGGTCGTCGTTGAGGATGCTGCGCGGCCAATTGGCATTGCTGGCCACCAGCTCGACATAGGCCTCGCGGTTGTGTTCGTCGCGCAGCCAGGCGCTGGCCTGTTGCTGGGCATTGACCAGGCGCTGCACCAGCTCGGGGTATTTGCGGATGAAATCGCCAGTGCCCAGCAGCACCGCCTGGGTACTGCCGGCACCTTCCAGGTCACGCGAATTGACCGGTAGCTCTACCAGCCCGCGCTCACGCAGCGACAGCAGATTGGACAGGCCCCAGGTGGCGTCGATCTGCTTGGCGGCCAGCGCGGCATTGGCGGCGTTGAAGTCCAGGTTGATCACCTTCAGCTCGCGCTCGCTAAGCCCCTGGCTGGCCAGGGCGCTGGCGAACGACAGCTGGTTGGCGGTGCCACGGAACACCGCCACGCGCTTGCCTTTGAGGTCGTGCAGGGTCTTGATGCCGGAACCGGGCACCACGCCCAGGTAGCTCTTCACCCCACGTACCCCCGCCGACAGCACGCGGGTGTCCAGGCCATTGGCCTTGCCGACGATGGCGGCCAGGTCGCCGAGGTAGGCGAAATCGGCCTGGCCGTTGGCCAGCGCTTCGTTCACCACCGGCCCGGCGCCCTTGAAGAAGTGCCAGTCGATGCGAATGTTGTCCTTGGCGAATTCCTTCTCCAGCAGTTGCTGGTCACGCAGCACGTCGACCACGCCACCGGCGCTGGGCTTGCTGCCCGCGCTGAGGTCGGGCACGGCGATGCGGATGCTTGCTGGCTTGGCCGGTTCAGCTGCGTGGGCGCTGAGGGTGAAGGCCAGCCCAAGGGCGGTGATCAGGTGGCGCAGCGGGGTTTTCATGGCAAGGCTCCTTGGCAGGCTGCCACCGGCGATGGCCGGCGCTTTGGCCAGAAGCTAGGCAGGTCTGGTTAGAACCTACAAAGATCAAAACTTCATTCTTCAGTAACTGGAAGGCATAAATCAGGCGGCATGCGGGCCTGCGGCAGGCTTGCGGAAAACGCATGGAAAATATGAGGAAAACGCAACGGCGAGGGGCTTCCGTATGCATAAAGCGCATGCTCTTATCTCTTGAAAGTCATTTTTTAGAATTTTTAATTCCATAAATGAATAATCTAACAACGCTTCGAGAGATGGCCGATGAATGGAATTCTGAGCAGAGGTCGGGGATTGTTCCGGGGGTCGCTGCGCGACCCTTTCGCGACGCAAGGCCGCTCCCACAAGGATCGCGCCCGCTTGTTGCCCTGGGTCTTGCCTGTGCTGGTTGCACTGCTGTGGGTAGTGGCCAGCCGGGAGCACTGGATGAGCGAGCAGATTCTGCCGGCGCCAGCATTGGTGTGGCAGAGCGCAGTGGAGTTTGGCTCCGGCGAGCTGTGGGGGCACCTGTGGATAAGCTTGCAGCGGTTGTTCTGGGGGCTGGCGGTCGGCATCGGCAGCGGGTTGCTGCTGGGGGTCTGGCTGGGTGCTTCGCGGCGGGCGCAGACGCTGGTGCTGCCAACCTTCGTGGCGCTGGCACAGATACCTACCCTGGCCTGGATCCCGTTGTTCATGCTGTTCTTCGGGATCGGTGAGTTGCTCAAGCTGGTGGTGCTGGTGAAAGCCGTGGTGGTCCCCGTTACCTTGCACACGCTGGTCGGTGTACGCGATGCCCAGCCCAAGCTGCGAGAGGCCGCTGCGGTGCTGCGCCTGCCTCGCCATCTACTGTTCCTGCGCCTGCTGCTACCGGCTGCCCTGCCCGCCTTCCTCACCGGCGTACGCCTGGCCCTGGCCACCGGCTGGACCTCGCTGCTGGCGGTCGAACTGCTGGCCTCCAGCGAAGGGATTGGCTACCTGATGGTGTGGGGACGGCAGCTGTTCATGCTCGACCTGGTGCTGCTGTGCATCCTGGTAATCGGCCTGGTCGGCGCACTGCTGGAGCGCGGCTTCTCGGCCCTGGAAAAGCGCCTGCTGTACTGGCCGCAAGCGGCCACAGGGGAGCAGCACCGTGGCCCCGTGGCGCGGGGTTGGCAAAGCCTGCTGCTGCCACTGGCACTGTTGGCCCTGTGGCAGGCCAGCAGCAGCTTTGGCTGGGTCGACAGCAACATCCTGACCTCGCCACTTGAAGTGTTGCGCACCCTGCTGACCGGCCTGGCCGATGGTTCGCTGCCGCAGGCCTTGCTGCTGAGCCTGCAGCGCGCTTTGGCCGGCTTGCTGCTGGGCGGTAGCGCTGGCCTGCTGGTCGGTTTGCTGTTGGGGCTTTCGGCCAATGCCGAACGTATCTTCGGGCCCAGCCTGTCGGCCTTGCGTCAGGTGGCACTGTTTGCCTGGGTGCCGCTGCTCACAGCCTGGTTCGGCCTGGGTGAAGGGGCCAAGCAGGTATTCGTCGGCATGGCTGCGTTCTTCCCGTTGCTGATCGCCACCCAGCGCGGTATCGCCAGCCTCTCGCCGCAGCTGGGTGAAGCCGCGCGCACCCTGCGCCTGAACCTGTGGCAACGCCTGCGCCTGCTGGTGCTGCCCGGCGCAGCCCCGGCCATTTTTGCCGGCCTGCGCCTGTCACTGATCTACGCCTGGCTGGGCACCATCGGTGCCGAATACTTCATGCCCTCGGACGGTGGCATCGCCAGCCTGATGATCGGCGCCCAGCAACTGTTCCGCATGGACCAGGTAATGGCCGCCATGCTGCTGATCGGCCTGGTCGGCGCCCTGCTCGGCACCCTTGGACAACGCCTCGAATCGCGCGCCACGCGCTGGAGAACCGCATGAACGCCTTCAACACCTCGCACCTGCACGCGGCCAACCAGCCCGACGTCACCCCGCCCCTGGTCAGCTTCGAGGGGGTCGGCAAAGTGTTCAGCGTCGATGGCCAGCCGCTGGAAGCCATCCGCAACTTCAACCTGTCGATCAACCAGGGTGAATTCATCGCCATCGTTGGTGCTTCCGGCTGTGGCAAATCCACCCTGCTGCGCCTGCTGGTAGGGCTGGATACCGACTACAGCGGCAACATCCGTGTGGACGGCCACACTGTCAGCGGCATTGGTAGCGAACGCGGCATCGTGTTTCAGGAGCATCGACTGTTCCCCTGGCTGAGCGTGGAACAGAACATTGCCCTGGGCCTGGTCAACGAACCGCTCACCCAGGGTGAGCGCGCGCGGCGGGTACACGAGTTCGTGCAACTGGTGGGGCTGGTCGGCTTCGAGTCGGCCTACCCACACCAGCTGTCCGGCGGCATGGCCCAGCGCGTGGCGATCGCCCGAGGCCTGGTAGCCAGCCCGCGTATCCTGCTGCTCGACGAGCCGTTCGGCGCGCTGGATGCGCTGACCCGCCAGCAACTGCAGGACGAGCTGCTGGCCATTCGCGAACGTGCCGGCATCACAACGCTGCTGGTCACCCATGACGCCGAGGAGGCCACCTACCTGGCCGACCGGGTGGTGGTTCTGGAGCCGCGCCCGGGGCGGATCAAGTCGGTGGTGGAGATCGACCTGCCACACCCAAGGTTGCGTACGGGTGTGGCACTTCACGAGCTGCGGGAGAAGGTGCTGCACCAGATCACCGGGGATGGCGGCTACCTGACGCCGCCGGTGCGACGGGTCGAAGGGCTGAGGCCGGAGCTGATTGCGCTCTGAGCCTGTGGGAACGGGCCCGTACTCATAGAACTGCCCATGACTCACTGAATTAGCAGGGCCCCTGTGGGAGCGGCTTTAGCCGCGAACACCGGCGCAGCCGGTGCCATGCACCGAGTTGGATTCTTCGCGGCTAAAGCCGCTCCCACAGGGTACGCGGACCGCTTGCGAATTCAGGTCTCACCGGGCACTGAGGTCACGCAGGTAAGCCCAAGGATAGATACCCCGCTCATGCCCATCGCTGAACACCAGCTGCACGCCATATCCTTGCGGCTCGATTTGCACCACGCGCACATCATCGCGAACCAGGCTGATGCTCCCCTGCAGCCGTGCCGCTCGGCATTGTGAACAGGGGCAAGCACCGCGCAGGCGGGCATGGCTGAAGCTGTGTTCGCCGTCTTGCCATTGCAGCACCAATTGCCCGGGCCCGCGCATGTTGCGAATAGCTTGCGGGGCATTCATCAGGAGGCCCCGCGCAGTTGCGCCATGGCGATCCGCACAGCCTTGCGCACCTCGGGGTCGCTATCGGCCTCGGCGGCCTGCAGCACCGGCAAGGCACGCGCCTGGCCCAGCTCACCCAGGGCCAGAGCCGCCTCCTTGCGCAGGTTGGCAATGCCGTGGCCGAGCAACTCGCCAAGCGCGTCCAACGCCGCAACATGACGCAGCCGCCCCAGGGACCGCGCCGCACGCAGACGTACTTGCCAGAAGTCATCGGCAAGGGCATTTACCAGTGCCGGGCCTGCTGGGGCCAGGCCCACCTTGCCTAGCGTGGTGGCGGCTTCTTCGCGCACTTGCCAGGCCTTGTCAGCCAATGCAGCCACCAATGCTGGCACCACCGCGCTGTCGCGGGCGAGGCCCAGCGCACCGATGGCCGCGCGGCGCACCTCGGTGTCCGGCTCGTCTGCGGCAAGCTTTGCCAATGCTGGCAATGCCGGCTGGTGCTTGAGCCAGCCAAGAATACCCACGGCCTCACGCCGGACCGCGGCGTCGCCATCGGCCAGGGCCAGCAGTGCAGGCTCTGCAGCATCTTCCAGGCGCAGCTCGCGCAAGGCACGCAGGGCGCTGGCACGGACGAAGGCATCGGCATGCTTGACCCATGGCAGGATCAGCTGACCGTTTTCAAGGCTCTTGAGTTCGCTGAGGCTCTGGGCGGCAGCCAGCCGTACCGGCTCGGCAGCATCGGCCAGCGCAGCGCACAGGGCCTGCACAACTTCAGGTTCTTCCCAGGCCTCGAGCAGGCGCGCGGCCTCGGCACGCACGTCGTCGGCGGTATCCACCAGCAGTGCATCGGTGAGCCATGGCAAGCCATCCGGGTCTTCCAGGTCTGCCAGTTCGATCAGGGCGATGCGGCGCACGCCTGCATCAGCGGCACCAAGGCGAGGCAGAAGAGCAAGGATGTCGGGGTTGTCAGTCGTTCGTTCAGTCATAGCGCGATCCGTAGCGGTGGGTGCTCAGTGTCCGGCAGGCCCAGCGGGGTCAGGCGCGGCAGTTCGCGGCCTTCCTCGTGACGGAGCAAGGCCAGACAGTGACGCTTGAGGTGAGTGAATTCAGGGCTGGTCAGCAGGCTGGCGCGGCGTGGGCGCGGAAACTCCAGGTGCAGGTCTTCGATAAAGCGGCCAGGTCGCGGGCTCATCACCAGGATACGATCGGCCAGGAACAGTGCCTCGTCGATATCGTGGGTGACGAACACCACGGTGGTGCGGATGCTTGCCCAGATATCCAGCAACAGCTCTTGCATGCGTGCACGGGTTTGCGCATCCAGGGCACCGAAGGGTTCGTCCATCAGCAAAAGGCGCGGGCGGTTGATCAGCACCCGGGCAATCTCGGCCCGTTGCTGCATACCGCCGGACAACTGACTGGGCCAGCGCCCGGCAAAGTCGGCCAGCCCCACCAGTTGCAGCATTTCACGAGCCTGCCGGCGACGTTCGGCGCGGCTCTGGCCCTGCATCTTCAGGCCGAAGGCCACGTTGTCGAGCACGCTACGCCAAGGCAGCAAGGTGTGGTGCTGAAACACCATGCCACGCTGCGGTGACGGCCCGGCAATGGTCTGGCCATCCACGCTCAACTGGCCGCTGCTGGGCACCAGGTGCCCGGCCAGGGCGCCAAGCAACGTCGACTTGCCACAACCGGAGGGGCCAAGGATGCAGACGAACTCGCCTGGCTCTACGGCAAAGTCCAGACGCTGCACCGCCTCGAATGCTTCGCTGCCGTGCCCCAGTCGAATCGACACTCCACGCCCGTCGATACGCCCTGGTGCTGGTTGATAACTGTTCATCAGCTAGCCCTCCGCGTGCGGTACCAAGGCGTGGCCAATTCCCCAAGTCGCTTGACCAGGGCGCTGCTGCCCATGCCCAGCACGCCGATCAGCAGCATGCCGACGATGATGTCCGGGTAGTTTTGCAAGGTGTACGACTCCCAGGTGTAGTAGCCGATACCGAACTGTCCGGAAATCATCTCGGCGGTGACCAGGCAGAACCATGAAGTCCCCATGCCGATGGCCAGGCCAGTGACGATGCTTGGCAGCGCTCCAGGCAACACCACTTCGCGCAGGATCGACCAACGCTCTGCACCGAGGCTGCGCGCCGACGCCACCAGGCGCGGGTCGATGGCCTCGACGCCGTGCACGGTGTTCAGCAGGATCGGGAACAGCGCGCCAGTGAACGTTATGAACACCATCGACAGTTCCGATGATGGGAACATCAGGATCGCCAGCGGGATCCATGCCACCGCCGGAATCGGCCGCAGCACTTCGAGTGGCGGCAACAGGGTGTCCTCGGCCCATTTCGAGCGGCCGATCAACAATCCCAGGGCCACGCCAATCAGCGCCGCGGCGCCATAACCGGCAAACACCCGTGACAGGCTGCTGCCCAGGTGCGCCAGCAGGGTGCTGGAGGTCAGCAACTGCCAGGCAGCTTCCAGCACCGCCTTCGGTGTGGGGACATAGGTGAACGTCAGCAGCCCGAGGTCCAGCTTCACGCTCGCCGCGACCTGCCAGAACAGCAGGCAGGCCAGCAGCGAAGCCAGGCGCACCGGCCAGCGCTTGAGGTTGCAGGTCATGTCGGTGCCTCCCGGTCAGCGCTGGGCGACCAGCTTCTGGTTGGCGCTGACGAAGTCCAGCGCTTCACCGCCATGGGCCTTGGCATACTGCTCGGCCTGGTCCTTGAGCAGGAACGCCGCCAGTTCACCCTTGGCGTTACGCACGAACCAGGCCTGGTTCGCCAGCAACTTGATTCCGCTGTCGGCGGCCTGGGCGTAGATGGCGCGGATGTCCTTGCCCTCCTGCTCCAGCTGGGCCAAGGCGCCAAGCGCGGCCTCCGGCGAAGCGTAGTGGCGGACCTTGCCTTCACCGCGCACCCAGATCTGTGCCAGGCGGCTGAAGTCGGTGATCGGTTTGCCTGTCAGCGCGTCATTGGCCTTGAGTGGCTGCGGATCGTAGTCTTTCAGCGCCTTGTCGTAGTCCAGGCCAGCCTCCTTGAAGGCCGCACGGATGTACTGGTCGTCGATGAACTTGTCGGTGTCGAGGCCGCGGTCGGTCTTTTTAAGCAGCTTGAGCGTATCGATGGAGGTTGCGACAGCCTGACGGTATTCAGGCTTCCATGTCAGGTCGCGAGTCTGCAGGCCGAGCGGGCCGTGGAACAGGTAATTGACCTCGGCCTCGATGCCGGTGACTTTCTCGATCAACTCGCTGTACTTCTCAGGTTCCGCAGCGATCAGCCGATCGGCTTCGAGGCTGGCGCGCAGGTAGGCGGTGACCACTTCGGGGTATTTCTTCGCATAATCGGCATCGACCAAAGCGCCATGGAAGGTCGGTGCGTTGGCCTGGGCGCCGTCATAGATCTTGCGGGCGAAGCCGCGGTTGGGGAACAGTTCGGCGAACGGCACGAAGTCGGCATGGGCTTCGATGCGGTTGCTACGCAGGGCGGAACCGGCGATTTCCGGCGCCTGGGCGATGATTCGCACATCCTTCTGCGGGTCCCAGCCCTGGGCTGCTACGGCACGCAGCAGCATGCCGTGGGCGGTGGAGGCGAACGGCACGGAAATGGTCCTGCCCTTGAGTTCAGCCAGCGACTGCACGCTGGACGCCGCCGGTACGACGATGCCATTGCCGCTGCCGTGCACGCTGCCCGACAGCACGCTTATGAACAGGCTGCGCTTGCCGGCATCCAGGTGAGCAACACCGTTGAACGACCCGGGGAAGTCGGCCATTGCACCGAAGTCGAGTTTGCCAGCGACCATTTCATTGGTCAGTGGCGCACCGCTGGTGAAGTTCTTCCACTCCACCTGATACTTGGCATCTTTGTATTTGCCGTCATGCGGTAGGTACTTGTCCAGCAGGCCAAGCTCGCGTATCAGCAGGCCACCAGTGGCGCAGTTGATGGTGGTGTCCTGGGTGCCAATGGCGATGCGGATGGTTTCGGCGCTGGCATTCAGGCCAGTGAGCGCCAGCGCGAGGCCGGCCACGGTTGCAACAAGGCGCATGGGTGTTTCCCCTCGAGTCGTTATAAGAGTTGGGTCGTCTCCGCCGCCCGGCTTGGGTGGTGGGAAACGAGGGGCACAGCAGGAGGGCGTCCGGTGGTGCGCCGGATGGCGGGATGAATCAGCGCAGCAGGTACGGGATGTCGACCTTCACCGCACCCGTGGGGCAGTCCTTTTCGCAGGGCATGCAGTACCAGCATTCGTCGAAGGCCATGTAGGCCTTCTGCGTGGCCGGGTTGATCGCCAGCAGGTCCATGGGGCAAACCTCCACGCAGACGGTGCAGCCTTTTTCGGCGATGCACTTGTCTTCGTCGATGGTGACGGGGGCGCTGCTGCGGAAGAAGATTTCTTGCGGCTGGTAGGCCATTTCACGGAGTCCTCGGGGCCTGCGGCCCTCGTTCTTCGAAGTGTTCACAGGACACAGCGTCGCCTAGGCTGCATCGGCCTTTACCCGCAGCTGGTCGTAGGCGGTCTGCTCTTCTGCGTCCAACGCAATCAGGTAAGGCTCGACGGCTTTCCTGAAGCTGGTCATTTCACCGTTCTCGCCCTTTTTCAGATGGCAATGGCAGAACCACTCGCCATCGTTGCGCTCAGGGAAGTCCACCCGGTGGTGGTACAGCCCCCAGCGGCTTTCCTCGCGGAACAGCGAGGCCCGCGCCGCCATCTCGGCGCAATCGCGAATCACCGAAACTTCCATCGCACGCATCAGTTCATGAGGGTTGCTGGCCTTCATCTGGTCCAGGTCACGTTCGATCTCGGCAAAGCGCGCCAGGCCGATTTCCATCTTTTTGGTCACCTTCGGCGGTTGCAGGTAATCGTTGACCATGCGTCTGAGCTTGTACTCGACCTGCGCTGGCGGCAGGCCATGCTGACGCTGCAGCGGGGCAAACACCCGCGCGCGCTCGCGCTCGACCTGTTCGGCATCGACCTCGGCGAATTCGCGCCCGGTCACGTAATGGGCAGCGTTCACACCGGCGAACCAGCCATAGGTGAAGGCCCCGAGCATGTAGTTGTGCGGCACCGCTGCCATATCGCCCGCGGCATACAGCCCTTTGACGCTGGTCTCGGCCTTTTCATTGACCCACACCCCCGACGCCGAATGCCCCGAGCAGAAACCGATCTCCGAGATATGCATCTCGACCATGTGCTGGCGATAATCGGTGCCACGCCCGGCGTGGAACTGGCCACGACTAGGGCGCTCGTTGCTGTGCAAGATCTCTTCGATGTTCTGGATGGTTTCCTCGGCCAAGTGATCGAGCTTGAGGAACACCGGGCCATTGCCGCCCTCGAGTTCCTGATGGAACTCCCACATCATCTGGCCGCTCCAGTAGTCGCACTCGATAAAGCGCTCACCCTTGCTGTTGGCGGTATATCCACCCAGTGGGCCGGTGACGTAGGCACAGGCCGGGCCGTTGTAGTCCTTGATCAGCGGGTTGATCTGGAAGCACTCGAGGTTGGCCAGTTCGGCACCTGCATGGTAGGCCATGGCGTAGCCATCACCGGCGTTGGTCGGGTTCTCGTAGGTGCCCATCAGATAGCCCGACGACGGCAGGCCCAGGCGCCCGGCCGCGCCGCAGGCAAGGATCACCGCCTTGGCCCGCACCACGCGAAACTCACCGCTACGGCAATCGAAACCCAGCACGCCAGCGGCCGCGCCTTCACCATCGAGTAGCACACGGGTGCAGACCATACGGTTGCTGATTTCGACCCGGGCACGCTTGAGCTGACGGTACAGCACCTTCTTGATGTCGTGGCCTTCGGGCATGGGCAGCACGTAGGCGCCCATGTGGTGAACCTTTTTCACCGCGTAGTCGCCGGTCTCGTCCTTCTCGAATTTCACCCCCCAGCGGTCGAGTTGCTCGATGGTTTCAAAGCTGTGGGTAGCGTAGGCATGCACCGTGGCCTGGTTGACGATACCGTCATTGGCCACGGTGATTTCCTTGGTGTACTGCTCGGGGGTGGCATGGCCTGGGATGATCGCGTTGTTCAGGCCATCCATGCCCATGCTGATGGCACCGCTGCGCTTGACGTTGGCCTTGTCCAGCAGCAGCACGCGCAGGTTTTTGTCCTGCTCCTTGGCCTTGATCGCCGCCATCGGCCCGGCGGTACCGCCACCGATGACGATGATGTCGTAGTCCTGGGTCTGGATGCTCATGGCTTGCTCCCCTTCTGGCGGTCGATGCGCAGGCGGTACTGGAAAGCATCGCCGCGGTAGTAAAGGTGTTCGAAGTCCAGTGGCGTACCGTCGGCGGCATGGGTCAGGCGCTCGATGCGCATGATCGGCGAGCCTTCTTCAACATCCAGGGCCTGGGTCAGGTCGCTGTCGGCCAGAACGGCATCGATGGCCAGGTCGGCGTGGCCAAGGGCAATGCTGCAGTCGTTTTCCAGGAGCAGGAAAATGTCGCGGGTGACGAGGTCGGCCTTTTCCAGCTTTTCGCCGACGGCCTTGGGCAACCAGGTCAGCTCCAGCGACACCGGCTCGCGGTTGATCAGCCGTACTCGGCGGATCTCGGTGACCAGGCTGCCCTCCTCGACCTGCAGCCGCGCGGCCACCAATGCATTGGCTGGCACATGGCGGAAACTGCGCAGGCGGTTGATCACCTCGTAACCCATTTGCGTCATCGACTCGCCCAACCCCTGCAGGGTACTGACGTTCTGGAAAGCCTTGGGCTTGGCTACGAAGGTGCCCTTGCCGTGGATCTTGAAAATCAGCCCTTCCTTCTGCAGGTCGCCCAGTGCCTGGCGCACGGTGATGCGGCTGACGTCGAAGGCCTTGCCCAGCTCGCTTTCCGAGGGCATGCGGCTATGTGGCGGATAAGTGCCATCGAGGATGCGCTCGCGCAGCAATTCCTTGAGCTGGGTGTAGAGCGGTACCGGGGACAGGGGGAGCAGTTCGGCCATGGGGTCTCTTCGCTGATCGAATACTTGTTATAACAAGTTGTGACCAGAGAATAGAGGGCATAATAACTGCTGTGGAAATATCGATATCGCATATGGATAGATGCGTTTGTGATTGCTGCTGTCGGCAGCTCTCGGCGAAAGGTAAAAACGGCTACAGATCAAGGCGATGGACGCCATCGGATCAGATGGGTATCATGCGTGCGCGTTGCACTCGTAGCTCAGCTGGATAGAGTACTGCCCTCCGAAGGCAGGGGTCGTGGGTTCGAATCCCGCCGAGTGCGCCATATCAAAAAGCCCTGGGCCTGTGCCCGGGGCTTTTTCGTTTGTGCGACATGTCGCGTTTCTGGCACTCCCGTGCCACGGGTCATTGGTGTTAGCGTGGGCGTCTTCCCGTTTCCCGACGGGCAACCCACAACAATGATTGGCGAAGGAATGCGCACAACCATGCACCTGAAAAAACTTACCGCCACCACCCTGCTGCTGGCCAGCATCGGCCTGTTCACCCAACCGGCACAGGCCAACCTTACCCAGCAGCAGTCCGCGGCCATCGTCAAAGCCTTCGACGGCAGCGACCCAAGCGACTTCAAGCAGTTCCTCGGCAAGCTCAAAGGCAGCGACCTGGCCAAGGCCGACAACCTCGCGGCAACCCTGGATGCCTATCTGGCCGGCAAGCCACTGGCCGCCGAGCAGCAGAACGAGATCAACCGCCTGCTCGGCCTGTATACCCGCATCAAGTACGGCAAGGCTGCCAGCGAAACCCTGCGTGAACTGGTGGCCATCCCCACCTTCAACGTCGAAGGCACGCCGCAGCACGAGAACCCCGAGTTCCTCAGGATCGCCGACAAGATCAAGGCCCTGGCCGACAGCTTCGGCCTGGCTTTCCGCAATATCGACAACCGGGTGTACGAGATTTCGCTGGGCAGCGGCAAGGAAGTGGTCGGCATCCATGCCCACGCCGACGTAGTGCCTGTCAACCCGGACAACTGGAAGCTGGCCGATGGCACGCGCCTGGACCCGTTCAAGGTCACCCTGGTCGGTGACCGCATGTACGGCCGCGGCACCGAAGACGACAAGAACGGCATTGTCGTGGCGATGTACGCGCTTAAAGTGGCCAAGGACGAGAACCTGCCGCTGGCTCGCCAGTTCAAGCTGCTGATCGACACCACTGAAGAAACCAGCGGTGATGCCATCCCCTACTACTTCGAACGCAACCCCACGCCCGACTACAACCTGGCACTCGATGGCGGCTACCCTGTGGTCATCGCCGAGAAAGGCTACGGCACGATCATGGCCAGCTTCAGCAAGCGCCAGGCCAGTGGCAAGGGTGCCGAGATCGTCAACCTGACCGGCGGCCTGGCCACCAACCAGATCCCGACAACCTCGGTCGCGACCCTGGTCACCGACAACCCGGCGAAGCTGGCCAGCCAGCTGGAAAAAGCCGGCGCCGATTACGTGAAGCGCAATGGCGGCGACTTCAGCATCGCCGCCAAGGCCGATGGCAAGCAGGTGTTGCTCACCGTGACCGGCGTGTCCGCCCACTCTTCGGAGCCGGAGTCCGGGGTCAACCCGGTGGCGCGCATGCTTGGTTTCATCAACGGCCTGGGCAAGGATGTGCCGCTCAAGCACAACCACTTCACCGATGCCGCCCGCTATGCCGCCGACAACTGGGGCCTGGACTACCTGGGCAACAAGCTCGGCGTGGCCTTCAAGGATTCGTTCATGGGCCCGCTGACCGCCTCGCTGACCTTTGTCGGGGTGGATGAAAAAGGCCTGAAACTGGCGGTGAACCTGCGCATTCCGAAAGGCAAGCCAATTGCCACGATCAAGGACGAACTGGCTGACAAGCTGGGCAAATGGACCCGGCAGAGCCATACCTCGGTGGCCTTCGACTACAGCCTGGACGAGCCGATGTACCGCAACCCCGAGGGCGAATGGGTCAAGGCCTTGCTTGACGTGGCCACCGAGAACCTGGGCATGAAGCACGAGTTCGGTACCTCGGCGGGCGCCACCTCGGTACACGACTTGCCTAACGGCGTGCAGTTCGGCCTGGCCATGCCGGATGTGAAGTACACCGGGCACAACGACAACGAGTTCAAGACCGTTGAGCAATTCATGCTGGACTTGCAGGTGGTGAGCGAGATGGTGGCGCGGATCGGGCAGATGCCGAAGCTCTGAGCCAACTCTACCGGCCTCTTCGCGGGCACGCCCGCTCCCACAGGAATTACGCAACCTGTGGGAGCGGGCATGCCCGCGAAGAGGCCGGCACAGGCGACCGCTCATGACGTTTTTCAATCGACTCGATGCCGTTTCCTGCATTGCCGTGCAGAGCGCCGTGCCGGATGCTTTATTTACTCCGAGACATCGCTTTTTTCACCCGCAGAGGCCCGTATGAAGACCGTCGAACAAATCCTCAAGACCAAGTCCCAGCACCAGACCGTGTACACCATCGGCCCGGATGACTCGGTACTCGACGCCCTGAAGCTGCTGGCGGAGAAAAACGTCGGTGCGCTACCGGTGGTCGAGGCCAACCAGGTAGTGGGTATCGTCAGTGAACGGGACTATGCGCGCAAACTGGTGCTGAAGGGCCGCTCGTCCGCCGCCACCCCTGTGCGCGAGATCATGAGTGCGCCGGTGGTCACCGTGGAACCGAAGCAGAACCTCGAGTACTGCATGAACCTGATGACCAATCGCCACCTGCGCCACCTGCCGGTGGTCAGCAATGGCGAGCTGCTCGGCCTGCTGTCGATCGGTGACCTGGTCAAGGAAACCATCGCCGAACAGGCAAACCTGATCCTCAAACTGGAGCAATACATCCGCGGCGAATGAAGCACCTCAGTGGTAGGCGCGCTCCAGCTCGTCCAGCTGATGGTCGAAACTGCGCAGGCGCGCCGACCAGGTGTACACCAGCACTTCCAAGTCCCGGTTGAGCACGGCGGTGTTGCCATGGCCGCTGCGGGTCGGCTCGCCTACATCCAGCTGGTAGCGTTCACGGGCCATGGCTTGGGCCACGCTGGACAGGTCGCGGGCATTGGCCAGCCAGTGGTGATGGTGGTCATGAATTTCGCGATCGAGCAAGCGGCACTGGCGTTTCAGGGCATCCAGGCTCTGCTCCAGCGGCGTGCCCTTGAGCTCGCCCATGACCTCTTCGAAGGTGCGCCCCGAATGCCAGTAGCTGCCCCAGAAGTAGCGGTCGAACACCGTCTCGACGCGGCGTAGCGCGACCTTGGTGTTCCAGATGGTCAGCAACGTTCGCCCCTGCACCACCTCACGCTTGTTCAGGTGCAGTTGCTGCCAGGCGATCCAGGCCAGCGCCACCAGTGCAACCGCCACAGTGACAGCGGCAGCGGCATACAGGAAATGCACCGCCTGGTTCATCTGTTGCGTTTGCCGTATGCCGTAGAAATAACTGGCCGTCAACGTGCCCAGGATCGTCACGGAGCACCAGAAGCCTGGTGCGTAGGGATCTTTCATCGCGCTATCCCCTTGTTGTTTTCCTGAGCATAGCAACGGCCAATCACTCGTCAGGCACCACTCGGCGCTTTATTTTTTGCTTGGATGCAGCGCCTCGTTCAGTTGGTCGATCATCGGAATCCAGTCGTCATCAGCGATGTACTTCTCTTTCAGAAAAGCGCGCTGTGAATCGTTCCAGAAAGGCGCGTCAACCAGCTTTATATCGTCGTCGAGCGGCGAATGGGTGGTGATGAAACGGTCGATATCGACCGGATCGTCAGACAGCCCCAGCTGTTTGAAAATCTCGGACAAAGGATGAATCGGCTTATCCATGGTTCCTCCTCGTCGCCAGACCGGTCGTCGACGATGCCGGCCCGGCATGGGTTGAGAGCATCAGCTGAGCTCACGCACTTCGGCGCGCGGCACCAGCTTCAGATATTGCTCCATGCTCATGTGGATCAGGTGATCGTGATCACCCGCCTCCAGATAGACATCGCCTTGGCGGGTAAGACTCGAATCAAGCAGCATCTTTATCTGGTAGGCATCGCCAAGCGCCGGTACGGCACCGCGCTCGCAGTCGCCGAACAGGCTCGGCAGGCCGCTTTCCCGGGTCAGTTGCCAGGCCCCGGACATGCGCACCTTGGTCATGTCCAGATGCCGGTTGGCCGGTAGCACGGCCATGATGTAGTTGCCATGACGGTCATCGAGCATCACCGACTTGGCGACCCGCTCGGCGGGCACGCCGGCCGTACGGGCCGACTCCAGGCTGGTGGCCGAATGTGGATGGGGAATGATGTCGTAATCGCAGTTGGCCTTGTCCAGGCGATCCTGCAGGGTCTTTGCCATACGCATGATGCACCTCCGGTTTCGCCCCCCAATTTCCAATTTTAGGCCGGGTACCAGCAGGCAGGGCTAAACTTGTGCAATAGAGGCAAACGAGGTGACGACAGGTGATCACCCGCTGCTGGCGCTGGCTGTTGCTGCTGTTGCTGCTTGGTATCACGCCAGGCAGCTTGGCAGCGCCCGGTGCAGTCTGGGTGCTGGGCATCGATGACGCCATCGGCCCGGCCAGCGCCGACTATCTGGTGCGCAGCCTCGACCAGGCCAAGACGCAGGGTGCGCAACTGGTGGTTATCCGCATGGACACCCCGGGCGGGCTCGACAGCGCCATGCGCCAGATGATCAAGGCGATTCTCGCTAGCCCCGTGCCGGTCGCAACCTTCGTCGCCCCCAGTGGTGCCCGCGCCGCCAGCGCCGGCACTTATATCCTCTATGCCAGCCATGTCGCAGCCATGGCGCCCGGTACCAACCTGGGTGCCGCAACGCCCGTGCAGATAGGCGCCCCGCCAGGCACGCCCAAGGACGACAAGGCCAAAGGCAGCGATGACGAAACCCTCGCGCGCAAGCAGGTAAACGATGCGGCGGCCTACATTCGTGGCCTGGCGCAGCTGCGCGGGCGCAATGCCGACTGGGCGGAGAAGGCTGTGCGCGAGGCGGTCAGCTTGTCCGCCAGCGAGGCCTTGCGGCTCGACGTGATCGACCTGGTGGCCGATGACCTGCCCGACCTGCTGCGCAAGCTCGATGGCAAAACGCTCACTGTCGCTGGCCAGCCCCAGCAACTGCAGACTGCCGGCGCCAGCCTGGTCGAGCACCTGCCGGACTGGCGCACACGGGTGCTCGCAGTCATCACCAACCCCAGCGTGGCGCTGATCCTGATCATGATCGGTGTGTACGGCCTGCTGTTCGAGTTCATGAACCCCGGCTCGACGGTAGGCGGCGTGGTCGGCGGCATCTGCCTGCTGCTGGCGCTGTATGCCCTGCAGCTGTTGCCAGTGAGCTTCGCCGGGGTGGCGCTGATATTGCTCGGCATCGCCTTCATGATCGCCGAAGCCTTCCTGCCCAGTTTCGGCGTGGTCGGTTTTGGCGGCATCGTCGCCTTCGTGGTCGGCGCGCTGATCCTGATCGACACCGATGCCCCTGGTTTCGGTATCCCGCTGGCCCTGATCGGCACCCTGGCGGTGCTCTCGGCGCTGCTGATCGGCGGTGTGCTGGGCATGGCGCTCAAGGCCCGCCGACGGGCGCTGGTCAGCGGTGACGCCGGCCTGGTCGGCAGCCTGGTCACCGTCACCCAGGTGATGGCGGGCAACCCGTTCTGTGGCTTTGTGCTCGCCCAGGGCGAGCAATGGCAGGCGCAGTGTGCAACGCCACTGCAAGCGGGCCAGAACGTGCGGGTGACCGCGCGCCATGGCGTCATGCTGGAAGTGAGCGCCGCCGCGCCCGCGGCGCAAGGAGAATGACCATGTTCATGCAATTGGGCTTCGGCGCGGTGCTGATCGTGCTGGCGATGCTGTTGCTGTCGGCATTCCGCATCCTGCGCGAGTACGAGCGCGGCGTGGTGTTCCAGCTGGGGCGCTTCTGGCAGGTGAAGGGGCCGGGGCTGATCCTGTTGATTCCGGTGATCCAGCAAATGGTGCGGGTCGACCTGCGCACCGTGGTGCTGGATGTACCACCGCAGGATGTGATCACCCGCGACAACGTCTCGGTCAAGGTCAACGCCGTGGTCTACTTCCGCGTGCTCGACCCGCAGAAGGCGATCATCCAGGTCGAGGACTTCCTCGTGGCGACCAGCCAGCTGGCCCAGACCACGCTGCGCGCGGTGCTCGGCAAGCACGAACTGGATGAACTGTTGGCCGAACGCGAGCAGCTGAACTCGGACATTCGCCAGGTGCTGGATGCACAGACCGATGCCTGGGGCATCAAGGTGGCCAACGTCGAGATCAAGCACGTCGACCTCAACGAATCGATGGTGCGCGCCATTGCCCGCCAGGCCGAGGCCGAGCGTGAACGGCGGGCCAAGGTGATCCATGCCGAGGGTGAGTTGCAGGCGTCGGAGAAGTTGATGCAGGCGGCGCAGATGCTGAGCAAAGAGCCTGGGGCGATGCAGTTGCGTTACATGCAGACGCTGGGGACGATTGCCGGGGACAAGAGCTCGACCATCGTCTTTCCGCTGCCGGTGGATTTGCTCAAGGGGTTGGTGGACAAGCAGAAATAGCAAAGGCCGCCATGCGATCCCTGTAGGAGCGGCCTTGTGTCGCGATGGGCTGCAAAGCAGCCCCCGGGCCTATCAGACTGGCGCGCGGCGCAGGGTCGCCAGGAAGGTGGCCGCGCCAATGAACAACCCGGCGAACGTCCGGTTCAAACGCTTCTGCTGCTTGGGCGTACGCAGCAAGCGCAAAACCCGCGCAGCCAACCCGGTGTACCCCGCCATCACCAGCATATCCACGGTGACCATGGTCACGGTGATCGCCACATACTGCGGCAACAGCGGTTCATGCGGGGTGATGAACTGCGGCAGCACCGCCAGCATGAACACCAGTGCCTTGGGGTTGCTGACGTTGACCAGGAAGCCACGGAACACCAGGCTCAGCGGTTTACCGATAGGGCGCACGGCGGACTCATCGCTCATGTCCATCGGCAAGGCTCGCCATTGTTTGTAGGCCAGGTAGACAAGGTAGGCGACGCCGAACCATTTGATGATCTGGAAGGCCGTGGCCGAGGCGGCCAGGATGGCGCCGACGCCGGCGGCGATGATGGCGATCTGCACGATCAGGCCCAGTTGCAGGCCCAGGGCGTTCCAGTAACCACGCCAGAAGCCGTATTGCAGGCCGCTGGACATCGAGGCAATCGCCCCGGCACCGGGTGAAAGACTGATCACCCAACAGGCGGCAAAGAAGCCCAACCACACTTCCATCGACATCACACACCTCGCTCGAACATATGTTGCAAAACGTTAAGCTAAGGTGTTGGTGAAAAAATAACCAGTAAATTTTGCAGGATTTGTTCTGCCTGTACCGGCCTCTTCGCGGGCTTGCCCGCTCCCACAGGTATTGCGCTGCCCTCAAAGGCTATGGATTTCCTGTGGGAGCGGGCAAGCCCGCGAAGAGGGCCGTACAGGATTAATCAATCCACCTCGGCGGACGACTCTTTGTGCATAACCTGCACCTCAGCCCCGCGCCAGCGCCGTACCGACTTCTGGAAGAACTGGCTATTGGGCACCTGCACCAGCGCCCCGCCCGCCTCGGGCATTTCCATCAGGGTGGTGAACAGCAGGTTGATGGCAATCACCCGGCCCTTGACGCCCGGCTTGTCCAGGGTGTCGACCAGCTCGACCACGTCACCAATACGAAACGGCCCGACGGTGAAGATCAGCACCGCGCACAGCAGATTGGACAGCACGCTCCACATGGCGAAGAAGGCCACCGCCGCCACCGCGACGAAGCCGGACAGTGCTGTCCACAGCACAGTCGCCGACACACCCAGGCGCTCCAGCACAAACAGCAACGCGCTGCCCATGATCAGCCAGCGCAGGCCGCCACGCACCGGCACCAGCAGTTCCGGCGGCAATGGGTAACGCTGGCCCAGGCGGCTCAGCCCGCGTGCAACGATGCGCTGCAGGACGAAGGCCGCTACCAGGATCAACAGGATCTGCAAGCCCAGCCAGAAGGTGTCCATCCATTGCCCTGGCAGCAGCGAACGCAGTTCCTCCATCAGGACAGCGCCTCGAGCTCGGCCTGCATGCTTTCGAGGGTTTCCAGCGCTTCCATCCAGGCCTCTTCCAGTTCGCCTTCGCGCTGCTTCAGCTTGGTCTGGCGCGCCAGCAGGTCACGCAACTCGTCCTTGCGCGACGCGTCGTAGAGGCCACCATCACCCAGCGCGGTCTCGATCTCGGCCAGTTGCGCGTGCACCTGGTTGAGCTCGGCTTCCAGCTTGTCAGCAGCCTTCTTGTGCGGGGCCAGTTGCTGGCGCAAGGCTGCGGCAGCCTGGCGTTGGGCCTTCTTGTCGGTCTTGTCCGGGTTGACCGGGGCGGTACTGGCCGGCGCGCTGCGCTGGCGGTACTCGACCAGCCAGCGGCTGTAGTCGTCCAGGTCACCATCGAAGATGTCGACCTTGCCGTCAGCCACCAACAGGAAGTCGTCGGTTGTGCTCTTGAGCAGATGACGGTCGTGCGATACCACCACCACGGCACCGGCAAACTCCTGCAGGGCCATGGTCAGCGCCAGGCGCATTTCCAAGTCGAGGTGGTTGGTCGGTTCGTCGAGCAGCAGCAGGTTCGGTCGCTCCCAGGCGATCAGGGCCAGCGCCAGGCGGGCCTTCTCACCACCGGAGAAGTTCACCACCGGCTCGTCGACGCGATCGCCATGGAAGTCGAAGCCACCCAGGAAGTCGCGCAGGGTCTGCTCACGCTCGGTGGGGGCAATGCGTTGCAGGTGCAGCAGCGGGCTGGCCTTGTCGTCCAGCGAATCCAGCTGGTGCTGGGCAAAGTAGCCCACAGCCAGGTTCTCACCCCGCACCAGGCGGCCCGACAATGGCTCGAGCTCGCCTGCGAGGTTCTTGATCAGGGTCGACTTGCCAGCGCCGTTGGGGCCGAGCAGGCCAATGCGCGCACCGGGGGTGAGTTGCAGCTTGACCTTGTCGAGGATCGCCTTGTCACCGTAGCCCAGGCGGCCTTCGGACAGGCTGAGCAGCGGGCTGGAGATTTTCTGCGACTCGCGGAAAACGAAGTCGAACGGCGAATCGACATGCGCCGCCGACAGCTCCTCCATGCGTTCCAGGGCCTTGATCCGGCTCTGTGCCTGGCGGGCCTTGGTGGCCTGGGCCTTGAAGCGGGCAATGTACTTTTCCATGTGCGCACGCTGGGCCTGCTGTTTCTCGTAGGCCTGCTGCTGTTGCGCCAGGCGCTCGGCCCGGGTGCGCTCGAAGGCGGTGTAGCCGCCTTTGTACAGGTTCAGCTTGCGCTGCTCGACGTGCAGCACATGGTCGACCACGGCATCGAGGAAGTCGCGGTCGTGGGAGATCAGCAACAACGTGCCGGGGTAGCCCTTGAGCCAGTCCTCCAGCCACAGGATAGCGTCCAGGTCCAGGTGGTTGGTGGGCTCGTCGAGCAGCAGCAGGTCGGACGGGCACATCAGGGCCTGGGCCAGGTTCAGGCGCATCCGCCAGCCACCGGAGAAGTCGCCGACGCGGCGGTCCATCTGTTCGTTGGTGAAACCAAGGCCGGCCAGCAACTTGCGTGCGCGGGCGTCGGCGGTATAGCCGTCGGCGCTATCCAGCTCAATGTGCAGGCGCGCCAGGGCAGTACCGTCGTGGGCCTGCTCGGCCGCGGCCAGTTCGGCCTGGACCTTGCGCAGGCGCACGTCACCGTCGAGCACATAGTCCACGGCCAGGCGGTCGAGGGTATCGACTTCCTGGCGCATGTGGGCGATGCGCCAGTCACCGGGCAGCTGGCAATCGCCGGCATCAGGCGACAGCTCACCGCGCAGCAAGGCGAACAGGCTGGATTTTCCGGCGCCGTTGGCGCCGATCAGGCCGGCCTTGTGACCGGTGTGCAGGGTCATCTCGGCGCCTTCTAGCAAGCGCTGCGGACCACGCTGTAAAGTGAGGTTGGATAGTCTGATCATGATGGTCGCGGAGTCTACCAGCTTCCTCGGCCCATAGCGCGAGTGGAACCATGCACACCGACCTGTGGAATCACGCCCTGGCCCTGTACGCCAGGCCCGGCGTAGAAGCCGCCTGCCTAGACTTGCAGGCGCTGGGTGGCGATGTCTGTCTGCTGCTGTGCGCAACCTGGCTGCAGGCGCATGGCGTGGCCGTGCGGGACGAACGCGTGCAGGCATTGCGCGAGGTTACCGAGCCTTGGCAGCGCGAAGTGGTCAACCCGTTACGTAGCTTGCGCCAACAATGGCGAGCAGCAGCGCAAGGTGATGCGCAGCTGGCGGCGTTGCGTGAGCAGGTGAAAGGGTTGGAGTTACAGGCCGAGAAAGCCTTGCTGGAACGCTTGCAGGAGCGTTCGCGACAGTGGCCGGTGGGCGCCCATGAGCCCATGGAAAACTGGCTGGACCAGCTGGCGCCGGCCCAGGCCCGCCACCACGACGCGCTGGTTCGGTTGCGCGTCGCGGCGGCAGCGCTTCAGGACGCCGAAGACGGTGCCTGAGCCGGGGTGCTGGCAGGTGCCGATGGCGCTACCGAAGCTGCCGGGGTGGCCGAGTTGGTCGCGGCGGCCGGAGTGCTGGCGGCTGGCGTAGCCGGTTTGGCTTCGGCTGGCTTGCTGGCAACAGGCTTGGCAGCTGCTGGCTTGGCGGCGGGTTTGGCAGCCGTACGTGCTGGGGCCTTGGCGGCAGCTGGTTTCGCGGCCGGCTTGGCAGCAGCGGCTTTGGCTGGCGTTTTGGCCGCCGCTGGCTTGGCTGCAGGTTTAGCGGCTGCGGTGGCTTTGGCTGCAGGCTTGGCCGCAGGTTTGGCAGCAGCAGTGGCCTTGGCAGCCGGCTTGGCTGCAGGTTTGGCAGCAGCAGTGGCCTTGGCAGCCGGCTTGGCCGCAGGTTTGGCAGCAGCAGTGGCCTTGGCGGCTGGCTTGGCCGCAGGTTTGGCAGCAGCAGTGGCCTTGGCAGCCGGCTTGGCCGCAGGTTTGGCAGCAGCAGTGGCCTTGGCAGCCGGCTTGGCCGCAGGTTTGGCAGCAGCAGTGGCCTTGGCGGCTGGCTTAGCCGCAGGTTTGGCAGCAGCAGTGGCCTTGGCAGCCGGCTTGGCTGCAGGTTTGGCAGCAGCAGTGGCCTTGGCAGCCGGCTTGGCCGCAGGTTTGGCAGCAGCAGTGGCCTTGGCGGCTGGCTTGGCCGCAGGTTTGGCAGCAGCAGTGGCCTTGGCAGCCGGCTTGGCCGCAGGTTTGGCAGCAGCAGTGGCCTTGGCGGCTGGCTTAGCCGCAGGTTTGGCAGCAGCAGTGGCCTTGGCAGCCGGCTTGGCCGCAGGTTTGGCAGCAGCAGTGGCCTTGGCGGCTGGCTTAGCCGCAGGTTTGGCAGCAGCAGTGGCCTTGGCGGCCGGCTTGGCTGCAGGTTTGGCCGCAGCAGCCTTGGTGACGGGTTTGGCGGCTGCCGGTTTGGAGGTCTTGGCAGCACGCTGGTCAAGCGCCTTGGCTGCAGCTTCGCGAACCTTGCCTACACCTTGGGCCAGCTTGAGGCTGTCCTGGGCATCGCGCTTGAGTTGCTGAATATAAGAACGGGTCTGGGTTTGACGCTCCTTGAGGGAGTCGAGCAGTTCTTCAAGTTCTCCAATGGCTTTTTGCGCCTTGGTCTGCGCCTTGGCTTTACCTGCCTTGGCCGCGTCTTGCAGTTTCAGGCGACCGTTGTGCAGTTTTTCCTGGGCCTTGCCACGCTGCTTTTCCAACTTGGCCAGCAGTTTTTCCGCATCAGCCAGCGCTTGCGAGCAGGCATCTTCCAAGTGTTCGAGCAAGCTGCCCGAAAGTTGCTGGAGCAGGTGTAACGGCGTGCTTACTGGCTTCTTTTTAGCCGACATGGTTTACCTCCTGGCTGACGAGATTGCGGCTCATACTATGCTTCTGCTGCTACCGCCGCTAGGGCATGTTGACAGTATTATTTACGCCGCGTTGCATGCCTGGGCAAAGTTGTTATCTTGCAGCTCCGAGCAAGTGTAGTTGCTGAATAAATCATTGCTGATATTTGGCAATTATCTGTACTGCACAGCCCCCTGTAGGAGCGGCCTTGTGTCGCGATGGGGCGCAGAGCGGCCCCCGGTGTCAGCGCCAGGGCAAATATCGCCGGGGCTGCTCCGCAGCCCTTTCGCGACACAAGGCCGCTCCTACAGCGGGCGTAAAAAGGCAAATACAAATAACGAACACTGGCATACTTCCCCGCTCATTGGCGCAGGAACTCACCATGCCTCGATATCTTGTTTTAGGTTTATGCCTGCTGGCACCCATCGCCTTGGCTGACAGCGAAGAACATGACCTCGCCTACAGCATCGGCGCCAGCCTGGGTGAGCGGCTGCGCCAGGATATGCCGGGCCTGCAACTGGATGCGCTGGTAGAAGGCCTGCGCCAGTCCTACCAGGGGCAACCGCTGAAACTCGACAAGGCACGCATGCAGACCTTGCTCCAGCAGCAGGAAGCGCAGGAAGGCGATGCCGCCATGCAGAAACTTCAAGCTGCCGAAACACGCTTCATGGCCAACGAGCGTGGTCGTTATGGCGTGCACGAACTACCGGAGGGCGTGCTCTACAGCGAACTGCAAGCAGGTACGGGTGCGCAGCCCAAAGCCGGTGGCAAGGTGCAAGTGCGCTACGTGGGCAGGCTGCCAGACGGCTCGGTGTTCGACCAGAACCAGACGCCCCAGTGGTTCAGCCTGGACTCGGTAATCGAAGGGTGGCAGGTTGCCTTGCCAAAGATGCACACCGGCGCCAAATGGCGCCTGGTGATTCCCTCAGCGCAAGCTTATGGCGCCGAGGGCGCAGGCGACCTGATCGAACCCTACACACCCTTGGTGTTCGAGATCGAACTGCTGGCGGTTGGCGACTGACGCCAACCCTCAGGCCTGGACCGCGCCTTCTTCCTTGTGCGCGTTGTGCAACACTTCGATCAGGCAGTCTTCCAGTTCGAAGCGCTCGTGCAGCAGGCCACCCAGCTTACCCAGCTTTTCGGCAAAGCGTTCGGTGTCCTTGCATTCACCCTTGGCGCAATGGTCATTGAAGGCCAGTGCGATCTGAGTACTGTCGTTGATCCGTGGGTTGATATCTTCGGCCAACTTCAGCGCCTTCTCGTCGCCGAAGGCCTTGGCCTCACTGACCAGCTGCTCGCAGACTTCGAAATGCCACGCCGAAACGTAGTCGACAAGGAGCGCGCAAAACTCCCCGTTCGTGTCCTTGTCGGCGAAGGCCGGCTTGGCATCGCGCAGCGCGCGGAAAGCCTGCACCAGTTCCTGGCGCTCCTCCAGCCAGCGGTCGATCAGTTTGTGAACCCCACCCCAGCGTTCCTGAGCGTTCTGACAACTATCGAGCATGGCGATCTCTTCCCTTCTGGGTAGATGCCGCTGCACCTCGCACCACGACCGTGCAGCACAAAGGTGACATCAGCAGGCGGCATCGAGCAGTTGTGTTTTCGGTATGCGTGCTGGGAGATTATTCCCGCGCGTGCTGCCCTTCAAGGTACGCAGCGGACAAAGTTCATACAAGTGTTTAATACCCTGTTACACGGCCATTGGTCGTGCCAATGGCGCAACCTTGCGCCAGGTCATGTTCTCGCCAGGGTGCGGAAACGATACGCCAGCAGGCAACTCAAGGGCAGCACCGCCAGCAGCAGGAAGGCCAGCAGGCTCCACTCGGGCAGGGTCAGGTCGAGAAAGCTCCAGGCCAGCGAGTTGCAATCCGGGCCGCCGAGCAACAATTGCCGGGCCGCCTCGCCCCAGGATTGCTCGAACAGCCGCCCGAGCGGCACCGGGCAGACCGGGGTGGCCCCGTCATCCCCTTGCAACCAGACATGTCGCGCTGCCAGCAACGCCCCGGCCAGCGAACAGCCCAGCGTCGCCCGCGCGTAACAGCGAATGCCCGCCGTACCCGGTGCCTGCACCACTGCCGCCAGGCACAGCAGCGCGTACAGGCCAAGCAGCAGCCGCTGGCTGAAACACAACGGGCAGGGCACCAGCCCGAGGACGCTTTCCAGGTGGAAGGACGCGGCCAGTACCGCCAGTGCAGCAAGGCAGGCAGGTAGGAAAAAGGTGCGCAAACGGGCCGGCAACATGGGCGGTGAAGGTCCCGGGATAATGAAGTGGCCTGAAACGGTAGAGGAAAGACGCGCTTTGTTTCAAGGCGCGACAGCAACGACAAGTCGCTGAATCGCGAAGGAAATTTCCAACTATGCAGTAGGAAACGTCTGAAGAAATGGATTGCAGATCTAACTTACATCGAGAGAAAGGTTACCCGCCCCCAAGGCCCGCGCCTTTGCGCGGGCCCTGGGGTAGGTCAGGCACGTACGCCTTCGGGCAAAGGCAGGGCCAGCAGGCGCTCGTCCAGCAGGCCGAGGCCCTCCTGGAACAGCTGGTTGCTGCGCTCGGTCTCGCCAAGGCCGGCGAGCAGGCGCGCCAGCTCGGCACAGGCCTCGGGGTTGCGCTCCATGCGCAGGCTGCTTTCCAGGTAGTCGCGCGCCTTGCCCCACAGGCGGTTCTGCAGGCTAAGACGGCCCAGGGTAAGCAGCAGGCTGGCATCTTGCGGGTGGGCCTTGAGCCAACCTTCGGCTGTTTGCAGCTGGCGCGCCGGGTCATCGCCGCGCACCAGGCCGTACAGGCGGGCCAGGTGGCTTTCGTATTCACGCTTGAGGGCGGTGCGCAGCACTTGTTCGGCTTCGCTCTGGGCACCCACCTGGCGCAATTGCTCGGCATAGGCCAGCACCAGCTGTGGCTCCTGGCGCTGGGCTGCGGTCAGTTGCTGCCAGGCGCGCTCCAGGGCCTGACGGGCACTTTGCGCATCCTCGCCACGGGTGGTGGCCAGGCTCAGGTTCTGGCCCCAGGCACGTTGCTCCAGGGCAGCCAGCTCGGCGGCCGGCAGCACCTTGCCCTTGCGCAGGTCGGGCAGCAGGCGGATGAGTGCCGACCAGTCGCCGCGCTCCAGGTGCAGGCGCTGCAGCAGGCGCAGCACCTGGCCGTTGTGCGGGTGGCGCTCCTGCATGGCCAGCAGGGTTTCGAGGGCGCCGTCGCTTTCGCCACGGTCCATCTGCAACTGTGCATGGGTCAGGGCGATAGCCAGTTCCGCTTGCGGCTGGCGCTCCAGGGCACGTTCCAGCAGGTTGTCGCTGTCTTCGGTTCGGCCTTGCTCGTTGGCGGCACGCGCGGCACCGAGGTAGTACAGCAACGGCTGGCGCTCGGCCTCGGCGGCACGGTGCAGGTGGCGCTGGGCACTGGCCCAACGGCCCTCGGCGAGGTCCAGCTGGCCCTGCTCGATGGCCAGACGAACGCGCCGGCTGCGATTACGCCGCGACCACGGGTTGACCACGCCGCTGGAAGTCAGCACCAGGCCGACCAGGTAGCGCACCAGCCACAGCAGCAGCACTACAGCCAGCAAGCCGGCCAGGGCCGCCCACAGCCCCGACTGGTAGCGGAAGCTGCCATAGGAGATCAGCACGTAGCCGCTGTGCTTGGCGACCGCGATACCCAGCGCCGCGGCGACCACGATCGCCAGCACGGCCAGCAGGTAGACACGCTTCATGGCTTGCCCCCCTCAGCCTCGGCCGGCAGGTGGCGGCGCTGTATATAGGCCTGCACTGCGGCCAGGCTTTCGCTGAGGTCGGGGGTAACCACCGACACCGGCTGCTCGGCCAGGGCATTGAGGCTGTCAAGCATGGCCTTGCTTTGCGGGTTGTCGGCGTTGAAGTTGGCCAGCAGCACGCTGCGGGCGTCGTCCAGCGCCTGGGTGTACACCTTGCTATCGCCATTGAGCGCTGCCCACTGGGCCTGCTCGATGGTCAGGCTCAGGGCCAGGCGCAGCTGGTTCAGTTGCTGCCCGGCCAGCAGCGGACGCACGTTGTCATCGGCGTTGAAGTCGATCTGGAAGTACTTGGAGATCTCGGCCCACCACTGGGACAGGCGACTGGCACCGTCACCATCGGCGGTGAGCGCGCCCAAGGCATCGGCATTGGTGTCGAACTCCGGCGACTGGGCGCTGAGTTGCTGCACCAGCTCGCGCTGCGCGGCCAGTTTCAGGAACAGGCCGGTACGGTCCGGTTGCTGGGTGCTGTTGAGCGTGGCCAGGCTGCGCGCCAGTTGCTCACGGGCGGCGAAGGCACCCGGATCGCTCTGCTCGCGCAGGATCTCGTCCGCCCCCTCGACCAAGGCCTTGGCACTGGTGATGTCCTGCAGCGCCGACAGGCGCAGGGTGGCCAGGCGCAGCAGGTGCTCGGCCTCGGCCAGGCGCCATTCCTTGCGGCTTTCGCCCAGTACGGTTTCCAGGCGCTGGCTGAGGCGTTGCTGGTCGCCTTGCAACTGTGCCACCAGGCGGCGGCGGTCTTCCAGCTCGCTGGCCGCCGGCAGGCTGGCCAGTTGCGCGCTGATCTGCTGTTCACGCTGCTGCAGGGCCTCGGCGCGCTGGTTCAGCGCCTCGATGTGCTGGCCCTGGTTGAATTCGCTGCCTTGCAGTTGACGCACCTGCCAGACACCCCAGCCACCTACCGCCACCCCGGCCGCGCCCAACAGCAGGGCCAGCGTTGCCAGGCCACTGCCGGAGCGCTTGGCAGGTGGGGTGGTGACGGGTTCCGCCGGCGCCTGTGCCGACGGCTGATCGTTATTGGACAAGACAGTCTCGCTCACGTATCCATCCTTTGCATGGGGGCGCATCGCATTCAGCTTAGCGCCTTAAGAGGCAGGTGCAGCGCTGCGCTGCACGGCTGCCAGCAAGGCCGTGGCACTGGCGCCACGGCAATCCACAACCTGTTGGGCCCCGGCGGCCCTGGCCTGCTCGGCAACCCGAGGGCTGGGCACGAACAGCGGCAGACGCGCCAGCTGCGGCCAATCGGCGCCGGCCATCTGCTGCAAGTGTTCAAAACCCTGCCCACTGCTGACCACCAGGCCATTGAGGCGTTCCGCTTCGATGCGGCGCATCAGGGTGCCCGCCGGGTAAGCCGGCAGGCAGCGACGATACAGTTCCAGATAATCGACACTAGCACCTTGCTCTGCAAGACGCTCTGCCAGCAGTTCGCGACCTCCGACGCCACGAACGATCAAGACCCGCGGTGCCGGCACGGCAACTGCCTGGCGCAGAGCTGGCAGCGCCAGCAACGCTTCGCTGTCATCGCCACGTGGGGGGAAGCTCACCGCCAGGCCCGCACCCTGCAGCACGGCGGCGGTTGCCTCGCCCACAGTGAACCAGCCTTGCACGGGTGGCTGCAGGCCGGCATCGGCCAGTTGCTCAAGCAACAACCGGGCTGCCGGCTTGCTGACCACGATGATCGCCTGGAAGCCCTGCAGGCCTTCCAGCAACAGGCGTTGCTGGTTATCCACAGCGACGGGCTCGATTGCCAACAGCGGCAGGCAGCTGCTGGCTACCCCCGCCGCTGCTAGGCTTTGCGCCAGTGCCGCACAGTCCTCGGCAGGCCGGGTCAGCAACAGGCGCCATTGGCTCACGGGTGGCCGGCCTCGCCGTAGACTTCCTTGAGAATGGCCTCGGCGCCCTGCCCCAGCAGGTCCTCGGCCACCTGCATGCCCAGGGTTTCGGCGGCAGTACGTGGGGCGCGGGCATCGGCCACCAGCAGGGTACCGCCGCTGGGCTGGCCGACCAGGCCACGTAGCCACAGCTGGTCACCTTCCAGCACCGCATAGCAGGCAATCGGTACTTGGCAGCCACCATTCAGGCGTTTGTTCAGGGCGCGTTCGGCCACCACCCGGTCGGCAGTATCGGCATGGTGCAGCGGCGCCAGCAGCGCGTGGATTTGCTGGTCGGCGCTGCGGCATTCGATGCCCACCGCGCCCTGGCCGCCAGCCGGCAGGCTGTCATCGACGCTGATGGTGGAGGTGATGCGGTTTTCGAAGCCCAGGCGGATCAAGCCGGCGGCGGCGAGGATGATGGCGTCGTACTCACCGGCATCCAGCTTGGCCAGGCGGGTGTTGACGTTGCCGCGCAGGAAGCGGATTTGCAGGTCCGGGCGACGCGCCAGCAACTGGGCCTGGCGACGCAGGCTGGAGGTACCGACGATGCTGCCGGCAGGCAGCGCATCAAGGCTGTCAAAGGTATTGGAAACAAAGGCATCACGCGGGTCTTCGCGCTCGCAGATGCAATACAGGCCCAGGCCTTCGGGGAAGTCCATGGGCACGTCCTTCATCGAATGCACGGCGATGTCGGCTTCGTTGTCCAGCAGGGCGGTTTCCAGTTCCTTGACGAACAGGCCCTTGCCACCGATCTTTGCCAGCGGCGCGTCGAGCAGCTTGTCGCCACGGCTGACCATGGGCACCAGGGTCACCAGCAGACCGGGGTGGGCCTGCTCGAGGCGGGCTTTGACGTATTCGGCCTGCCACAGGGCCAAGGCACTTTTACGGGTGGCAATGCGGATTTCGCGAGTGGACATGGAACGCCCCGATCCAGAGAAATGCTGTCGATGATAACAGCATCGCCGGTATCGCTAGCAGATGTGGATCAGGATCCTGTGCTTACCTGTACCGCCCAATCGCCGGCAAGCCAGCTCCCACAGAAGCCGTGCAAGGCTCAAGGCTGACGCTATACCTGTGGGAGCTGGCTTGCCGGCGATTGGGCCGGTACAGGCTCAGAGGGTTTGCATCATCTTGCGCACACCGGCCACATGGCGCCGGCTGACGGTCAGGGCGTCACCGTCCAGGCCTTTCAGGTATAGCTGGAAATGCCCCAGCGGCGTGCGCTGCAGGCGTTCGATACGCTCGCGGGCGACCAGCGCATTGCGGTGGATACGCACGAAGCGTTCGCCAAACTCGTCTTCCAGGGCCTTGAGCGGCTCGTCGAGCAGTACTTCCCCGGCTTCGTGGCGCAAGGTCACGTACTTGTGATCAGCAATGAAATAGATCACCTGGGGCAAAGGGATCAGCTCGATGCCTTTGCGCGTGCGGGCACTGATGTGGCTACGCGGGCCGCCGCCTTCATTGGCCGGCCTGGTGAGCGCCGCCAATTGGGCGCGGTTGGGCTTTTCAGCCTTGCGCAAGGCATCGCGCAAGGCCTGGGCCTGGAAAGGTTTGGTCACATGGCTGAGGGTACTGTCCTTGAAAGCCTCGGCACCGTATTCATCGTCCCCGGTGCAAAACACCACCGCCGGCGGCGCCTCGCGCTCGCACAGGCGAGCAGCAACCTGCAGGCCGTCCAGGCCTGGCATGCCGATGTCCAGCAGGACCACATCGGGCTTGAGGCTTTCGATCAGCGCCAAGGCCTCCTCGCCGTTGGTGGCGCTAGGCTCCAGCACGGTGTAACCCTCCAGTTCGCCGAGCAGCCGGCTAAGGCGCTCACGGCCTTGGGGTTCGTCATCAACGATCAGGACATTCATAATTGCGCTGGATTCCTGAATGAGTCTCGCACAGGTATAGCGTAGACAGGTATGGTTCGAGCGACACTAAGGTCACGCTCTAGACCGGTGCGATGGCCAAAGATTCACTCGGCCGGCAGATTCACTGCCAGTCCTCTGTCCAACTGTAGACGGTCCGTGGAACACTGCCGTTCATTCCTGCAAATCCTTCTCTATCGTTTTCCGCGCATTTCTCTCGACCAGCGCCCTGCGGCGGCCAGCCCAAACCCTGCTATCATCGGCGCCACTTTTTCGTTCACGCCTGCAATGAGTGAATCCATGAGCACCGACAAGACCAATCAGTCCTGGGGCGGCCGCTTCAGTGAGCCCGTCGACGCATTCGTCGCCCGTTTCACCGCCTCGGTCGATTTCGACAAGCGCCTGTACCGTCACGACATCATGGGTTCGATCGCCCATGCCACCATGCTGGCGCAGGTCGGCGTGCTCAGCGATGCCGAGCGCGACACCATCATCGATGGCCTGAAGACCATCCAGGGCGAGATCGAGGCTGGCACCTTCGACTGGCGTGTCGACCTCGAAGACGTGCACATGAACATCGAGGCACGCCTGACCGACCGTATCGGCATCACTGGCAAGAAGCTGCACACCGGCCGTAGCCGCAACGACCAGGTGGCCACCGACATTCGCCTTTGGCTGCGCGACGAAATCGACCTGATCCTGGCCGAAATCACCCGCCTGCAGCAGGGCCTGCTGGAGCAGGCCGAACGTGAAGCCGAAACCATCATGCCCGGCTTCACTCACCTGCAGACGGCCCAACCGGTCACCTTCGGCCACCACTTGCTGGCCTGGTTCGAAATGCTCAGCCGCGACTACGAGCGCCTGGTCGACTGCCGCAAGCGTGCCAACCGCATGCCCCTGGGCAGCGCCGCGCTGGCAGGCACCACCTACCCGATCGACCGTGAACTCACCTGCAAGCTGCTGGGCTTCGAAGCCGTGGCCGGCAACTCGCTGGACGGTGTGTCGGACCGCGACTTCGCCATCGAATTCTGCGCCGCCGCCAGCGTGGCGATGATGCACCTGTCGCGCTTCTCCGAAGAGCTCGTGCTGTGGACCAGCGCGCAGTTCCAGTTCATCGACCTGCCAGACCGCTTCTGCACCGGCAGCTCGATCATGCCGCAGAAAAAGAACCCGGACGTGCCGGAACTGGTACGTGGCAAGAGCGGCCGGGTGTTCGGCGCCCTGACCGGCCTGCTGACCCTGATGAAAGGCCAGCCGCTGGCCTACAACAAGGACAACCAGGAAGACAAGGAACCGCTGTTCGACGCCGCCGACACCCTGCGCGACTCGCTGCGTGCCTTTGCCGACATGATCCCGGCAATCAAGCCCAAGCACGCCATCATGCGTGAAGCGGCCCTGCGCGGTTTCTCCACCGCCACCGACCTGGCCGACTACCTGGTACGCCGTGGCCTGCCGTTCCGTGACTGCCACGAGATCGTGGGTCACGCGGTGAAGTATGGCGTGGACACCGGCAAGGACCTGGCCGAAATGAGCCTGGACGAACTGCGCCAGTTCAGCGACCAGATCGAGCAGGACGTGTTTGCCGTGCTGACCCTGGAAGGCTCGGTGAATGCCCGTAACCACATTGGTGGTACCGCACCGGCGCAGGTGCGTGCGGCCGTCGCCCGCGGCAAGGCGCTGCTGGCTTCGCGTTAAGGCCTCAAGGCGAGGGCTTTGCCCTCGATCGCCGGCAAGCCAGCTCCCACAGGTATAGCGTGCCCCTCAAGGTAAGCGCTGTAACTGTTGGAGCTGGCTTGCCGGCGATGGGCTGCAAAGCAGCCCCAGCTTTTAGCGTTTGCCGCTGCGAATCATCTCCATGAAGGCCGGCATCGCCGCCTCCTTGTCCGCCACGATCCGCGCCATGTGCGGGTTGTCGCCCATCAGCTGCAGCAACGCCTTGGCCTGCGGGAAGTCCGCCAGGAAGTCGATGTTCAGCACCTTCTTGCCCACCACGCAGGCCAGGTCGACCGAGAAGCAGAACATCAGGTCTGCCTGGGTCAGTTGCTCACCCGCCACATAGGGTGCGAAGCGGCCGTTACGCTTGAGCGTGGCAAAACCGGCCAGCAGGTCGGCACGGGCTTTTTCCTTTATCAGCGGCTCGACCTGCATACCAAAGAAAGACTCGGCATAACAGGTACGCGCCGGCAGTTCGATGTACAGCTCGATTTCCTTGAGCAGCTCACGCACCTTGGCCTGCCCGAACGGGTCGGCCGGCAGCAGCGCCTTGCCGCCCTGGGTCTGCTCGATATAGTCGAGGATCACGCTGGTTTCGCTGAGGAAGCCGTGTTCGGTCTGCAGCACCGGAACCTTGCCTCGCGGGCTCACTTCCAGCGCCTGTGGCGCCTGGCCGCCATAGAAGGTGACTTCCTCGAAGGGCAGGCCTTTTTCCAGCAGGGCCAGCTTGACCATGTTGTAGTAGTTGCTGACCGAGAATCCATGAAGCTTGAGCATGAGGTAACAGCCTCCAGGCCGTAAGGGGTTGGCCCGGCTTTTATAGACCGTACGCCCGCTCCTGACCAGCGTCATGCGCCCCGTCGATGCCCGGGCATTGCCGCCACAGGCGTGGCACACTGTGCATCCCATCACAGGAGTACCGCCATGAGCGAGCCCACCGACATCGACAATGACGACGACGAAGCCTTCGCCGAGGCAACGCTGACCCAGGCCATCGAGAACCAGATCGAAAGCGGCGACCCGGCGGCGGCGAAAGCCACGTTCAACAAACTGACCCTGGTCGGTTACGAGCGCGAAGACATTCTCAACCTGATGGCCCATGTACTGGCCTTCGAAATTGACAACATGCTGATGGACGACCGCGAGTTCGACCGCGAGTGGTACGAAAATGCCCTGCGCGCGCTGCCGGAACTGCCGCCTGAGATGGATCAAGGCGAGGACGAATAACCCGGCTACACTCGAAGGTCAGGCACCGTAGAACGGTGCCGTCATCCTTGTCTGGAAGTCAGGAGTCGCCATGCCTTTTACCCCCGATCTGATCGCTGAACTGGAAGTCCTTTCGCTGTTCAAGCACGACAGCAGCCAGGAAGGCATCAAGATTCACAAGAACGCTTCCCCCGACCTGGTAGCCGCCGCGCAACGCCTGCATGAAAAGGGGCTGACCGATCAACCTGATGGCGGCTACCTGACCAGCCTGGGTCATGACGCTGTCGAAAGTGTCCAGTTGCTGCAGAACATTCTCAAGGCGCCACAGCCGGCCTGAACTCATAATGCCAAGGGCTGCCTTGCAGCCCATCGCCGGCAAGCCGGCTCCCACAGGTACTGCAAATGGCTTGAAGCCGATGCGGTCGGGGTGGGAGCTGGCTTGCCGGCGATGGGCCGCAGCGCGGCCCCAATCAGTTGGCCGCTGCCCTGCGCCTTTCCGCCAGGCGCGAGCGCCCGTACAGGAACACGATGGCCAGCAAGGCCAGCGCCTGCGCCGAAAGCGAGTAGGCGTCAGCGTGAATCCCCAGCCAGTCGAACTCGAAGAACGCCACCGGCCGCGTGCCAAGTACCCCGGCCTCTTGCAGCGCCTTCACGCCATGCCCGGCGAACACCACCGACAAGGCACATAGCAGCGCGGCGTTGATGCTGAAGAACAGCGACAGCGGCAGCCTGGCCGAGCCACGCAGGATCACCCAGGCCAACCCCACCAGCAGCACCAGCGCCGTGGCACCACCCGCCAGCACCGCCTGGTGCCCGGCTGGGCCGGCCTGCAGCCACAGGGTTTCGTAGAACAGGATCACTTCGAACAGTTCGCGGTAAACCGAGAAGAACGCCAGCACGGCAAAACCGAAACGTCCGCCACCACTGACCAGGCTGCTCTTGATGTAGTCCTGCCAGGCGGCGGCATGGCGGCGGTCGTGCATCCACACGCCAAGCCACAGCACCATCACTGCGGCGAAAAGCGCCGTGCAGCCTTCCAGCAGTTCGCGCTGGGCGCCACCGACGTCGATCACGTAGGCTGCCAGCGCCCAGGTTGCGAAACCAGCCACCAGCGCCAGGCCCCAGCCGATGTTGACGCTGCGCACCGCCGACTGCTGGCCAGTATTGCGCAGGAAGGCCAGGATCGCCGCCAGCACCAGAATCGCCTCCAGGCCTTCGCGCAGCAGGATCAGCAAGCCGGATACAAAGCTCAGCGACCAGCTCAGGCCATCGCTGCCCAGCAGCTTGGAAGCCTGCTCGAGCTTGGCCTTGGCTTCGCTCAGGCGTTGCTCGGCCTGGGCCGCGGGCAAGCCGTCCTGCAGAGACTGACGGTACGCCATCAGCGATTTTTCGGTGTCCTTGCGCGCCTGGGTGTCGATGTTGTCCAGCGAGCTTTCCACCAGCTCGAAGCCTTCCAGGTAGGCCGCCACTGACAGGTCATAGGCCTGGTCGTGATCACCTGCGCGGTAGGCCGCCAGGCTCTTGTCCAAGGTGCTCGCGGTGTATTCGAGCAATTGCGCCGGGCCACGCTTGACCTGTGGCGGCTGGGCGCGCTGGGCGCGGAACGCCTCCACGGCCGTGGCACCTTCGCTGGCGGCAACTTCGGCCGGGGTCTGGCGGGCCAGGTCGGCGATGTTCCAGGCCTTGTCGCCTTTGCCGGCTTCTGGCTTTGCGGTGAAGCTGGCGATATAGGCAGCCACATCCCAACGCTGGCGGTCGTCCATCTGGTCGGCAAAGGAAGGCATCTCGGTGCCATCGATGCCCAGGGCCAGGGTGTTGTAGAGGTCGAACAGGCTCAACTGGTCGAGGCGCGAAACATCGCGCAGGTTGGCGGGTGCAGGCTCCAGGCCCACGCCGGCCGGGCCGTCGCCGGCGCCAGTGTCGCCGTGGCAGATCGAGCAGTTTTGCGCATACAGCGAAGCGCCGCGGGCTGGGTCCGGGGTAATCACTGGAGCCTGGCTGACCTCGTAGGCCACCGCCAGGCGTGCACCTAGCTGGCGGGCCTGCCTGGCAACAGCCGGGCCGTCCTGGCGCTGGTCGATGGCCTGGCGCAGCGCCTGGACGCCCTGCTCCAGGGCTGCTTGTTCAGCATGCGCAGGCAGGCCCTTGACCAGGTCGGCCAATACCGCGCTGAACTCCTGCTGCTCGCGGTATTCACCATCGTCGATCACCTTGCCGCCTTGCACGGTGGGCGGGTAGTCGGCGCCAATGTAGTCCAGCAGGTGCAGGGCCTTGGTGGCCTCGGCGGGGGCTTCGGCCAACGCCAGGGTGCTGCACAGCGCCAGCACCGGGCCGAGCAATATAACCGGCAGCCAGGCAAGCAGACGGGAACGGGTTTTCATGGCCAGTCTCGAAGGGAATGCGAAAGAGAACATTGTTCACTCCCACTTTGCTTCACTCAAGGGCGCCGGGCGGATTTCATGAAAAATCTTGGTACAAATCAGATGAAGAGGGGGGATGCGCTGAACCTGTGGGAGATTCTGTCTTGTGTTGCCTGCCCACAGGTATTGCACATGGCTTGAGGGAGATGCGGTTGAGGTGGGAGCTGGCTTGCCGGCGATAAAGGTTGCGCCGATGTCACTGGAAACACCGGGTACCAATTGATTGGTTATTCGCAGATCCATAGCCACTAGCCTGAGGAGCAAACCATCAGGAGACAGGGAACATGGATCGCCCCCACTCAGACCAGTTACGGCTTGGCCGTTTTTCGGAAACCAGTCGATTGTATCTGCTTACCAGCACAACCCTTGACCGGGCCCCAATATTCAATGACTTTCGCTCGGCCCGCTTGCTGGTTGCCGAGTTGCGCCAGGCTGAAGAGGAAGGTGCCGTCAGATCGCTGGCCTGGGTGGTGATGCCAGATCATTTTCATTGGCTGGTCGAGCTTGGACCGGGCAGCCTGAAGCGCTTGATGCGCAGGGTGAAATCTCGCAGCACCATGATGATCAACAGGCATCAAGGGCGAAGCGGCCAGCTCTGGCAGAAGGGATTTCATGACCGGGCATTGCGCCGGGAGGATGATGTGCAGGCGATGGCGCGGTACATCGTCATGAATCCGAAGCGGGCAGGATTGGTCGCGAGGGTGGGGGATTATCCGCATTGGGATGCAATTTGGCTTTGATGGGGCTTTGCCTGTCAGGGCCCTATCGCCGGCAAGCCAGCTCCCACAGGGTACACATCAGGCCTGTGGCAGGCGCTGACCTGACTGGGCCTCATCGCCGGCAAGCCAGCTCCCACAGAGTACTCATCAGGCCTGTGGCAGGCGCTGACCTGCCTGGGCCTCATCGCCGGCAAGCCAGCTCCCACAGAGTACTCATCAGGCCTGTGGCAGGCGCTGACCTGCCTGGGCCTCATCGCCGGCAAGCCAGCTCCCACAGAGTACTCATCAGGCCTGTGGCAGGCGCTGACCTGCCTGGGCCTCATCGCCGGCAAGCCAGCTCCCACAGAGTACTCATCAGGCCTGTGGCAGGCGCTGACCTGCCTGGGCCTCATCGCCGGCAAGCCAGCTCCCACAGAGTACTCATCAGGCCTGTGGCAGGCGCTGACCTGCCTGGGCCTCATCGCCGGCAAGCCAGCTCCCACAGAGTACTCATCAGGCCTGTGGCAGGCGCTGACCTGCCTGGGCCTCATCGCCGGCAAGCCAGCTCCCACAGAGTACTCATCAGGCCTGTGGCAGGCGCTGACCTGCCTGGGCCTCATCGCCGGCAAGCCAGCTCCCACAGAGTACTCATCAGGCCTGTGGCAGGCGCTGACCTGCCTGGGCCTCATCGCCGGCAAGCCACACAGGTAAGTCACAGGACTCGATAGCAGTGGCGTACAGGTGTGGGAGCTGGCTTGCCGGCGATGGGCCGCACAGCGGCCCCGGGGTCTTTAGGGTTATTGAAGAACCTTGTTCATCCCCCGCTCCATATCATCAATCAAAGCCTTGGCCATCTCGCTTAGTATCCGCGCAGCGCTACCGGCAATGCGGTCGTTTTCCATTTCCGCTTCGGTGGTCAGGTGGCGAATACAGCCCAGCAGCACAGATAGCTGCGAGAAAGCATGGCTGAACGGCACATTTGGCTGCAGGCGGAACAAGTCGAAGGTTTCCACACCTGCGGTTGCAGAGTCTCTTGGATCATCGCTCATCGGGTCGCTCCTTGATCGTGGCGGGTTGCATGGGTGCGGTCGCACACGGCATTGATCAGGCGGCAGAGCAATCGAATATTCATGCCCATGGCATTGCGCATGTCGCCAGGAGGGTTGTCGAGCAGGACTGTGGTGGTGTGGTCGATGGTCAGGGTGATGGCGCTGATCAGCACTTCGCAGTCTTTGGGGCTGAGTGGATCGATTAGTGAGAGCGCGGGAGGGTCGAGTAGAAGCAGATCGGTAACTGGTGGATCGGGGACGAGCTTGTTCATGGCGGAACTCCGTATGGGGGATTGAACTGCTCTCCTCCTTGTCTCACGAAGTTGGGTGGCAGTCGTGTACGGTGTGAGACACGGGACATACGGTAACCCCGGCCAGGCCGAAGCCTGTCCGCACACGACCGCCATAAAGCGGTGCTACCGAATGAAATCCGGGTGTCTCACGCCCGATCGCCTTGCGAGGCGACCCCGCGACAGTATTCCGGGAACACTTTCCAGCCAAGACAGCACCTTCCGACAGGTGCTGTAGGATAATTCGACAGGGCGTCCGAACTGAAGCATTTGGTTTCTAGTTCGGAAATGTCTTACAGCTCTAGAACCTAGGCGAGGGCTTTGCCCTCGATCGCCGGCAAGCCAGCTCCCACATGGTCCGCACCAACTTCGAGGCATGCACAAGCCAGCTTCCACATGGTCCGTACCAATTTCAAGGCATGCACAAGCCAGCTTCCACATGGTCCGTACCAATTTCAAGGCATGCACAAGCCAGCTTCCACATGGTCCGTACCAATTTCAAGGCATGCACAAGCCAGCTTCCACATGGTCCGTACCAATTTCAAGGCATGCACAAGCCGGCTATCACAGGTGGACCACAGGTCTCAAAAGCGGTGGAGTACCTGTGGGAGCTGGCTTGCCGGCGATTGGGCCTCAAGGCTTGGCGGTGCCCTTCCACCCCCCACCCAACGCCAGGAACACACCAATCTGCCCTTGAGCCACTTGGCTATTGGCCGCTGCCAGCTGCGCGCGCATGTCGGTATAGGTCCGCGTCGCCTGCAGGTCGGCCAGGAACGATTCACGCCCCGCCTGGTAATACCGGTGCGTTTGGTCCGCCGCTTCCTTGGCCGACTTCTCCGCCTCGGCCAGCGCGTCACGCCGGTCCAGCAGGGCGCTGTACTGCGCCAGGCGGGTCTGGGTCTCGCGAATGGCGTTCAGCACTACCCCATCAAAATTCGCCAGGGCTGCCTGGGTCGAGGCTTCGGCCATGCGAATGCGGGCACGGGTGCCATTGGTGGGGATGGTCCAGCTGATCTGCGGGCCGAAGCCCCAGCGGTTGGTCGCCGGCTCGCCAAGGTTCTCGAGGATACCAATGGTGCCAACCTGGGCGCCGATGCTGATGTCGGGGTACAGGGCGCCGGTGGCCACGCCGATGTAGGCAGTGGCAGCGGCCAGCTGCCGTTCGGCCTGGCGCACGTCTGGACGGCGCTTGAGCAACGCCGCTCCATCGCCCACCGGGACCAGCTGGCTCAGGTGCGGCAGCTCGGCACAATCGGCAGTGCCGGCAGGCAGCTGATCGACCGGTTTGGCCAACAAAGCGGCCAGTGTGTACATGCCAGTCTCGCGCTCTGCCTTGAAGCGTGGCAGTTCGGCACGCAAGGATTTGAACTGGGTCTGCGAGCGGGTGACCTGGGTTTCGTCGCCACGCCCGGCATCACGCAGGCGCTGGTTAAGCTTCACGCTCTGCTCCTGCAGGTCGAGCGACTCGCGGGCAATGTGGTATTCCTCGTTGGCCGAGCACACCTGGGTGTAGGCCTTGACCACATCCGCCACCAGGGTGATGCGGGCGGTATCGGCGGCGGCCTGCACTGCGTCGGCATTGGCCTTGGCCGCCTCGGTGCCACGCTTGAAAGTACCCCACAGGTCGAACTGGTACGAAGCACTGATGATGGCTTCGCCGATGTTGGCCACCGGCACTTTCTCTGGCAGCAGGAAGGCCTCGCCCGATTCCTGCAGGCGCTGGGCGCCAAGTTTGACGCCGCCGTTGAAGCCACCTTGCGACTCAGCCACTTCGACCTGGGCGCGCGCCTTGGCAATGTTGGCGGCAGCCACGCGCAGGTCGGTGTTGGCACTCAGGGCCTGGCGCACCAGCTCGTTCAGCCGTTGATCCTGATACAGCTGCCACCAGTCCTCAGGCACCGGTGCCGATACCACGCTGTCGGCATCCTGGCGCAGCGGGCCGTTGAGGTCGCTGCGTTGCACCGCCGCGTCCTTCGGCACCTCATAGTCGGGGCCGACCATCATGCAGGCCCCCAACGACAGGCACAGCCCCGCCAGGATCAGCTGCTTCATGGGCGCTGGCCCTCGATGATCGACACCGTGGCGGTTCGCCCGGCAATCATGCGGAAGTCTTGCGGCACTTCATCAAAGGCGATGCGCACCGGAATACGCTGGGCCAGGCGCACCCAGCTGAATGCGGGGTTGACGTTGGGCAACAGGTTGGCACCACTGCTGCGGTCGCGGTCTTCGATGCCGGCGGCAAAGCTTTGCACGTGGCCACGCAGGCGGGTGTTGTCGCCCATGACGCGAATGTCCACGGCATCGCCGATGTGGATACCGCCAAGCTTGGTTTCCTCGAAGTAGCCATCGACGTGGTACGAGGCGCTGTCGACCACCGACAGCACCGGGCGGCCGGCGGTGACGAATTCGTGATTACGCGGTGCTCGGTCGTTCAGGTAACCGTCCACCGGGCTGCGCACCACCGAGCGGTCGAGGTTGAGCTGGGCGGTATCGACGGCCACCTGCGCTTCGCTGACGGCGGAACGGGCACGGGCCTCGCGGGACTGGCTTTCTTCCAGCTGTTCGGCGGCCACCAGGTTGCCCAGCTTGCGGTTGCGCTGCGCTTCGCGGGAGGCCTGGGCCAGGGTTTCCTGGCGCTCACCCAGGGTCGCCTTGGCCTGGCGCAGGGCCAGGGTGAAGCGGTCCTGGTCGATGGTGAACAGCACATCGCCGCGCTTGACGGTCTGGTTGTCACGCACCTCGACCTTCTGGATCAGCCCGGACACGTCCGGGGCAATCTGGATCACGTCGGCGCGGATGTGGCCGTCGCGGGTCCAGGGGGCGAACATGTAGTACACCACCATCTGCCACACGAGCACGGCGGCGAAGGTCACTACCAGCAAGGTCAGGACCACACGGCCCAGGGTCAGCAAAGGTTTTTTCATGGCAGCATCAGGTTTCGGCAAAAGTGGTCCACCGCACCAAGCAGCACGGCATACAGAGCAACGTTGAACAACGCCCGGTGCCAGACCAGGCGGTAGAAATGCAGGCGCACCAGCACCGCGTGCACCCCGAGGAACAGCAGGTAGGTGCCAAACATCATCACCAGCAGCGTGGGCAGGAATACCCCGCTGATATCCAGTTCACCAATCACAGGGGCGCTCCGTCGAGGCCGGGGGGCAGTTGCGGTTGTTCGGCTGGCTCGAGCATCACCTCCACGCCCGGCAGCAGCGCCAGGCGCAGGCCGCTCAGCGCGTGCAGCAGGTGGGTACGGGCATCGCCGCGCTCGTACAGCTCATCCAGGTTCAGCGCCAGGCGCGCGCGCTCCATGTTGCGCAGCAGCGCGGCCGGGGCGTGCAGGCGCTCGCCGGCGCGCAGGCAGGCGGCATAGTGCGCGCCGACTTCCTCGACTACCGTGTTCAGGCGCTCACGAGCCTGCTGCCCGGCACGCGGCATGTAGGCCAGCAGGTCGAGCAGGTTCAACCCCACGCGCAGGTCGCGCAGTGCCACGCCGCTGTCCTGCCCGGTTTGCGACAAGCGCGGCAGGTGCTGCATCAGGCGGTCGAGCATCTGCACACCGACCTGGCGGTGCTCGGCCAGGGTGGCCGGCTCGGTCATTTCGACGATGTCGCGCCAGGCGAAGCGGGTCATGCGCTTGGCTGCCAGCTCCACGCCGAACGGGCGCATCACCAAGGTCCAGATGAAGGCGAACAGCAGCCCCACGGGGCCGGCCAGGTTGGAATTGAGGAAGGTGAAGAAGTCAGCATCGTAGGCGCCCTGGATGCTGATGAAGGTCGAGGTGTTGACGATGGTCAGCAAGGTACCCAGGTAGAAGCGCGGCTGCACGGTCAGGGTGCCAACGCAGATGAATGGCACGGCGAAGGCCAGCACCAGCATCGGGAAGTCGTGCAGGTTGGGCAGCACCAGGAACAGGTACAGGCTGGAGAAGATGACCGACATCAGCGTCCAGAAGAAGAACCTGTAGATCTGCGGCGCCGGGTCGTCCATGGCGGCGAAGAAGCTGCACGACACGGCGGCGAGGATCACTGCACTGGCGCCGTCGTTCCAGCCCAGGCCAATCCACAGGCCGCAGGCGACAACGATCGCCAGCACGGTTGAGGCCACCGAATACAGCATCAGGCCACGGTCGAAGAACGCCGTCAGGCGGCCCAGGCGCCAGTGGCGGTACACCGCGCGCCAGGGTTTGGAATCGTCGCTGCGCAGGGCATGTTGCAGGCTGCAGCAGTCCTGCCAAAGGTCGGCCCATTCGGTCAGGCGATACAGGGCGTTGGACAGCAGCAGTTCGGCGCGCTGGTCGAGGGCAGCGGCGCCGGGCTGCAGGCGCTCGATCTGTTCGTGCAGGGCGGTCCAGCGGGCGACGGAGGCGCTGTCGACGGTGCCTTTGAGCCATTCGCGGGCGGCATCGAGCAACGGCTGCAACTGGGCGAACTGTGCCGGGGCGCGGCCTTCGAGGGCGACCAGGGCGTCGTCGAGGGCATCGATCACGGGCAGCAGGTGGATCATGCGCCCGCGCAACTCGCGGGCATTCTTCAGGGTGTGCGGACCAGCGCCTTCATGGCCGAGTTGGCCGATCATCAGCTCCAGCGAGTTGAAGGTGGCGACCATCGCCCCGCGCATGCCGCCAACCTGGTCTGCGCTGGCCTGGCGGGCCAGGTAGGTGTCGCTGTAGCGGATCGCTTCGGTGAACCAGCTACCAGTGGCACCGACTACAACTGGCGCCAGCCGTCGTGGCCAGAAGATCGCTCCGACCACCGCCGCGCAGACGATCCCCAGGCAGATTTCCTGGGCGCGGGAAGACGCCACGTCGAACACAGCAAGCGGGTTGTCGACCACCGCCAGGGCAATCATCGGCAAGGTGTAGCCGGCCAGCATCAGCACGTAGTTGTTGGCGGTGCGCAGGTTCAGCGAAAGGAACAGCAAGGTGCCGGTCCACAGGGCGATGGCGATGCTCAGCAGCAACGGCGATTGCACCAGCGGTGGTACCAGGAAAATCGCCCCGCCGGCACCGAGCAGCGTGCCCACGGCACGGTACAGAGCCTTGGAGCTGGTGGGGCCAAGGAACGGGCTGGAGACGATGTACACCGTGGCCATGGCCCAATAGGGGCGCGGCAACTGCATGAGCAGGGCGATGTACAGGGCGATCATGGAGGCGGCAAAGGTACGCACGCCATAGAACCAGTCGCGGGCCGGGGGCACCGAGCTGAAGAAACCGTTCATGCTGCCCCGCCTGTGTTGCCCAGGCCGGCGGCTTCGAAGGCACGCAGCACGCGCAAGGCGGCTTCCAGGTCGGCCTGGTCGATGCCATGCAGCACCACGCGGCGCAGGCGCACCAGCTCGGCTTCGATGGACTCGGCCAGGGTGCGGCCTTCGGCGGTCAGGCTCAGGGCCTTGGCGCGGCGGTCCAGCGGGTCTTCGCTGCGACATACCAAGCCAGCCTTGCACAGCTGGTCGAGCAGGCGCACCAGCGACGGGCTTTCCAGGCCAGCGGCCTGGGCCACGGCCACCTGATGCACGCCGTCACCCAGGCGCACGATCATCAGCAACGGCGCGGCGCAGGCCTCGGATATGCCGTAACCGGTCAGGGCGGTATGGCAGATGCGCCGCCAATGGCGGGCGGCAACCACCATGCCACTGCTGACTTGCAGGCGCAGGAGATCAAGGGACATGACAGGAACCAAGGATATTCATAGTTTGCTAACTATCAATATACGCCTGTGCCTCCCCCTGTCGTCAACCAGGGGGATGGATGAATTGTTGTTCATGCTGGGCCTTCTGGCCTGCCTGTGCCGGCCTCTTCGCGGGTAAACCCGCTCCCACAGGTGCTGCATAGGATTCAGCCATGCGCGGTACCTGTGGGAGCGGGTTTACCCGCGAAGAGGCCCGGACAGGCAACAGAGCATTCAGGGTTGTATCTGGTCTTCCAGCTTCATGGTCAAGGCCAGTGTGCTGCCCATCTGCACCGCGCGGTCACGCCACTCCTGGTAGCGGCCCTCGTCACGGCTGCTGAAGTGTACCGCCAGCTCCTCGGCCGCCTGTACCACCCCCGCAGCTGCCGCCAGCTCCAGCCAGTACAGCGCGGCCTTGAGATCAGCCTCCACGTACAGCCCATGCATCAGCCGGTAGCCCACCTCGAAACGGCAGCGTGCCTCGCCCTGCTCGGCCCCGCGCAGGAACCACTGGTAGGCCTGTACCAGGTCGACCTGCCACTGCAGGCCGCCATCACACACCTCTTCCTCGTACAGGTCACCCAGCGCGGCAGCGGCATGCAGCATGCCCCGCTCGAAAGCCTGCCGGTAGCACTCCGCCGCCTGCATGTAAGAGGGCTCGATGCCTTTGCCGAAGTAATGTTGCTGCCCAAGGTTGAACCATGCCGCGGCATTGCCTTGCAGGGCCGCCATGCGCAACAGGTGGCCGGCCAACACTGTGTCAGCACGCCAGTATTTGCCGTTGAGCCAGATCCAGCCAAGGTCGTTGAGCGCCGCCACGCTGCCTTGCAAGGCCTGGCGGCGCAGGTCGACGTACACCGCCTGCAGGTCGCTGGCTTCGTCCAGGCGGCTGACCAGCAGCGAGCGCTGGCTGGGCAACCCTATCCCGGCAAACAGTCGCTGTCGCCTCCCGACAGCGGCCGGTGGGGCAATGACCCGCTCGGGCAAAAGGCGGGCAAGCAGCGAATGGATATTGCTGGCAGCAGACATGTTCATCCTCATTGAACGACACACAACCCCAACCTTCGGCTGTGATGAGGCGTGATTCTGCGTGACGTAACGTCAAAACCTGTCGCGAACGATTCGGCGCCAGGCAACCAAATGCGACTTCCTTGATCTGAGCAGGCTGTGGCCAATTGCCATGCCCCACGCCTGCCGCCATCCTATTGCGGCAAGCCTAGACAAGGACGTTATCTTTTGCCGTTCGCCACAACTCGCGCCACCCTCAGCCGACAGTGGGCGCTGCTGCGCCAGTTGCCCAGCCGCTCCCCAGGCATTACCAGCGCCGAATTGGTCTGGCGCCTGCGTGACGTGGGCTTCACTGTCAGCAAACGCACTGTCGAGCGTGATCTCAACGAGCTGTCGCTGATATTTCCGCTGGAGCGCAATGACAAGAGCATCCCGTTTGGCTGGCATTGGTCGGCGAGCGCCGTGGGCGACTTGCGCGGCAATTTCGACTTGTTGACGCACCTGCGCGGTGATGCGCTGCAACCGGCTCGGGGTGAGGGGGTGGAGTTGGTGGCGCGGATCAGCGATACGCTGGCGCGGCAGTTGCGGGTTGCGCCGTTGAGTAGCGACATGCAACTGACGGCGTTGGAGCACGGGCATCGGTTGCAGGCCACGGTGAGTGACGGCTGGCCACTGCGCTGGTGGCTGTTGAGCCATGGCGATGGGGTGGTGGTGGAGCAGCCGGGCGGCTTGCGGGAGGAGATTGGCAAGATCCTGAGCAATGCGGCGGCGCAGTACCAGAATTTTTAGCCTGTGCTGGCCTCTTCGCGGGCTTGCCCGCTCCCACAGGTACTCTACAGATTCTGAAGTGTGTGGTTTTCCTGTGGGAGCGGGCAAGCCCGCGAAGAGGCCGGCACAGGCATACCAGTTAGCGCTGCATGCCCCAGCGCCGCACCGTCAGCCGCTCCAGGGTATTGAACACCAGCCCTTCCACCAGCAAGCCGATAAGGATCACCACCGCCAACCCGGCAAACACCTTGTCGGTGTACAGCTCGTTGCGGTTCTGGAAGATGTACCAGCCCAACCCGCCTTTGCCACTGCTGGCCCCGAACACCAGCTCGGCAGCGATCAGTGTGCGCCAGGCGAATGCCCAGCCGATCTTCAGCCCCGAGAGGATCGACGGCAACGCCGCCGGCACCAGGATATGCAGCACCAGCCGCAGCCCTTTCAGGCCGTAATTGCGCCCGGCCATGCGCAGGGTTTCCGACACGCCGAGAAAGCCCGCATAGGTGTTCAGCGCCAGCGCCCATAGCACCGAGTGCACCAGCACGAAGATCAGGCTGTTGTCGCCCAGCCCGAACCACAGCAAGGCCAGGGGCAACAAGGCAATCGCCGGCAACGGGTTGAACATCGAGGTCAGGGTGCCCAGCAGATCGCGCCCAAGCTGGGTCGACACCGCCAAGCTGGTGAGGCCGAAGGCCAGGATGATCCCCAGCAGGTAACCCTTGAGCAGAATCACCAGCGACACGCCAACCTTGGCCGGCAGCTCACCGCTGACCAGGCCGTCCCACAGCGCCGTGGCCGTCTGCAGGAAGGTTGGTAGCAGCAGATCGTTGCCCTGGTAGCGGGCAATGGCCTCCCACAGCACGGCGATCACCAGCAGGATGACCGCCTTGCGCAACCAGCCGTGCTGCCACAGGCGCTGAGCCAACGGCAGGTTGCGCTCCACAGGCACACTGAGCAAAGGCTCCAGCTGCACCTCGTATTCCTGGCGTACAGGTGTAGTGGTCATGGCTGAAGCTCCTGTCAGTAGGCGATACGGATATCGTTGAAACCAAGATCGTCGGGCTGTTCGGGGGCATCCACCTCATCGAACAGCAAACGATGGATGCGCCGGGCACTGGCCTGGAAGTCGCTGCCACCCAGGCTGCCCAAGTCGTACTGGTGGCTGTGCACTTCGGCGCGCACCCGCCCTGGGTGGGGGGACAACAGCAGGATGCGGTTGCCGACCACCAGAGCCTCTTCGATGGAGTGGGTAACGAACAGCAGGGTAAAACGCACCTCCTCCCACAGCAGCAGCAGTTCTTCCTGCATCTTGCGCCGGGTCAGCGCATCAAGTGCCGCGAACGGTTCGTCCATCAGCAGGATCTTCGGCTGCGTGGCCAAGGCCCGGGCAATCGCCACGCGCGCTTTCATACCGCCCGACAGGGTGTGTGGGTAGGCATCGGCGAAGGCGGCCAGGCCGACTTTTTCCAGGTAGTGCAGCGCCCGCTCCTCGGCCTCGGCGCGTTTCAGCTGGCCCGACACCAGCAGAGGGAACATGACGTTCTGTTTCACCGTCTTCCATGGCGGCAGCTGGTCGAACTCCTGGAACACCACGATGCGGTCGGGGCCTGGGCCGCTGACTGGCTGACCTTGCAGCAGAATCTGCCCTTCCTGGGGCGAGATGAACCCGGCCACGGCCTTGAGCAAGGTGGACTTGCCGCAGCCGGAGGGGCCGAGCAGCACGAAGCGGTCGGCACGGTCGACTTCGAAGCTGACCTGGTGGGTGGCCCGCACCACGCGTTGCGCGGTGCGGTATTCGAGGTTGAGGTTATCCACCTTGAGCAAAGGCGGCGTTGCGACACGGCTCAGGTTGCTGGCCGTGTGGCCTGGCAATGGGGCGGTCATGATCGGTCAGCTCCCCTGCAGTGGGCGTTCATCCTGGAAGAAGTAGTCCTTCCACGACTCCGGCTTGTGCTTGATGGCGCCTACCCGATAGAGGAAGTCGGCCAGCTTGTAGGTGTTCTTTGGCGTGACGGTGAATTCGTACTGCGGGTTGTCGATCAGCTTGATCAGTGTGTCGCGGTCGATCTTGGCCTTGGTCACGCGGATGTAGGTGTCGGCGGCGGCCGCCTTGTCCTTCTGGGCGAAGTCCGCGGCTTCGGCCAGCGCGTCGACGAAGGCCTTGTAGGTCTTGGGGTTGTCCTTGCGGAATTTTTCGGTGGCGAACAGCAAGGTCGGCGAGTTGGGGCCGAGCAGGTCGTAGCTGTTGAGCACCACGTGCACGTTCTTGTTGGCCAGCACCTGGTCCTGGAACGGCGGGTTGGAGAAGTGCCCGTTGAGTTCGGTGCCACCGGCCAACAGCGCGGCAGTGGCATCCGGGTGCGGCACGGCCAGGGTGTACTTGTCGAGGCGGTTGTATTCCTTGTCGCCCCATTGCTGGGCGGCGGCGTATTGCAGGAAGCGCGACTGCACCGAAACGCCTACCGCCGGCACGGCGATGCGGTCCTTGTCGGAGAGGTCGGCAATGGTCTTCACGTTGGGGTTGCTGCTGACCAGGTAGTACGGGAAGTTGCCCAGCGAGGCCACGGCCTTGACGTTCTGTCGGCCCTTGGTACGGTCCCACACGGTCAACAGTGGGCCGACGCCGGCACCGGCGATGTCCACCGAACCGGACAGCAGTGCGTCGTTGATGGCCGACCCACCCGACAGCTGGGCCCAATCGACTTCGATGTCGATGCCCTGCTCCTTGCCGTGTTTTTCGATCAGATGCTGGTCACGCACTACGTTCAGCAGCAGGTAGACAATGCCGAACTGTTCGGCGATGCGAATCTTGCCTTCTGCTTGCGCCGCGGCGGGGGCCGCCAGGCTGCCTACGACCAGGCTTGCGCCCAGGCCGATGCTTGCCGCCAGGCGGCTGATGGATTTACGCATGATGGGTTTCCTCAGTCGTCAGAACGGGGCATCGCCCTGGATGGTGGTGCGGTAAAGCTTGCGCCGCAGGTGTGCGGGGCAGCCGGTGGCCAGGTGGATCAGCGAGCGGTTGTCCCAGAACACCAGGTCGTGGGGCTGCCACTGGTGGCGGTAGATGTTCTGCTCCAGCACGCTCAGGGCATACAGCTGTTGCAGCACGTCGCGGCTTTCGTCGCTTGGCAGGCCGACGATGCGGGTGGTGAAACCTTCGCTGACAAACAGCGCCTTGCGGCCGTTTTCCGGGTGGGTACGGACCACCGGGTGGATGACTTCCTGTACCTGCGCCAGTTGCTCGGCGGTCAGGGTCGGGCGCCAGTTGCCTTCGAATTTGGTCTCGGCGTAACGGGCGGTGTAGGAGTGCGCAGCATCACGGCCCTCGATGACCTTGCGCAGGGCCGCGGGTACGGCGTCCCAGGCCTTGTGCATGTCGGCGAACAGGGTATCGCCGCCCTCGTCGGGCAGTTCCTGGGCATGCAGCATGGAGCCGAGGCTGGGCAGTTCCTTGTACGACAGGTCCGAGTGCCAGAACTTGCCGGCATCACCCAGGCCGATGTTCTGGCCGTTTTCGATGATGTTGGAAACGATCAGGATCTCGGGGTGGCCGGCGAGCAGGAACTGCTTGAGCACATGGATCTGCAACGGACCAAAACGGCGGCTGAAGGCGATCTGCTGGTCGGGGCTGATGCGCTGGTCGCGGAACACCAGCACATGGTGATCGAGGTGGGCGCGATGGATACGGGCGAAATCCTCGGCGTTGACCGGTTTGGCCAGGTCCAGGCCGATGATCTCGGCGCCTACGGCACCGGAGAACGGGCGGATTTCGAAGCGTTGCGGCTGGGCGCTGTCGATGATCGACAAGGCGTTCGAGGCGGCTGACATTTTTCACTCCCACGCAGTGCGCGACTTCAATGGCGCGCAACGATCAGAAACGCACGGGGATTTCCCGTGTGGGTTCAAGTCGTGCGGCGCATCGATTGGTCGACGGGTACGCAGTGGAAGTGACTATAAAGTCATAAGAGCTTTATTTTAAATACCGTTAAAGAATAACCATAGCACTGCTGCCAGGGGTGCTACGCAATCAGATCAAGCCGCCCTGCTCTTCTTCATCAATGAGGTTGTTCAGGCTGCTGAGCGCCTTGCGCGCTGTAGAACGGTTGAGCAGCTTGGCCTGCGCACCGGGGGGCAGGTCGGTGATCTTGAACACACCCTTGGCGGTCAGTACATCGATCAGGTCCTCGAGCACGCGGATCATGTCGAGGTCGCTTTGCTTGAGCTGGTTGAGGCTGTTTTCCACCACGTCGTGGGCAAACCATTCCTGGATATCGGCATGGTCGGCGGGGAGCATTTCGGTGAACTCGTCAAAAGCGGCTGCTTCTACCCGCAGCAACTGGCCAGCGGCATCGCGTTGCACGTAGAACATGGCGGTGTCCCTCGTCACATTGGTTCCTTGGTGGTAGACAGCAGCATAGGCAAAGATCACCAGGCACGCCGGCCCGGCGCCAGAGTATGCGCTGTCATGGAGTTGCGGGAAAGGCCCTGGCACGCGCCCTGTAGGAGCGGCCTTGTGTCGCGATAGGGCCGCAAAGCGGCCCCACGGTTTCGGCAACAATGCCTCGGAGACCTGGGGGCTGCTCTGCAGCCCATCGCGACACAAGGCCGCTCCTACAGGGACAGCGCCAGCCTGAAGCCGGTGATGGCGATGGGCTGCAGGGCAGCCCATTGGCGCATCAGCTGTCCTTGTTGTGGACGATGATGGTCGGGTCAGCACCGCTGATCAACGAGTTGATCGTGGTGTTGGACCAGTTCACCCCTTCCAGCTTGATGGTCACGTCGGCGTTGGCGATACCACCAGCGGCATTGAGCTTGCCTTCGCTGCTGACCTGCAGCGTCGTCGTGCCTTCCACCGTGGTGAGTTTCAGGTAGTTGTCGATGGTGCTGCCCTTCTCGCCCTGGAGCAGGTCCTTCAGGTCGATACGGTCGCCTTCGGCCACCTTGAAATCCTTGATCACGTCTTTGCCGGTATCGCCAGCCTTCCATACGAAGGTGTCGGCACCGCTGCCACCAGTCATGGTGTCATCGCCCTTGCCGCCAAGCAGGATGTCATTGCCTTCACCACCGAGCAAAGTGTCCTTGCCCAGGCCACCGATCAGGATGTCATTGCCCTTGCCACCGTCGAGGGTGTCGTCGCCGCCCTGGCCGAACAGGAGGTCATTGCCCGCGCCACCATTGAGTATGTCGTTGCCATCGTTGCTGCGCGAGACATCGAATTCGCTGACATGCTCGACGATGTACTTGTGCAGCACGCGACCGTCGACATCACCCAGGGCCACACCCAGCTGGCCTGCGACATATCCCTGTATGGCTTCGACACCGTTGCCGGCGACCGAACCAAAGCTCACCAGGTCACCGAAGATGATGTCGTTGCCATCACCACCGTTGACGGTGTCATTGCCCGGCACGGTGGCTTCGGTGTGGCCGAGGATCGCTTCCGCCAGTTTGCTCGGATCGATATTGGTCTGCGGCTTGCTATCGGTGTCGTAAGGCTTCAGGTCGTTGACGTTGACCGCGCTGTTGAGGCCAATGGCCTCCACGCCAGACAGCTTGGACAACAACAGGAAGCTCTGCTGGGAATTGAGGTCCGCATAGTAGTCGGTCCAGCGGTCGGAAGTGGCGTAGGAAAACTCATAAGTACCATCTCCCTGAGCATGCAACTGTCCGCTTGCATAACTGTCGGTCTTCCAGTTGTTGCCGCTTCCGGTTTTGTACTCGGCGGTCATGTTGCCAGCGGCGTCGATGCTGAATCGGTTGTTGTTCCCCACGAGCTTGTTAGTGACCACATCACCCAATTTGTAGTTGATCGACTTCAGCACTGCATCCAGCGTGTAGCTTGAGTTCATGAGCGTGGGGTCATACTCGCCGGTCTGGTACACGTTCGGCTGGCCGTCGGTGATGAAGAACGTCTGGCGGCTGCCGGTGTTGCCCGCGTCCATCAATTGCTTGAACCAGTTAGCGGTGGTCTTGAAGGCATCCTCGTAGTTGGTCGAGCCGTTGGAATAGAGCGTATTGAGCGCAGTGTAGAGCGTGCTCAACGCGTTCTTGTCGCCCAGGTTGACCGAAACCGTGCTGTTCACCTGGGTGGAGAAGTCCACCAGCAGGATGTTCACTGTACCGGACTGCGCGCCCTTGACGCTGTTGGCCAAGGTATCGAACACCGACTTCAGCGAGTTGCGCGCGGCATCGACCGCGCTGCCCATGCTGCCTGAGGTATCGACGATGAACGCAATGTTGTAGTCCTGACCCGGTGTCACGTGCAGGCCACTGATGTCGGCAACGATGATGTCGCTGGTGGCGGTGCCGGTGAAACTGTCGCTGTCGGTGGTCAGGTTGCTGGCGGTATAGGTGTCCGGATAGACAGTTACCTTGATCGTGCCTTCGGTGGAGGCTTTGCTGCCGCCCACGCTTTCGGTAGCGGTCGAGGTGACCTTCACATCGAAACTGCCCTGGTAGTACGCCGGCGGCTTGATGCTCAGGCCGTTGAGGCTCCAGCCGGTGACGTCAACCGAAGTGGCGCCGACGGTTACGGTATGACCAGCGCCATCGCTGAGCACCGAACCTGCCGGAATGCCGTCCAGCTTGACGCTCAGGCTCTCGGAGCCGTCGGTGTCGGTCAGGTTGGTGGAAATGCCAACCAGCTTGACGGTGCCGTTCTCCGGCCCTTCGTTGAGCTTGTAGCCGTCGTAGTAGCCCTGGCCGTCACTGCCATGGAAATCGGACACGGAAAGCCCGGCGTTACCCATCGCCGCAACGTTCGGGTACATCGGGATGGCCGAGCTGCTCAGGTCGGTCACCGGGCCGTTACCGACCTTGACGTTGATATCCAGGCTACCCGGGCCGGACTGGTTGGCGTGGTAGATCTCCAGGGTGTAGTAGCCGCTGACAGGCGGCGAGAAGCTGCCGGAGATCGTACCGCCCGCCCCCCAGGTGGCGCCGACCACGCTGGTTTTGCCGATGTAGACCTGCAGGCTGTCATCGGCGGTGCCGCTGAAGGTGTAGGTCTGGCCGGCTTCCAGGTAGATCAGGCCGGAGGTCTTGGAGCCAGTGCCGGCGGCAACGCTACCGCCCGAATCGGCGCTGGTAACCTGCTCGGTCTTGCTGGCACTGCCAGAGTTGGCGAACACGTTCTTCAGCGCAGTACCGCTGATGCCGTTGCCGTTGGTGCCCAGGCCCGTGAGGCTGTTCCAGGTTTCCTTGGTCAGGCCAAGCGAATCGGGGGTGTTGCTGCCGATGTTCAGGCCAGGCTTGTCGGCTACAGGTGCAATATCGACCTTCAGCGTGGCCTCGCCACCAGCAGCGGTACCGTCGGTAGGCTTGTACTTGATCTGGGCATAGTCGGCCTGCTTGTTGCCGACGCCCGTTCCGCCATATCCGTCGATACCCGACTCGTTGGGTTTCGGCACGAACCGCAGGTTGCCGGCAGCGATGTCGGCCTGGCTGACGGTCTGGTTCTGGGCGACGTTGACCCAGGCGGTGCCGTTGAAGAGCTGCAGGGAACCCGCTGGCAGCTGGGTGAAGGTCACACCCAGGCTCGACAGGGCGCTGTCGACGTCGGAAATGTTGAAGTCGTTCCAGGTCAGCACCAGCGGCGTGTCTTCGACGCCAGTGACAGCGCCGCCAGTGGCGACCGGTGCGTCGTTGACGGCGATCACATTCACCGTGGTCGTGGCGGTGTTCGAGGTATTAACGCCGTCGGTCACCGTCACGGTAATGATGCGAGGCGTGGTGCTCGGGTTCTCGCTGCTGTTGATGAAGGTGATGTTCTTGATCGCCTGGATATAGTCGGCCAGCGATGCAGCGCCGCTCAGGGTCAGGACTACCTTGCCGTCGGTGCTGTTGGCGTTGATCGAGATGCCGTTGACACTGTTGCCCAGGTTCAGCGCGTCACCCGGCTGGCGGTTGGTCAGGGTGACCGTCGCGCCAGTCAGCTTCGAGCTGTCGAAGTCGGTGATGGTGACGTCCACATCGCCGATCGACACACCACTGCCTGGCTGGTTCTCGGTGAAGTTGGTCTGGTAGTCGGCACCGGTCTTGCCGCTGGAGTCGTTGCCATCCAGGTCCAGAACCGGGGCTGGCTCGAAGATCTGGGTGGTCACGCTGCCGGCGCTGGAGCTGATGTCGAGCTTCTCGAAGTTGCCGCCAGTGGCCGAATCGATCTTGACGGTGAAATGCTCGGTGCCCTCGGTGAAGTTGTCCTTGAGGGTCGGGATGGTGAACGTTGCCTGCGTGCTGTTGGCCTTGATCACCACGGTGGCCACGCCGGTGTAGTCCGTGCCATCGGCCGCGGTGCCGGTGTAGGTCAGTTTGACGGTGACGTCGCTCTCGGCCTTGTTGGTCAGGTTCAGGACGTACGTGGCATCGCCACCTTCGGCGACCGCGGAGGTGCCGCTGATGCTGAGGGTGGTGGTCTGGATGGTATCCGTTACCGCAGTGACCGCCGCCGTATCGCTGACATTCAGTTTCTCGAAGTTGCCACCGCTGGTTTCGGTGATCTTCGCCGAAACGTTGCCTGCATCGATATAGACGTCATCGGTAGGCGCCGGAACGGTAACGCTACCGGAGAGCTTGCCCGCTTCGATGCTGATGACGGCACCGTTGCTGAGCTTGATGGTCATGTCGGTGCCGGCCTTGTTGGTCAAGGTGGCGGTGTAGGTGATCTGGCCACCTTCCTGGACGGTAGGAGTGGCAGTCAGGGTCAGACCGGTGTTATCGATGGTATCGGTGACTTTGGTCACAGCTGCAGAGTTGCTGATGTTCAGCTTCTCGAAGTCGCCACCGGTGGTGCCGGTGACAGTCACGCTCAGGTTTTCGGCATCGAGGTACACGTCGTCGCTTGGCGCATTGATGGTGATCGACGCTTCCTTCGAGCCGGCTGCGATGGTGATGGTTTCACCGTTGCTCAGCTTGATCACCAAGTCGGTACCGGCCTTGTTGGTCAAGGTAGCGGTGTAGGTGATCTTGCCACCTTCGGCCACGGTGTCCGTTGCGGTCAGGGTGAGCGTGGCTATGTCCGGAGTGGCCGGATTGTCAGTGACTGTGGTCACCGGCTCGCCAACAGCCACGGTCTTCTCGTAGTTGCCACCCGAGATATTGGTGATCTTGTTGGTCAGGTCCAGGTTGGTGTTGTGGACGTTGTTCGGTGCAGTGAACGGTACCGAAGCCGACGAATCGCCCACCGGGATGGTGATGGTCTGGCCGTTGGCCAACTTCACTACCAGATCGGAACCGGTGACTTTGTGGTTGACCGACGCGGTGTAAGTCACCACGCCGCCCTCGACCACACTTTGCGTGGCGGTCAGGGTCACGGTGGTGGTGTCGATGGTGTCGGTGACCTTGGTCACAGCTGCGGTGCTGCTGACGTCCAGCTTCTCGAAATCACCACCGGTGGTACCGGTGACGGTCACGCTCAGGTTTTCGGCATCGAGGTACACGTCATCGCTTGGGGCATTGATGGTGATCGACGCTTCTTTCGAACCGGCGGCGATGGTGATCGTCTCACCGTTGCTCAGCTTGATCACCAAGTCGGTACCGGCCTTGTTGGTCAAGGTAGCTGTATAGGTGATCTTGCCACCTTCGGCCACGGTGTCCGTTGCGGTCAGGGTGAGCGTGGTTATGTCCGGAGTGGCCGGATTGTCAGTGACAGTGGTCACCGGCTCGCCTACGGCCACGGTCTTCTCGTAATTGCCGCCCGAGATATTGGTGATCTTGTTGGTCAGGTCCAGGTTGGTGTTGTGCACGTTGTTCGGTGCAGTGAACGGTACCGAAGCCGACGACTCGCCCACCGGGATGGTGATGGTCTGGCCGTTGGCCAACTTCACCACCAGGTCCGAACCGGTGACCTTGTGGTTAACCGACGCGGTGTAGGTCACCACGCCGCCTTCAGCGACGGTCGAAGTCGCGGTCAGGGTGACGGTAGTGGAGTCGATGGTGTCGGTGACCTTGGTCACGGCTGCAGTGCTGCTGATGTTCAGCTTCTCGAAGTCGCCACCGG
>NZ_JAWJYQ010000020.1:0-5780 GCF_032971465.1 Pseudomonas sp. LSJ-87 | reverse complement strand
GGAGCGGGTTCACCCGCGAAAGGGCCGGTACAGATAAAGCTATTTGTTCAGGCTACTCACGGCCTGCTTCGCCGCAATCTCCTGCCCCGCCCGGGCCAGTTCATCCGCAGCCTGCAACCAGCGCTGGCGGTCCACCTGGGCCGGCAATTGCCGCGGTGGCTGCACCAGCACCGCCCAACTCCCAAGCTTCGCCCACGCCGAGGCAAAGTCATCGAACGCCATCAGCTGCCGCCGGTGCATGCCCGAGCGCAACAGCACCCGCTGCTTGTAGCGGTCGTAGCCGATCAGCACGGCATAGCGTGGCTCGCTCCACCAGGCCGAACCATCCTCGTAACGCAGCAGCACCGGGTTGCCCGCTGCCACCTGGGTCAACAGTGCGTCCAGCTGCTTGTCCAGCGGATACACCACCATGCCGTAGTCGCGCGCCACCCGGGGGATGCCGGTGTCCAGCGCCTCGGCGCCCTGGGGCAGGTTCAGCGGCTTGTCCAGCAGCCCCGGCGTGATCGGAGCCCCCTGTTGCGACAGCACCGCCGCCAATGCCATGGCCCCGCTGTGGTTGGCGTTGCCACGGTAGAACGGCACGCTGCTGATCTCGACCCGCTGCGGCAAACCCTTGAGGTTGGCGGAGGGTACGCTGGCACAACCGGCCAGGCTGGCCGCTACCAGGCAGGCCGCCAGCAGCCGACGAGGGATGGTCTTGAAGGAAGGTTGCTGCATGGACACTCGCTTGCTCCAACGCCGGGCAGGCAGCGCCCGGCTCTGGCCACCGATCATAGGTCGGACAGCGGCGCGGGTATAGTCCGACACCGGTTAGGAGCAAATCGGACCAAGCAATAGACCTTTGGTCAATGGAACGTCACAGGCGAGAGACTAGACTAAAGCAGTGTCTGGAAGGCCAGCGTCGGCGACCGAGCGCGGCCCGTAGAGATGGAGGCACAGATGAGCCTGACCATGGCAATCCTCATGCTGGTGGGCATGTGGCTGAGCGTTGCAGCCGCCATGCTATGGGGTGTACTGCGTATCGTGCGGCGTCACTCCCACCACCACCTGCCACCGCAGGCCCCCGCCAAGCCACAGCCTGTGCGCCGGGCGCGGCGGCATGCCGGGGTGCACTGACTACAGATTTTCCCTACTCCCATTCGCGGGCTTGCCCGCTCCCACAGGGACCGCGTAGCTATCTGGCTGATGCGGCACCTGTGGGAGCGGGCAAGCCCGCGAACGGGGCGCAAGCGCCCCGCTTTTCTTGCATCAACCTTCAGCCGCTTCGCGCTTCAACCGCGCCCGACGGGCCAGGATGTTGAGGATCTCGATCGCCGTCGAGAAGGCCATGGCCGCGTACACATAACCCTTCGGTACATGGGCGCCGAAACCTTCGGCGATCAGCGTCATGCCGATCATGATCAGGAAGCCCAGGGCCAGCATCACCACGGTCGGGTTGTCGTTGATGAAGTTGGCCAACGGGTCGGCGGCCACCATCATGACGATCACGGCAGTGATAACGGCAATGATCATGATCGGCAGGTGCTCGGTCATGCCCACGGCGGTGATGATGCTGTCGACCGAGAAGACGATGTCCAGCAACAGGATCTGGAAGATCGCCGCGGCAAAGCCCAGGGTAACCGTCGACGACACCTTGGCTTCTTCCTTGGCCCCGTGCGGGTCGACGTTCTCGTGGATTTCCTTGGTCGCCTTCCACAGCAGGAACAGGCCACCGGCAATCAGGATCACGTCCTTCCAGGAGAAGGCATTGCCGAACACTTCGAACACCGGGTCGGTCAGCTGGACGATCCAGGCCACCGTGCTGAGCAAGGCCAGGCGCATGACCAGGGCCATGCTGATACCGATACGGCGCGCCTTGGAGCGGTACTCCACCGGCAGCTTGTTGGTCAGGATGGAGATGAAGATCAGGTTGTCGATGCCCAGCACGACTTCCATGGCCACCAGCGTAGCCAGGGCAACCCAGGCGGTAGGGCTAGCGACGAGTTCCAGCAAGTATTCCATTGTTCAAATCCTGCAGCAGCGGTTGGGGGTCAGATTTCCTGGGTGTCTTCTTTCTTGTCGGCGTCCTTGGGCTTGTGCCCTTCGCTGCCGATGGCCTCGCTCAACGCCTGCTGTGCGGCCTTGTTGGTGTCGTCAATGGCCTGCTTGGCCGACTGTGCGGCCTGGTCGAGCATCTGCTGGGCGGATTTCTCGGCCTGCTCGCAACCGGCCAGGGTGAACAGGGCCAAGGCCAGCACCAGCGGCGTGCCAATGGATTTGAGTTGCAGCATGGGTTCCTCGCTTTTCATGTTCCGGCGGCGCACACGGCGCCTGATGGAGTCGCATTCTAAAGAGCGCAACACATCCGGAAAATTCGTATTTTCAGCGGTTATACTTCGGTTTTTACGATTCCGGAAACATACCGATGCTCAACTATCGGCAGTTGCACTACTTCTGGGCCGTGGCCAAGACCGGCAGCATCGCCCGCGCCAGCGAACAGTTGAACCTGACCCCGCAAACCATCAGCGGGCAGATCAGCCTGTTGGAACAGACCTACGCCCTGGAGTTGTTCCAGCGCGTGGGGCGCCAGCTGGAACTGACCGAAACAGGGCGCCAGACGCTGATCTATGCCGAGCAGATGTTCCAGCTGGGTAACGAGCTGGAGGCCATGCTGCGGGCCGGCCCGCAGGAGCAGATCCTGTTCCGCGTGGGTGTGGCGGACGTGGTGCCCAAGTCCATCGTCTACTGCCTGCTGGCACCGACCATGGAGCTGGACGACGTGCTGCGTATCAACTGCCGCGAAGACAAGCTCGAACGGCTGCTGGCCGACCTGGCGATCCAGCGCCTGGACCTGGTGATTTCCGACAGCCCCATGCCCAGCCACCTGGACATCAAGGGTTATAGCCAGAAACTGGGCGAGTGCGGGTTGAGCTTCTTCGCCACCCCGGCGCTGGCACAACGCCTGGAAGGCCCCTTCCCCGCCTGCCTGCAGGATGCGCCATTGCTTATCCCCGGGCAGGAAACCGTGGTACGCAGCCGCCTGCTGCGCTGGCTGGGTGAACAGCAGGTGCAGCCACGGATCGTGGGCGAGTTCGATGACAGTGCCTTGATGCAGGCGTTCGGGCAGTCGGGCAGCGGCATCTTCGTCGCGCCCAGCGTGATCGCCGAGGAAGTGTGCCGCCAGTATGGCGTGGAGCTGATCGGGCAGACCGAGGCGGTGCACGAGTCGTTCTATGCCATTTCGGTAGAGCGCAAGGTCAAGCACCCGGGGATCGTGGCGATTACCGAGGGGGCGCGACGAGAGTTGTTTCATTGGTAGCAGGCAGATTTGACGCCTCCCGCGTTTCAATGGTCATATGCCCGCCAGTTTCAGGTGCCCTGCGCCGCCGCGCGCAGGGTGAAACGGGAAGCCGGTGCGTCGTGTTGCCCACGACAAGTCCGGCGCTGCCCCCGCAACGGTAAGCGAGCGAACCCTTCGAGATACCACTGTGCACCTGCATGGGAAGGTGAAGGTTTCATGCCCCTCGCAAGCCCGGAGACCGGCCTGGAGCTTCACTTGGCAACCCGCGGTGGGCGGGCGCAGGCCGGTATCCGCGCGCGCCTGCGTGCACGGTGCGCCTTTGCGTGTTTTCCACCGGGATCCATTCATTCCTGCAGTAGTGGAACGACATGTCCCGTATCTTCAAGCTTCACCCTCTGGCGGCCTGCCTGGCCGTATCCCTGCCGGCCCTGGCCGATGACCTCGACCGACAGCCACTGGCCCTGCCCTCCACGGCCATCACCGACACCCAAGGCAGCCACGCCATCGACCTGGCCACCCCGACCCAGGCGGGCTCGCGCCTGGGCCTCAGCGCCCTGGAGACACCGGCCAGCACCAGCAGCATCAGCGCCGAGCAGATTCAGCAGCGCAACAACCTCACCGTGCAGGACGCGGTGACCCGCTCACCGGGCATCAGCTACATCGGCTCCCCGGGCGACGGCGGCACGGGCCTGTCCGCCCGCGGCTTTACCGGGCACAACTCGGTGATGACCCTGTTCGACGGCGCACGCCTGTACACCGGTGCCGGCACCCAGACGTTCCCGGTCGACCCGTGGATGGTCGAGCGCATCGATGTGATTCGTGGCCCGGCCTCGGTGCTGTATGGCGAAGGGGCCACCGGTGCGGTGGTCAACGTGATCCCGAAAAAGCCGTTTGCCGGCGAGGTACGCAACCACCTGCGCCTGGGCTACGGTTCGTGGGACCGCCAGCAGCTCGGCCTGGACAGCGGCGGCAGCCTCGGCGAGCGCCTGAGCTACCGCCTGGCCCTGAACCAGCAAACCGGTAACGGCTGGGTCGACCGCACCCCGTCACGCAGCCTGGCGCTGAGCGCCGCGCTGCGCTTCGATGCCAGCGACGACCTCAGCTTCACCCTCGCCCACGATCGCGGCGATGCGCAACCTGCCAACTACTACGGCACCCCGCTGATCGACGGCCACTACCGCAGCAGCCTGCGCAAGAAGAACTACAACGTGCAGGACGATGTGCAGCACTACGTCGATGAATGGACCCGCCTGAACACCGACTGGACGTTGAACGACCACCTCAGCGCCAGCAACCAGCTGTACTACATCAAGAGCCGCCGTCACTGGCGCAATGCCGAGGAGTACAGCTGGAATGCCGGGCGCCAGCAGCTGCTGCGCGGCAGCTACCTGCAGATCAAGCACAACCAGGAACAGTTCGGCGATCGCCAGGCCTTCACCCTCGACCACACGCTGTTCGGCCTGGCCAGCAAGACCGTGGTCGGCGCCGAGTACAACAAGGTCCGCTTCAACGTCGACAGCAACGCGCCCTACAACGATGTGGGCGGTGACTACGTCGACCCTTGGCAGCCACAACCGGGTTGGTTCCACAGCGCCTCGCCGCTGCGCCCGCAAACCCTGTCCACCACCCACACCTTTGCCCTGTTCGCCGAAAACCGCCTGCAGTTGAGCGATCGCCTGTCCCTGGTCACCGGCGTGCGCCGCGACCAGAACCACATCGTCCAGGAGAAACTGACCACCGACAGCCGCAGCGACCGCAGCCTGCAAGGCGGAAACTGGCGTGCCGGGCTGGTGTTTGCGGTCAGCGACGACCTGTCGCTGTATGGCCAGTACTCCACCAGCGAGGACGGGGTCGACAACCTCATCAGCCTCAGCGCCAACCAGATGCACTACGACCTGACCGAGGCCAGGCAGACCGAGGTGGGCCTGAAGCAGCGCTTCTGGGAGGGGCGTGGCGAATGGACATTGGCGGCCTACCACATCGTCAAGAAGAAGCTGCTGGTGGATGACCCGGTCACCCACGAGAAGCAGCAGGCTGGCCAGCAGACGTCCGACGGCCTGGAGGCAACCCTGGAACTGGCGCTGGCGCACCAGTGGCAGGTGTCGGCCAACGCGGCGATCGTGCGCGCCAGGTATGACGACTTCGACGAAATGGTCGGCGGCGTGGCGCAGGACCGTGCGGGCAATCGCCCGGCCAATGTCCCGCGGCGTACCGCCAACCTGTGGCTGAGCAAAGGCTTCGGCCAGCGGCTGGAGGCCGGCATTGGCGCGCGCTATGTGGACGAACGATATGCCAACACCGCCAACACCCAGAGCGCCCCCGGCTACACCGTGGTCGATGCCTACATCGGCTGGCAGGTGTTGCCGGATGTGCGGCTGGGGTTGCAGTTGAACAACCTGTTCGACCGTGAGTATGTGCAGTCGGCGTTCAGTGGCCAGCAGTGGCTGATGGGGATGCCACGGTCGTACTTTGCGACGGTGGATTACAGCTTCTGACCTGA
>NZ_JAWJYQ010000019.1:0-213150 GCF_032971465.1 Pseudomonas sp. LSJ-87 | reverse complement strand
GATGGGGATGCCACGGTCGTACTTTGCGACGGTGGATTACAGCTTCTGACCTGAACTGCCTGCACCGGCCTCTTCGCGGGTAAACCCGCTCCCACAGGGATATCACAGAATTCGAATACGGTGAGGTACCTGTGGGAGCGGGTTTACCCGCGAAGAGGCCGGCACAGGTAGCACAAAAACATCTACCGCCCCGTCACAATTTAGTTATAAGATAACGTTTCAGTTGACATCCATTCCTATCAGCGACCTCCCATGACAAGCGCCAGCGCCACCCCCACCCTGCTCAACCAGCGCCTGCAGAGCATCGATGCCCTGCGCGGCCTGGTGATCCTGTTCATGCTCCTGGACCATGTCCGCGAAACCTTCTTCCTGCACCGCCAGGTCAGCGACCCGATGGCCATCGATACCACCGAGCCTTCGCTGTTCTTCAGCCGTACCCTGGCCCACCTGTGCGCGCCGGTGTTCGTCATGCTGACCGGCCTGTCGGCCTGGCTGTACGGCGAGAAACACCAGGGCCGCGGCGATGTCTCGGCGTTCCTGTTCAAGCGCGGGCTGTTCCTGGTGGCGCTGGAATTCACCCTGGTCAACTTCGCCTGGACTTTCCAGCTGCCGCCCAGCGTCATCTACCTGCAGGTGATCTGGGCGATCGGCGTGAGCATGATCGCCCTGTCGCTGCTGGTCTGGCTGCCACGTGCCGCCCTGATCGCCCTGGGCGCAATCATCATCGCTGGCCACAATCTGCTCGATGGCCTGCACTTCGGCGCCGAATCCGCCCTGCATGTGCCATGGGCGATCCTGCATGACCGGGGTTGGCTGGAGTTCTCCGAAAACCTGCGCCTGCGCACCTCCTACCCGGTGCTGCCGTGGATCGGTGTCATCGCCCTGGGCTACGGCCTGGGCCCGTGGTTCGCCCGTGGCAGCGCGGCCGGCCAACGCCAGCATCGCCTGCTGCTGGCCGGGCTGATCGCGCTGCTGGGCTTTGTCGTGTTGCGCCTGGTCAACGGCTACGGCGAGGCGCCGTGGAGCGCTTACCCGACCGTCACGCAAACCCTGATGAGCTTCTTCAACATCACCAAGTACCCGCCGTCGCTGCTGTTCCTGGCCCTGACCCTGGGCTGTGGCCTGCTGTTGCTGCGCGCCTTCGAACGCGCCGGCCAGGCCCGCTGGATCAGTGCCCTGGCGGTGTTCGGCGCGGCACCGATGTTCTTCTACCTGCTGCACCTGTATGTGCTGAAGCTGCTGTACCTGGCCAGCGTGGCGCTGTTCGGCCGCAACCATGGCGACTACTTCGGCTTCGACGGCATCGCCGCGGTGTGGCTTGGGGCAGTGCTGCTGGCGGTTTCGCTGTACCTGCCGGTGCGCTGGTTCGCCCGCCTGAAGGCGCGGCGGCGCGACATCACCTGGCTGAAGTACTTCTGAAAAGCGTTTTCACCCGGCGGCACGATGGTCTACCATGCCGGCCGCCGGTTTCCACCACGGAATCAATAGGGAATCCCAGGCCCGCCAATTCGGGCCAAACGGAACTGCCCCCGCAACTGTAGGTGCCGAGCCTGCTCCATCGATGCCACTGGGCCACGAACCCGGGAAGGCCGGAGCCAGGCCATGACGCACCAGTCAGGAGACCTGCCGGCCTACATTCACCAACCGGCGGGGTGTCCGGGATTGGCCATCAGTGTTGCCCCTGCCGCCAGCGGGGGCTCGGCGATGCCTGTCCGTGCGTTCCTCACCCGAACTGTCCGATAGGAGATCGCCCAGCATGCTGCCCCGTTTTGCCACCCTGCTCGCCGGCCTCGGCCTCACCGGCCTGGCCCAGGCTGCTGCCACCCATTACCCGCTGACGGTCGACAACTGCGGCAAGCCGCAAACCTTCGCCCAGGCGCCGCAACGCACGGTCACCATTGGCCAGGCCGGAACCGAGATGCTCTACGCGCTGGGGCTGGGCGACAAACTGGCGGCCACCTCGCTGTGGTTCAACAACGTGCTGCCCGAGTACCAGGTGCAGAACGCCAAGGTGCCGCGCCTGGCCGACAACGAGCCCAGCTTCGAGGCGGTAGTGGGCAAGCGCCCGCAACTGGTGACGGTGCAGTTCGAATGGATGGTCGGTGCCCAGGGCGTGGTCGGCACCCGCGAGCAGTTCGATGAACTGGGCATCCCCACCTACCTGCTGCCGTCGGACTGCGAAGGCAAGGACAACCTGGTGGGCGCCGATGGCACCCGCCTGCAGGCGTTCCAGGTCGACACTATCTACAAGAGCGTCAGCCAGCAGGCGGCAATCTTCGATGTGCAGGACCGTGGCACGGCCCTGAATGCCGAGCTCAGAGGCCGCCTGGACAGTGCCAAGGCGCAACTGGCCGACAAGGACCTGTCCGCTACCTCGGCGCTGTTCTGGTTCTCCAGCGCCGACCTGCACATCGACCCCTACGTGGCGGGCCGCCAGGGGGTCGCCGACTTCATGCTGCGCACCCTCGGCGTGCGCAACGTGGTCGAGTCCAGCGAAGAATGGCCGACCGTAGGCTGGGAAACCCTGGCCAAGGCCAACCCCACCTGGCTGATCATTGCCCGCATGGACCGCCGCCGCTACCCCGCCGACGACTACCAGAAGAAGCTGGCATTCCTGCGTAGCGACCCGGTAACGCGCAACATGGACGCGGTGAAGCACGATCGCATCATCATCCTCGACGCCGACGCCATGCAGGCCGGCATTCGCTTGTTCAGCGGCCTGCAGACACTGGCCACCGCCTTCGCCAGCGGCAAAGCAGCCCAGTGATGATGCGCCTGTTACCCTGCATCGCCGTTGCCCTGGCCGCCCTGTTGGCGGCCCTGCTGGCCGGCACCGCCATCGGCGAAACCAACCTGTCGCCCGGCGTGGTCGGCCAGGTGCTGGCCAACCACCTGTGGCAGGCCGGCTACCCGGTCGACCCGATCGACGCCGGCATCGTCTGGAACTACCGCCTGCCCCGCACCCTGGTTGCTGCGGCCTGCGGTGCCGGCCTGGCCACCTGCGGCGTGATCCTCCAGGCACTGTTGCGCAACCCGTTGGCCGAGCCTTACCTGCTGGGGCTGTCTGCCGGCGCCTCGACCGGTGCGGTGCTGGTGGGCCTGCTGGGCTTCGGCAGCCTGGCGCTGAGCATGTCCGGCGGTGCCTTCATCGGCGCCCTGGCAGCGTTCGCTTTGGTGCTGGTGCTGGCCCGGGCAGCCGGCCCCAGCAGCAACAACGCCCAGGTGATCCTTGCCGGGATCGCCGGCTCGCAACTGTTCAACGCCCTTACCGCCTTCCTCATCACCATGTCGGCCACCGCCGAGCAGGCGCGCGGCATCCTGTTCTGGCTGCTGGGCAACCTCAGTGGCGTGCGTTGGCCTTCGGTGTGGCTGGCCGTGCCAGTTGTACTGTTCGGGCTGTTGGTGTGCCTGTGGCATCGCCGTGCCTTGGATGCCTTCACCTTCGGCGCCGACTCGGCGGCATCGCTGGGTATCCCGGTGCGGCGTACCCAGTTGCTGCTGATCAGCTGCGCGGCGCTGGTGACCGCCGTGATGGTGTCCATCGTCGGCGCCATCGGTTTTGTCGGGCTGGTGATCCCCCATGCCCTGCGCCTGCTGCTCGGCCCCGGGCACAGCCGCCTGCTGCCCGCCAGCGCACTGGGCGGGGCACTGTTCCTGATTGCCGCCGACATCCTGTCGCGCACCTTGATCCCGGGCCAGGTGATCCCCGTTGGCGTGGTCACCGCGCTGCTCGGCGCACCGGTCTTCGCGCTGATCCTGGTCAGCCGCCGGGGGCGCCCATGACGGTCATGACGGCGCTACAGCTGGCCCCCTTGAGTTGCCAGCACCTGGGGCTGCAACTGGCCGGCAACACCGTGCTCAGCGATATCGAACTGAGCGTTGTCGCGGGTGAAACCCTGGGCATCGTCGGCCCCAACGGCTCCGGCAAATCCTCGCTGCTGAAGGTGCTGGCCGGGCTGCGCAAGCCAGGCAGCGGCAGCGTGCAACTGCTGGGCGAACCGCTGGCACGGTTGCCCCGACGCCGTGTCGCCCAGGCCTTGGCGCTGGTCGAACAACAGGCCGACACCCTCGATGCGATCAGCGTGTTCGATGCCGTTGCCCTGGGCCGCACCCCCTGGCTGTCGGCGCTGGCGCCGTTCTCCCGGGAGGACCGCACGATCGTCGAGCAGGCCCTGGCCGACCTCGACGCCCTGCACCTGCGCACCCGCCTGTGGGGGTCGTTGTCCGGTGGCGAGCGCCAGCGCGTGCACATCGCCCGTGCCCTGGCACAGCGGCCGCAGGTGCTGCTGCTGGACGAGCCGACCAACCACCTGGATATCCAGCACCAGCTGAGCCTGTTGCAACAGGTGCAGGCCCTGCCGGTGACCACCCTGGTGGCCTTGCACGACCTCAATCAGGCGCTCACCTGCGACCGCGTCGCGGTGCTCGACAAGGGCCGCCTGGTCGCCCTCGGCAAACCGCTCGATGTGCTTACACCCGAGCGCCTGCTGAACACCTTCGGCGTGCACGCCCATTACCTCATCGACCCCTTCGACGGCGCGCACATCCTGCGTTTTCGCGCCCCCTGAACAGGAAGTTCTGCCCATGCCGCGCCCTGCCGTTTTGCTGCTCGCCAGCGCCCTGCTCGCGCCCCCTGCGCTGGCCGACTCCGCCCAGTCGCAAAGCAACGGCTTTGTCGAGGATGGCCGCTGGAGCCTGCTCAACCGCAGCGTATTCGACCAGCGCGACTACAAGCATGGCGGGCGCAACAGTGCCGGGCGCAACGCCTACAAGCCGCGCGATGAACGTAGCGGCAAGGCCGAGGAATGGGCCTATGGCCTGATGGGCACCTTCCGGTCCGGTTTCACCCAGGGGCTGATTGGTGTCGGGGTCGACGCCCACGCCTACCTGGGCGTGCAACTCGACAGCGGCGGCGGGCGCGTGGGCAAGGCACGCTTGCTCGGGGTGGATAACGAGGGGCACCCGAAGAACGAATACAGCCGTGCCGGCGCGGCGCTGAAACTGCGCATGTCCGATACCGTGCTGTCCTACGGTGAGCAACGGGTCAAGACCCCGGTGTTCAGCTCCTCCGACAGCCGCCTGCTGCCCGAGACCGCGACCGGGTTCTTCCTTGACAGCACCGAGTTCGACCACCTCAGGCTGGTGGCCGGGCACTTCAACGAAAACGCCGACCGCAATGCTTCCAGCCACGACCAGGGCTTCGTGGTGAACTACTCCAATGGCCCCCAGGGCAACAGCTTCGATTTGGCCGGCGTGGTGTGGAACCCCGGCGCCGCCTTCAGCGGCAGCCTGTACACCTCACGCTACCAGGACAGCTGGAACCAGCATTACCTGGGCAGCACCCTCAGCCATGCCCTGGATGAGCGACGCAGCCTCATCCTCGACCTCAACCTGTACCGCACGACCGACACCGGCAAGGCGCTGTCCGGGCACATCGACAACACCACCTGGAGCCTGGTCTCGCGATACGACCACGGGCCGCACGGTTTCAGCCTGGGCTGGCAGCAGGTGGACGGCAACACGCCATTCGACTACGTGACGCGAGGGGCGATCTTCATTGCCAACGCGGTGCAGATGTCGGACTTCAACGCGCCGAACGAGAAATCGTGGCAGGCGCGCTATGACCTGAACATGGGCGCCTACGGCGTACCGGGGTTGAACCTGACGGCGTTGTACGTGCGCGGGTTCGATATCGACGGCAGCCATGTCGACCCTGCGGGCGGGTATGCGTACCTGGGGTATGGCAAGGGGGGCAAGCATTGGGAGCGCGACCTGGAGGCACGGTATGTAGTGCAGAGCGGCAAGGCCAAGGGCACCGCGTTTTCGCTGCGGCATAACGTGCATCGGGGCAATACGGCGCAGGCGGAGCTGGATGGGGACCAGATACGGTTGGCGGTGGAATGGCCGTTGGGGGGTGGGTTCTGATGTTTCGCGTGACCTGAAAAATCCTGGGGCCGCTGCGCGCCCCTTTCGCGACACAAGGCCGCTCCCACAGGTGCAATGCACCTTCAGAAACCTGTGAGGGTCTTGTGGGAGCGGCCTTGTGTCGCGATGGGCCGCACAGCGGCCCCCAAAATCCATCAGGCAACCACAACTGCCGTATAATCGGCAGCACTCACTGCCCAACCAGGCCACGCCATGCCTCGCCTCCAGAAGTTGCTGCTGCCCCTGCTGCTGACTGCAGCCCTCACCGCCTGCGACCAGAAACCCTCCCGTGAAGAACAGATCCTGGCCCAGCTGCCGCTGCAGGATGCCTACACGCACAACATCGAGCGCATGGCCGCGCTGCTCGGCCGCACGCACCCGCAGCTGCCGCAGGCGACCATCCAGGGCGTGCTGCGCAAGCACCTGACCGTCGAGGACCAGCGCCAGGACCTGTTCCGCCTGTACAGCGAAAAGAACTTCAGCGATGCCGAGTTCGCCACCATCGTCGAGGCCACCCAGGACCCGGCCAAGGCCCGCGCCCTGGAAGACACCGAGGCCGGCAAGCGCCTGAGCGAGAAGCTCACCGCCCTGATGCGCGAATCGGCCCGCGACGCGAAGGTGCAGGCCCTGGCCGAGCAGCGCATGCAACAGGTGGAAGACGAACTGGACGCGCTGGAAAAGGCAGGCTCCTGAACGCGGTTCCCCACTGCGCTCATAAGGCGTAAGGTTGTTCCCATTTCGTAGCTGTTTTCGATCACCCGAGGTCAGGATTGCCACACGCCAAGCACGGACTGCGCCTGGATCTACGCACACTCATTCTGGTGCTTTGCGCCCTTACCGCCGTGGTCATGCTGTGCGCCAGCTACTTCGCCAGCTACCGGGTGCAACGCCAACTGCTGATCGACCATGCCCTGGAAGCCAACCGGGTGTATGCGATGAAGCTGGCAAGCATCACCGAGACCTTTATCGACAACGCCTTGCAGCAGCTGTCGTTCAGCGCTGGCGTGCAAGGCCGCCAGCTAGGTGACGCCGTCGCCCTGCAGGTGGAGGCCGAGCGTGTCCTGAGCCAGAGCATGGCCTTCAATTCCACCTTCGTGATCGATGCCAACGGGGTGCTGTTGGCGATTTCCCCCGCCCCTTTGCGGCACCTGGTCGGCAGCCACATGCATTCGCCCGGTGTCCAGGAGGCGCTGCAGGCGCGCCGCCCATTGGTGTCGACGCCCTACATATCGGCGGCCAAAAACCTGGTGGTGGCGCTGTCGCAACCCATTTTCGACAGCAATGGCCGCTACCTGGGGTATGTCGGCGGCAGCCTGTACCTGCGTGAACGCAACATCCTCAACAGCCTGCTGGGGGAGCATTTCTACAAGGATGGTTCCTACCTGTACGTGGTCGACCGCAACCGCCGTCTGCTGTATCACCCCGATAGCCAGCGCGTGGGGACGGTGGTTGAAGGCAATGAATTGATCGATCAGCTGGCGAGCCTGGGCAGTGGTACCCGGCAACTGACCAACAGCCTCGGCGTGGAAATGCTCGCCGGATACGCCACCGTGCCCAGCGCCGGTTGGGGCGTGGTGGCGCAGCAGCCGCTGACCCAGACAGTGACGCCGCTTAGCCACCTGATCCTCAACGTGGTCGGCACCTCCGCACCGTTGGCGCTGGTGGGCAGCGTGCTGCTGTGGTGGCTGGCCATGACCATCGCCCGGCCGCTGTGGCAGCTGGCCGCCGGCGCCCGCTCGATGGACCGGGCCGGCACTGCCGAGCGCCTGCATCGGGTACCGGCCTGGTACTTCGAGGCGGCCGAGCTGAAGCGCGCGCTGCTGTTTGGGCTGAACCTGCTGCATGAACGCATCGGCCGGCTCAACCGCGACGCCCAGACCGACCCGCTGACCGGCCTGGGCAACCGCCGCAGCCTGGAGTTCAACCTGTCGTTGCTGGAAGCCGAGGGCCGGGCATTTGCGGCCATCGTGCTGGATGTCGACCATTTCAAGCGGGTAAACGACCGCCACGGGCACGAGGTGGGTGACCAGGTACTGCGCCGGCTGGCGGAACTGATGCGCCGCTGTTGCCGCGAGGGTGACCTGCTGTGCCGCACCGGCGGCGAGGAGTTCCTGATGCTGCTGCCGGGGGCCGGCCTGGACGTTGCGGCAGTGGTGGCCGAGCGGCTGCGGGTGACGGTGCAGGATACGCCAGTGGAGCCGGTGGGGGCGGTGACCGTTTCGCTGGGGGTGGCGCGTTGGGATGGCGAGGCCGAGAGCGAACCGGGGGATGCGTTGAGCGAGGCTGACCGGGCGCTTTACCGGGCCAAGCAGGAGGGGCGTAATCGGGTGGTTGTTGCCTGAACGCCCTTGCTTGCCTGTTCCGGCCTCTTCGCGGGTAAACCCGCTCCCACAGGTACCCCGCAGCCCTCAAGGGCGGTGCATAACCTGTGGGAGCGGGTTCACCCGCGAAAGGGCCGGAACAGACACTACACAGCTCAAGGCAAACCGATTGCCACATGACGGAATGAACTTGGCAGGCCGTAACATTCCTTGTCATAAAACTGTCTTGTTCCAGTCATAGGATTGACCCCAACCTGACATTTTCACTTCATGGATGAGTATCTAATGCGTCGTGTGGTTTTCAATCAGAAAGGTGGCGTCGGAAAGTCCAGCATCGCCTGCAACCTTGCCGCCGCCAGTGCCGCCGAAGGCTACCGGACCTTGCTGGTCGACCTCGACCCGCAGGCCAATGCCACCTACTACCTGACCGGTCTGGTCAATGACGCCATTCCTTCCGGCATCGCCGATTTCTTCCGCCAGACCTTGTCGCCAGTCACCGCTGCCGGCAAGAAGCACCGGGTGGCTATCACCGAAACCCGCTACAGCAACCTGCACCTGGTGACCGCCAGCCCCGACCTCAGCGACCTGCAAGGCAAGCTGGAGAGCAAGTTCAAGATCAACAAGCTGCGCAAGCTGCTGGTGGAACTGGGCGAGGACTACGAGCGGATCTACATCGACACCCCGCCGGCGCTCAACTTCTATACCTTCAGCGCGCTGGTGGCGGCCGAGCGGCTGTTGATCCCGTTCGACTGCGACAGCTTTTCGCGCCAGGCCCTGCACTGCGTCATGGCCGAGGTCGAAGAACTGCGCCAGGACCACAACCCGGCGTTGCAGGTGGAAGGTGTGGTGGTCAACCAGTTCGCCGGGCGCACCGCACTGCACCAGACCCTGGTCGAGCAATTGCGCGGTGAAGGCATGCCGGTGCTGCCGGTGTACCTGAGCAGTTCGATCAAGATGCGTGAATCGCACCAGGCCTCGGTGCCGCTGGTGCACCTGGCGCCGCGGCACAAATTGGCGCTGGAGTTTGTTGATTTGCTGGATGTACTGGAGCGTGCGGCCTGATAGAACCCTGGGGGCGCTTTGCGCCCCTTTCGCGACACAAGGCCGCTCCTACAAGGCATCGCGTCAAATTGCAGCCCCAAAATATCAAGCCCGGACCACTACCCGACCATTCGTCCGGATGGTAGATTCGCCGCCATGAAAACCACCCGGCAAACCCGCACGCTGACCGCCTGGACGCTCTACGCCAGTGTCCTGTTCAGCCTGGTTCTGTGCGGCCTGCACCATGGCCAGATGGGTGGCCTGCGCCTGGCCGGCCTGGAAAGCGGTTTCTGCTCGATCAACAGCGAACACGGCGTTGCCATCGACCTGGATGGCGCCGGCGGTGATCAGCACATGGCCCAGCTCGACTGCCCGGTGTGCTCCTCGTTCGGCCTGGCCGTGCCGCTCAGCAGCAGCGGCTGGTCGTTCACCCCTACGCAAGCCGTGGCCACCTCGCCCATCGTGGTGCGCAGCTGGGCGCAACCGCCGCCGCGCTATCAACGCCCCGCCCTCAACCCCCGCGCCTCCCCCGTCGCTTTCCCCGCAGCCGTACTTCATTTCGCCTGACCTCAGCCGGGCGCGCCTGACTGCGCGCGCTCGCGGTCAGCCATGACCTTTGCGTGGAAGACACACCAACATGCTTCGCAAAACCTCCCTGGTGCTCCTCATGGGCACCTGCAACCTTGCCTGGGCGGATGCTGCCCCGGTGGAACTGAGCGCCACCACCATCGACGGTGAACGCGACGCCGCCAGCGGCGTGCAACTGGACGAGCCGATCCGCACCGGTTCGCGCCTGGGCCTCACCGCGCGGGAAACGCCGGCCTCGGTCAGTGTCTCGGACCGCCGCCTGATCGAGGAGCGCGGCGCCAAGGACAGCCAGGACGTGATCAACGCCATGACCGGTGTCAACGCCTCGGCCAACCCCGGTTTTGGCGGCTTCGTCGCCTACCGCGGCTTCACCCAGAACCAGGTTACCCAGTTGTACAACGGCATCAACCTGGGCTACAGCAGCGCCACCCGGCCAGTGGATGCCTGGGTGCTCGACCGCGTCGAACTGATCGGCGGGCCATCGTCGTTCCTGCATGGTGCGGGCGCGGTGGGCGGCTCGATCAACTACATCACCAAGTTGGCCAGCCGCGATCAGCAGACCATCGACGGCCGTATCCGCCATGGCAGCTTCGACGACAGCGAAGTGGCGTTCGGCATCAACCAGGCACTGGCCAGCAACCCCGCCGATGCCCGCCATTTCGTGCGCCTGGACTTCAGCCGCGGGCAGGGCAACGGCTACATCGACCGCAACGAACGGCAGACCGACAGCCTGGCCTTCTCGTTGCTGAGCGACCTCACGCCCAACCTCACCCACACCCTGGCCCTGGAGTACCAGGAAGACCGCGAAGACAGCCCTTACTGGGGCTCGCCGATCCTGCCCGGGCGCAGCACGATGAAGATCGACAAAAGCCGCCGCTTCGAAAACTACAACGTCGGCGACGGGCGCTACGAGCAGCGGGTACGCTGGCTACGCTCGATCCTCGACTACCAGCTCAGCGACAGCACCAGCGTGCAGAACACGCTGTACCACTACAACGCCCAGCGCGACTACCGCAACCTCGAACGCTACAGTTACACCAGCGATGGCAAGGTACAGCGCAGCAGCCCTTACCTGCAGCGCCACGACCAGAACCTGTTGGGCGACCGCATCGAGCTGCGCCACGACAACCAGCTGTTCGGCCTGGCCAGCCAGTGGTCGCTGGGGCTGGATTACTCGCGCATGCGCCAGACCCTCTACCCCACCTCGAGCAGCTGGAGCGATGTGGTCGATGCCGAGCACTTCGACCCCGGCAGCTTCGACGGCATCCCCGGGGTGAATGCCGGCCTGACCAAGCAACGCCGCCACGAGGTGACCAACCGCGCGGTGTTTGCCGAAAACCGCCTGCAACTCACCGAGCGCCTGGCCCTGCTGACCGCCCTGCGCTACGACTACCTCGACATGCAGGTGACCAACTACGGCGCGGTAACGCCAACCTCGCCGGCGTTCTTCGAACGGCGCTGGGAACCGCTTTCCGGGCGTATCGGCCTGACCTACGCGCTGACCCCCTCCGCCAGCGTCTATGCGCAGTACAGTACCTCTGCCGACTTGCCGGCCGGCTCGCTGGCGGCAGCGACCTATTCCAACGTCGGGCTGTTCGACCTGTCCAAGGGCGAGCAGTGGGAAGTGGGCAGCAAGTTCGACTTTCTCGACGGGCGCGGCGCAGCCACGCTGGCGTTGTACCAGATCGTGCGCAAGGACTTTGCCGTGCGCGACTCCAACGACGCCAACCTCACGGTCCAGGCCGGGCAGCAGACCTCACGCGGTGTCGAGTTGTCCGGGCGCCTGCAGGTGACGCCGAAGCTGCTGGCCGAGGCCAACTATGCCTATGTCGATGCGCAGTACGACGCGTTCAACGAGGCGGTCAACGGCGTGTCGGTATCGCGCAAGGGCAACGCACCGGTGAACGTACCGGCCAGCGTCGCCAACCTGTGGCTGACCTACAGCCTGACCCCGGCGTGGTCGGTGGGGGCAGACGGGCGCTACGTGGGCTCGGTGTATGCCGACAACGCCAACAGCCTCAAGGCCCCGGCGTACACCCTGTTCGGCGCGTTCGCCCGCTACCGGCTGGATGAACACACCACGCTCACTGGGCGGGTACGCAACCTGACCGACGAGGTGTATGCCAAGCAGGCCTACAACAGCCAGTACTACATGGGGCCGCCGCGTACCTTCGAGCTGGCGCTGGATATGCGCTTCTGAGCCCATGGCCCTATCGCCGGCAAGCCAGCTCCCACAGGTACTGCACAAGCCTTGAGTGCGGTGCAAATTCTGTGGGAGCTGGCTTGCCGGCGATAGGGCCATCAGGGGCAGCCCATCATGTTCGGTTGAATCAGGTATCCCGAGGTCGCCCTCGACAAAGCGCCTTCCAGCGCCCGGCTATCTACTGGCAAGCACAACAATGATGGCGCGGCCCGACCGCGCCACTTTCATCATGCCTGCCAATGGAACCGGAGAGCACTCGCATGCCCGCACCTCACGAGGTATCCCCCGCCACCCTGCGCCGGGTGATCGCCGCCTCGGCCATCGGCAATTTCGTCGAATGGTTCGACTTCGCCGTCTACGGCTTTCTCGCTACCCTGATCGCCAGCCAGTTCTTCGCCAGCGAAGACGCCAGCGTGGCCTTGCTCAAGACCTTTGCGGTATTCGCCGTGGCGTTCGCCCTGCGCCCGCTGGGCGGCATCGTGTTCGGCGCGCTGGGTGACCGCCTGGGGCGCAAGCGCATCCTGTCGCTGACCATCCTGCTGATGGCCGGCTCCACGACCCTCATCGGCCTGCTGCCGACCTACGCCAGCATCGGCCTGGCAGCCCCCGCGCTGCTGACCCTGGCGCGCTGCCTGCAGGGCTTTTCCGCCGGTGGCGAGTATGCCGGGGCCTGCGCCTACCTGATGGAGCATGCGCCCAACGACAAGCGCGCCTTCTATGGCAGCTTCGTGCCGGTGTCGACCTTTTCCGCCTTTGCCTGCGCGGCAGTGATTGCCTATGGCCTGGAAGCCAGCCTGTCGGCCGAGGCGATGAATGCCTGGGGCTGGCGCATCCCGTTCTTGATCGCCGCGCCGCTGGGGCTGGTCGGCCTGTACCTGCGCTGGCGCATGGAAGAAACCCCGGCGTTCCGCGAAGCCATCGCCCAGGGCAAGGAGCATGAACATTCGCCGCTCAAGGAAACCCTGCGCAACCATGGCCGAGCGATCCGCAACCTGGGGGCCTTCATCTCGCTGACCGCGCTGTCGTTCTACATGTTCACCACCTACTTCGCCACCTACCTGCAACTGGTCGGCAACCTGACCCGCGCGCAATCGCTGCTGGTAACCACCGTGGCCTTGCTGTTCGCCGCGGTCGGCTGCCCGCTGGCCGGGGCGTTCTCGGACCGCGTCGGGCGGCGCAAGACCATCGGCTTTACCTGCCTGTGGGTGATGCTGTGCGTGTTCCCGGCGTACTGGCTGGCCAGTTCCGGCTCGATGTCCGGTGCGCTGCTGGGGGTGATCCTGCTGGCGGTGGGGGCGTTGTGCAGTGGCGTGGTCACGGCGGCATTGCTGTCGGAAAGCTTCCCTACCCGCACCCGCTATACCGCTTCGGCAATTACCTACAACGTGGCCTATACGCTGTTTGGCGGTACCGCACCGCTGGTGGCGACCTGGCTGATCGGGCAGACCGGCAGCAGCCTGGCTCCGGCGTTCTACTTGGTGGTGATTGCACTGGTGGCGTTGGTGGGTGGGTTGGCGTTGCCGGAGACTTCGCGGATTTCGCTGCATGATGAGGCTAGGGGCGACGGTGCAAGGACTGGGGCTCGTCGTACTGTTTGAGAATTTGGGGCCGCTTTGCGGCCCATCGCCGGCAAGCCAGCTCCCACCTCGACCGCATCACCCTCAAGCCATGTGCAATCCCTGTGGGAGCTGGCTTGCCGGCGATGGGCTGCACAGCAGCCCCCTACTTCTCAGTTTTCCTGCACCTCTTCCCGCCGATACGCCCACTGATACAACGCAGGCAACACCAGCAAGGTCAGTGCGGTGGACGACAGAATCCCGCCAATCACCACGGTCGCCAGCGGCCTTTGCACCTCGGCCCCGGTCCCGGTCGCCAAGGCCATCGGGATGAACCCCAGCGACGCCACCAGTGCCGTCATCAGCACCGGCCGCAAGCGCGTCAGCGCGCCCTCCTCGACCGCTGCCCGCAGCGTGCGCCCTTCCTCCCGCAGGCCACGGATAAAGGCGATCATCACCAGCCCGTTGAGCACCGCCACCCCCGACAAGGCAATGAACCCCACGCCAGCGGAAATGGACAACGGAATATCCCGCAACCACAGCGCCAGCACCCCGCCGGTAAGGGCGAACGGGATGCCGGTGAACACCAGCAGGCCATCCCTGAGGTTGTTGAACATCATCAGCAACAGCGCCATGACCAGCAGCAAGGCCACCGGCACCACCACCTGCAGGCGCTCGGCCGCCGACTGCAGTTGCTCGAACTGGCCCCCCCAGCGGGTCCAGTAACCCGGCGGTATCTGTACCTGCTCGATCAGCGTCTGCTCGGCCTCCTCGACGAACGAACCCAGGTCGCGCCCGCGCACGTTGGCACTGACCACCACCACCCGCTTGCCATCCTCGCGGCTGACCTGGTTCGGCCCCAGCTGCAGGTTCAGCGTGGCGACCTGCGACAGCGGGATGAAGCCTATTTGCCCGGCACCCGCAGCAGCACTGGCCGGCACCGGAATCAGCAGGCTGCCCAACCCGTCGACATCGGTGCGCAGGGTTTCCGACAGGCGCACCACCATGTCGAAACGGCGGTCACCTTCGTACAACGTGCCGGCCGTGCGGCCACCCACGGCAATGGCAATGGCGTCCTGCACATCACCCACGTTGAGGCCATGGCGGGCCGCCTTGTCGCGGTCGATATCGATGGTCAGCACCGGCAGGCCGGTAGTCTGCTCGACCTTTACCTCGGACGCGCCCGGCACGCCTTGCAGGCTGCTGGCGATCTGCGCGGCTGTGCGGTTGAGCACGTCCATGTCATCACCGAAAAGCTTCACCGCCACATCGCTGCGCACCCCGGAAATCAGCTCGTTGAAGCGCAGCTGGATCGGCTGCGACAGCTCATAGTTGCTGCCCGGCACGCTGGCGGCGGCACGTTGTACCTCGGCGATCAGCTCATCACGCGGCTTGCCCGGGTCGCCCCATTGCTCACGCGGACGCAGCATCACATAGGCGTCGGAAATGTTCGGCGGCATCGGGTCGGAGGCGATCTCGGCGGTGCCGGTGCGGGCGAACACCCGCTGCACTTCCGGCACCTGGGCGATGATCGCCTGTTCCAGGCGCTGCTGCATGTCGACCGACTGCGACAGGCTGGTACCCGGCACCCGCAGGGCCTGCAGGGCGAAGTCGCCTTCGCTGAGGCTGGGGATGAACTCGCTGCCCATGCGGCTGGCCATAACCCCGGACAACAACACCAGGGTAGCGGCGCCAGCGAACGCCAGCTTGCGCCGGCCCAGCACCCAGGCCAGCACCGGGGCATAGCGCTGACGCGCCGTGCGCATTACCAGGCCTTCCTCTTCCTTGACCTTGCCGGTGACGAACAGGGCAATGGCCGCCGGCACGAAGGTAACCGAGAGGATCATGGCACCAAGCAGGGCGATGACCACTGTAAAGGCCATAGGGTGGAACATCTTGCCCTCCACCCCGGTCAGGGCAAAGATCGGCAGGTACACCACCATGATGATCAGCTGGCCATAGATCAGCGGCCGACGCGCCTCACGGGCGGCAGCGAACACTTCATGGAAGCGCTCGGTGCGGGTCAGCATGCGGCCATGGCGTTGCTGGGCGTGGGCCAGGCGGCGGATGGCGTTCTCCACGATCACCACCGCGCCGTCGACGATGATGCCGAAGTCCAGTGCGCCCAGGCTCATCAGGTTGGCGCTGACCTTGTTGCTGAACATGCCGGTGAAGGTGAACAGCATCGACAACGGAATGACCATGGCGGTGATCAGCGCCGCGCGGATGTTGCCCAGGAACAGGAACAACACAGCGATGACCAGAATGGCGCCTTCGACCAGGTTCTTCTTCACCGTGGCGATGGCCTTTTCCACCAGGTTGGTGCGGTCGTACACCGTCACCGCGACCACGCCCTTGGGCAGGTTGCGGTTGATCTCGACCAGCTTGGCGGCGACCGCCTGGGATACCGTGCGGCTGTTCTCGCCAATCAGCATGAACACCGTGCCCAGCACCACTTCCCGGCCGTTTTCGGTGGCCGCGCCCGAGCGCAGTTCTTCGCCCAGGCCGACCTGGGCAACATGGCTGACGCGGATTGGCGTGCCATCGACACTGGAGATGACGATGTTGGCGATATCCTCGGCCGAGGCCACCTGGCCTGGCGCGCGAATCAGCAACTGCTCGCCATTGCGCTCGATGTAACCGGCGCCGACGTTGGCGTTGTTGCGCTCCAGCGCCGCGATCAGGTCGTTGAGGGTGAGTTTGTAGGCCGCCAGGCGCTTGGGCTCCGGCGCAATCAGGTACTGCTTGGCATGGCCGCCGATGCTGTTGACCTCGGCCACCCCGGGCACGTTGCGCAGCTGCGGCTTGATGATCCAGTCCTGAATCACCCGCAAGTCGGTCGGGGTGTAGGGCGTGCCGTCTTCCTTCAGCGCGCCCTGCTCGGCTTCCACCGTCCACAGGAAGATTTCACCCAGCCCGGTGGAAATCGGCCCCATGCCCGCTTCGATGCCGTCGGGCAACTGCTCACGCGCCACTTGCAGGCGCTCGTTGACCAGTTGGCGGGCGAAGAACAGGTCGGTGCCGTCGTCGAAAATGACCGTGACCTGCGACAGACCCGAGCGCGACAGCGAGCGGGTCTGCTTGAGCCCGGGCAGGCCGGCCATGGCGGTCTCGATGGCGAAGGTGATGCGCTGCTCGGTCTCCAGCGGCGAATAGCCGGGTGCAGCGGTATTGATCTGCACCTGGACGTTGGTGATGTCCGGTACAGCGTCGATCGGCAGTTTCTGGTAGCTGTGGATACCCACCGCGGCCATCAGGACCACGGCCAGCATCACCACCAGGCGCTGCTCGATGGCGAATTGGATCAGGCGTTCGAACATGCAGACGTCCCCGTGATCAATGGCTGTGCTCGGCCGAGCCTTTGCCCAGCTCGGACTTGAGGACAAAGCTGCCGGCAGCGGCCACCTGGGTTCCGGCGGCAAGGCCGGTGGTGATTTCCACCTGGCCGGCGTCGCGGCGGCCGGTCTTCACCGGGCGGGCCTCGAAGCCTTCCGCGGTACGGGCAAACACCACGGTCTGCTCCTCCCAGGTTTGCAGTGCGCTTTGCGGTACCACGACAGCGGCGTTGAAGCGTTCGACGCTGACCGCGACATTGACGAACAGCCCGGGGCGCCAGGCGCCGTTGGGGTTGGCCAGCGTGGCGCGGACAGTGGCGGCACGGTTCTGCTCGCCGAGCAGGCTGCCGACGTAGTTGACCTTGCCCTCGACCTGGGCGCCCAGGTCCGGCGCGCTGATCGTCACATTGCGGCCGGTGGTCACCTTGTCCAGGTCGCGCGGGGCGACGGCGAAGGTGGCCCAGACCCGGCTCAGGTCAGACAGGGTGAAGGCATTGCTGGTCTCATCGACCACCTCGCCCACGGTCAGGTGCTTTTCCACCACCACTGCATCGAACGGCGCGCGCAGCTCATAGCGGTTGCCGGCGCCGGCCGGGCCCACGGCGGCGACCTTCTGCCGGGCGTTGGCCAAGGCAATCTCGGCTTCCTGCAACGCCTGGCGGGCCTGCAAGTAATCCTGCTCGGCACTGATGCGTTCCTGCCACAGCTGCTGTTCGCGCTGGAAGGTCAGGCGCGCCAGTTCCAGGCGGCGCTGGGCAGCCTGTTGTTCGCTGCGCAGGTCGGAAATCTGCTGGCTGGCAATTACCGCCAGCACCTGACCACGCTTTACCGCCTGGCCCAGCTCGGCTTGCACCGACTCGACCACACCGGGCACGCGTGGCACGACGTGGGCGGTGCGGTCCTCGTCGAAGCGGATTTCACCCGGGAAGCTGATGGCGGTGCCCAGTTCACGAGGGCCGGCATCGGCCAGTTGCACACCGGCAGCTTCGATCTGGGCGATGGACAGGTGCAGCTTGCCCTCTTCTTCTTCGTGGCCTTCGCCGGCCTGTTCCTCGCCGTGGCCGTGGCTGTCTTCGCCGTGGTCGTCGTGCCGGGCTTCAGTGCTCGACGCCTTGCCGAGGTTGCCGGTCCAGGCCAGGCCACCGAGGCCAAGCGCAGCAATGGCGGCAGTCAGAAGGGCTATCTTGCGTGGATTAGTCATTGTTGCTCCTGCTGTTAAATTTGTTGCTCAGCCCATCGAGGTCGCCATAGATCCGCTCGACCTGCGCCCGCGCGTCGGTTGCCGAGGCCAGCGCCTCGAGGTACAGCCCGCGCGCCTCGATCAGCGTGCGCTGGGCGTCGAGCACATCGAGAAAGGCGAACTTGCCCATTTCGAAACCGCGTGTGGCGGTGTCCACGGCCTGCTGGGCAGAAGGCAGGATGGTGCGGTCATAGGCCTGCACTTCCTGCATGGCCGTGGTCCACTGGCTGACGGCACTGCGGGTTTCACTGCGCAGGCGCAGCTCCACGGCGTTGCGCAGGTCACGCGCCTGGTCGGCACGGCGGGCCGCGGCCAGCACGTTGCCCTGGTTACGGTCGAACAGCGGCAAGGGCATCGACAGGCCCACCACATTGACCCGCTCGCGGTCTTCGCGGCTGTACTGGCTGCCAAGGCTGACGGTGAGGTTGGGAATGCGCAGGGCCTTTTCCGAACCCAGGGACGCTTCGCCGCGCTCGACCTGGGCGGCGGCCAGGCGCCATTCAGCCGTTTGCTCGACCTGGTCGAGCAGGGCGTCGGCGCTGGGCGCATCACCGGGGGACAGGTTGGCGGCCTGCAACTGGTCGAAGCTTGCCAGCGGGCTGCCGGTCAACCGTGCCAGGGCCTGGTAAGCCACACTGCGCTGGGTTTGCGCACGGCGCACTTCAGCCTGGGCCTGGGCCAACTGCACCTGGGCCCGGGTGGCCTCCACGGGCGATGACTGGCCAGCGGTCACCCGCCCCTGCACCACTCGCAGCCCACGCTCGGTCAACGCCTGCGATTGCTGCGCCAGCTCCAGCGCGGTCTGCGCGCGCAGGGCCGCGTGAAACGCCTGCACCACATCGGCGCGCAGGCCGTTGCGCTGGCGCTCCAGGTCCAGCTGGGCAATGGCCTGGCCGGCACCGGCCACGGCGATGCGTGCACCGCGCTTGCCGCCCAGCTCCAGCGGTTGGCTGAGGGTGACAGTGGTGGTGCTGGTGTCACGGCGAGTGTCCTCGACCTCCCAGGACAGCTCCGGGTTGGGGATCAGCCCGGCCTGGCGCCGCTCGCCATCGGCGATACCGATTTCCCGGCCGGCCGCGGCCAGCTCCGGGTTCTGGGCAAAGGCGGCGTCAAGCGCCTGTGGCAGGCTCAGGCTCTGGCTGGCCTGGGCGCTGGCGGCAACAGCCAGCAACAGGCAGAGCAAGGCGGTCTTGCGGGGGATGGGCACGAAACAGGTCCTCGTCAGCGAGCTTTGGCGAGGGACTGTAGAAAGCCGCGCTTATCGGGGCGGTGGCGGGAAAATTACAATTTTGTAATCAAGCTGCAGGCGACAAAGCTGGAGCCCTATGGAGTTCCTGTGGGAGCTGGCTTGCCGGCGATAGGGCCGGTACAGGCGATATCAAGTTCGATAATCGCCCACTTTTCCGGTACAGCGGTTTAGTCCGATTGACCAAACTAACCAGTCGGTACAAAACTAGACGCATCCAACAACAACAAAGCGATGCCCGTCATGAAGCCCCTCATTCTCGTGCTCAACGGCCCCAACCTGAACATGTTGGGCACCCGCGAGCCTGCCCAATATGGCCACGAAACCCTCGCCGACCTGGCTCAGGGCTGTGCCGATACCGCCCATGCCCACGGCCTGGAAATCGAATTCCGCCAAACCAACCACGAAGGCGAACTGATCGACTGGATCCATGCCGCCCGTGGCCGCTGCGCCGGCATCGTGATCAACCCCGGTGCCTGGACCCATACCTCGGTGGCCATCCGCGATGCCCTGGTGGCCAGCGAAGTGCCGGTAATCGAGGTGCACCTGTCCAACGTGCACAAGCGCGAACCGTTCCGTCACCTGTCGTTCGTATCATCCATCGCCGTCGGGGTCATCTGCGGCCTGGGCAGCCATGGCTACCGCATGGCCATCAGCCACTTCGCCGAAATGTTGCAGGAGCACAGCGCATGAGCCAGCAAGCCATCCTCGCCGGCCTGATCGGCCGTGGCATCCAGCTGTCGCGCACTCCTGCCCTGCACGAACACGAAGGTGATGCCCAGGCGCTGCGCTACCTGTACCGGCTGATCGATGCCGACCAGCTGCAACTGGACGACAGCGCCCTGCCCGGCCTGCTCGACGCCGCCCAGCATACCGGTTTCACCGGGCTCAACATCACCTACCCGTTCAAGCAGGCGATCCTGCCGTTGCTCGACGAACTGTCGGACGAAGCCCGCGGCATCGGCGCGGTGAACACCGTAGTGCTCAAGGACGGCAAGCGGGTCGGCCACAACACCGACTGCCTGGGCTTTGCCGAAGGCTTGCGCCGTGGCCTGCCTGATGTGGCACGGCGCCAGGTGGTGCAGATGGGTGCCGGTGGTGCCGGTTCGGCCGTGGCCCATGCCCTGCTGGGTGAAGGGGTCGAGCGGCTGGTGCTGTTCGAAGTGGACGCGGCCCGTGCGCAGGCCCTGGTGGACAACCTGAATGCCCATTTCGGTGCCGGGCGCGCCGTGGTCGGCAACGACCTGGTCACGGCCCTGGCCGAAGCGGACGGGCTGGTCAACACCACACCGGTGGGTATGGCCAAGCTGCCGGGCACACCGCTGCCGGTGGAGCTGCTGCATGCGCGCCTGTGGGTGGCGGAGATCATCTACTTCCCGCTGGAGACCGAACTGCTGCGCGCCGCCCGGGCGCTGGGCTGCCGCACCCTGGATGGCAGCAACATGGCCGTGTTCCAGGCGGTGAAGGCGTTCGAGCTGTTCAGCGGGCGCCAGGCGGATGCGGCGCGGATGCAGGCGCACTTCGCCAGTTTCACCTGACAGACAGGGGTTGGCTTCTTCGCGGGCTTGCCCGCTCCCACAGGTACTGCGCAGATTTCACTGATTACGCAAATCCCTGTGGGAGTGGGCAAGCCCGCGAAGAGGCCGGCACAGACAACTCACCCTTTCTCATCCAGCAACGCCTGTATCACCTGCTCCTGCCCACCATAATCCCCCTCGCCAAAGTGCACATGGCGCACCTGCCCCTTGCGGTCGACAAAGTAATGCGCCGGCCAGAACTGGTTGCCCCAGGCATTCCACACCTTGTAGTCGTTATCCACCGCCACCGGGTAACCAATCCCCAGGCTGGCCACCTTGTCACGCAAGGTGCCTACATCGTGCTCGTAGTCGTACTCCGGGGTGTGCACGCCGACCACCACCAGGCCCTGGTCGGCATAGCGCCGCGCCCATTCGTTCACGTGCGGCAGGCTGCGCCGGCAGTTGATGCAGTCCCAAGTCCAGAAGTCCACCAGCACCACCTTGCCCTTGAGCCCGGGGCCATCCAGCGGCGCCGAGTTCAGCCACTGGCTGGCGCCGGACAGCGACGGCATGGCACCGTAGCTGTCGCGGGCCATCAGGTGCCCGGCCAGGCCCAGGCCGGCCAGCGCCAGGGCAATACCGCCAACCTTCAACAACAAGCGGCGATCAATTCTCATGGCAACCGCCGGTGGCGTAGGTGCGGTACTGCACGCTCTGCTGCTGGCCCTTGGAGTCGAGGTAGTCCATGCGGGTGTTCACCAGGCCGCAGGCGTCGCTCTGGTCGTCCTGTATCGACAGCACTTTCTTCACATCCAGGTGGTCACCGTAGCGGTACTGCATGACCCCGGTATCGTCCATCGGCATCGTGGAGGCCTGGGCGGCAATGGCGCCAAAGCTGAGCACGGCGAACAGGCTGGCACGGGCGAAGGTAATGAAGTTCATGGCATCTCTCCTGTGTAACGCTTGAGGGTGGGGAGTTGTGCTCCCCGGTCGAGAGCCATTTCACGCCGGCCAGGTATCCCGTATGTGTCGCCCGAAGCTGTGATGTGCTTCCTCCTGTGTCTGTACACATGCCAGATACACTGCAATACAAACCCCCGCAGGCAAGCGCGATTGCGCTCGGTACACTGCGCCCATCCCCTCTTGCACAGGAACGCAGCGCATGGAACACGTCGATCACATCCTGATCGTCGACGACGACCGCGAAATCCGCGAACTGGTCGGCAACTACCTGAAGAAGAACGGCCTGCGCACCAGCATCGTCGCCGACGGCCGGCAGATGCGCGCCTTTCTCGAAGCCAACAGCGTCGACCTGATCGTCCTGGACATCATGATGCCCGGCGACGACGGCCTGCTGTTGTGCCGCGAGCTGCGCGCCGGCAAGCACCGCAACACCCCAGTGCTGATGCTGACCGCCCGCAACGACGAAACCGACCGTATCATCGGCCTGGAAATGGGCGCCGACGATTACCTGACCAAGCCGTTCTCGGCCCGCGAACTGCTGGCCCGTATCAACGCCGTGCTGCGCCGCACGCGCATGCTGCCGCCCAACCTCACCATCAGCGAAAGCAGCCGCCTGCTCGGCTTCGGCCAGTGGCGGCTGGACACCACCGCGCGCCACCTGCTCGACAGCGAAGGCACCCTGGTAGCCCTGAGCGGTGCCGAATACCGCCTGCTGCGGGTGTTTCTCGACCACCCGCAGCGGGTGCTCAGCCGTGAGCAGTTGCTCAACCTGACCCAGGGCCGCGAAGCCGACATCTTCGACCGCTCCATCGACCTGCTGGTCAGCCGCCTGCGCCAGCGCCTGGGTGACGACGCCCGCGAACCCAGCTGCATCAAGACCGTGCGCAGCGAGGGCTATGTGTTCTCGCTGCCGGTGCAACTGCTCGAGTCGCCATCATGAAGTGGCCACGTACCCTGGCCTCGCGCCTGGCACTGATCTTCTTCACCGGCCTGGTGCTGGCCTACGGCCTGTCGTTCGGCCTGCAGGCCTACGAGCGCTACATCAGCAGCCGCTCGATGATGCTCAGCACCCTGGAGCAGGACGTGGCCACCTCGGTGGCCATCCTCGACCGCCTGCCCGCGGCCGAGCGCGCCGCCTGGCTGCCGCGCCTGGAGCGGCGTACCTACCGCTACCGGCTGGACCAGGGCCTGGCGGGCGAAGCCATGCCGACCAGTGACCCACCCATGGCCGCCGACTCTATCGTCAAGGCCATTGGCGCCGACTATCGCCTTTCCTTCCAGGAAATCCCCGGCCCGAATGCGCACTTCCAGGCACACTTGACACTGGCCGATGGCGCACCGCTGACCATCGACGTAACCCCATCGCCGGTCCCGGTGGCACGTTGGCTGCCCGTGGTGTTGCTGATCCAGCTGGCCGTGCTGTTGCTGTGCACCTGGCTGGCGGTACGCCTGGCGATCGGCCCGCTGACCCGCCTGGCCCGTGCGGTGGACAACCTCGACCCGGACAAGCCTGGCGTGCAGCTGGATGAAAGCGGCCCGCGCGAGGTGCGCTACGCCGCCGTGGCCTTCAACGCCCTGCAGGCGCGCATCGCTGCCTACCTCAAGGAACGCATGCAGTTGCTGGCGGCCATTTCCCACGACCTGCAAACACCGATCACGCGCATGAAGCTGCGTGTCGAAGTGATGGACGAAGGGGTGGAAAAGGACAAGCTGTGGAGCGACCTGGGTGAAATGGAACACCTGGTGCGCGAAGGCGTGGCCTATGCCCGCAGCATGGACACCAGCACCGAGGCCCCGTGCCGGGTCAACCTCGATGCCTTTCTCGACAGCCTGGTGTTCGACTACCAGGACAGTGGCGCCCAGGTCGAGCGCCATGGCAGCAGCGGCAGCCTGCTGGAAACCCGCCCGCATGCCCTGCGCCGGGTGCTGGTGAACCTGGTGGACAACGCCCTCAAGTTTGCCGGTGCTGCCGAACTGGAGGTGTGCCGCGAGGGCGACAAGACGTTGATCCGCGTGCTCGACAACGGGCCAGGCATACCCGGCGGCGAACTGGATGAAGTGCTCAAGCCGTTCTATCGCGTGGAAGGTTCACGCAACCGCAGCACCGGCGGCACCGGGCTGGGGTTGGCGATTGCCCATCAGCTGATCCAGGCCATGGGCGGCCGGCTGACCCTGAGCAACCGCGCAAGCGGCGGGCTGTGCGCGCAGATCGAGCTCAAATGACAGTTTGTGGGAGCGGCCTTGCGTCGCGATAGGGCTGCGCAGCAGCCCCAGGTTTTCAGCTTCGTCGCATGAATTGCCGGGGCCGCTTTGCGGCCCTTTCGCGACGCAAGGCCGCTCCCACAAAAAGCAGGTGGAGCTTGAAGTATCAGTACACTCCGATACACAACCCCACCACCGCCGACACACTGCAGATACCCCACCCCGACACACTCCCGGTCACACAACCACACCCCGGGAGCCTTCCTGATGAAACCCCTCACCCTTCCCTCCGGCTGGAAGCTGTTCGCCACGCTCGCCGGCCTGACCTTGGCGATGACCGCCGTGGTCCTGGCCAGCCAACCTGATCCGGACGGCCTGCGCAGCGCGATCCGTGCCACCGCGCGCAGCTCCTTCGCGCTATTCCTGCTGGCCTTCCTGGCCTCGTCGCTGGTGACCTTGCTGCCTGGCACCAGCAGCCGCCGCATCCTCCAGGAACGGCGCTATCTGGGGTTGGCATTCGCCTTTTCCCACACCGTGCACGGCGTACTGATCTACCGCTATGCCCAGCAATTCCCCGAGCTGTTCTGGGCCGGCCGCACGCTCACTTCCAGCCTGCCCGGCACCCTCGGCTACCTGTTCCTGCTGCTGCTCACCATCACCTCGTTCAAGGCCCCGATGCGCCTGTTGGGTGGCCGTGCCTGGCAGGCCCTGCACAGCACCGGCATGTGGGTACTGGCCGCGGTGTTCTGCCTGTCGTTCTACAAACGCATCCCCATGGGCGGCTGGTACCCGCTGGCGTTCGCCCTGATGTTCAGCGCCATCGCCGTCAAGCTCACCGCCAAGCTGGCCCGCCAGCAACGCCGTAACGCCCGTGCCCTTTCCTGAAGAGAGAAACCAGCATGACCACCTTGACCCGCACCCTGACCACCTTCGACCGTTTCGGTACCTGGAGCGCCGACCTGCCGTTGCGGCTGTTCCTGGCCTGGGAATTTTTCGAATCCGGCTGGGAGAAATTCAATGGCAGCAACTGGTTCGCTGACCTGCAAGCGAACTTCCCGTTCCCCTTCAACCTGCTGCCTGCAGAGCTGAACTGGCAGCTGTCGATGTGGGCAGAGCTGATCCTGCCGTTACTGCTGTTGCTGGGACTGGGTACCCGGCTGGCCTCGTTGGGGCTGATGGTGGTGACCGTGGTGGCGATTGCTGCGGTACATTGGCCGGCGCACTGGTCGAACCTGGCCGAGCTGGCCCAAGGGTATGCGATTACCGACCAGGGCTTTGGCAACTTCAAGTTGCCGCTGATCTACCTGGTGGCGTTGCTGCCACTGCTGCTGAAAGGGGCTGGGCGGTTGAGCCTGGATCATTGGCTCAGAGGGCGGTTCTGCAGGTGATATTGCCGGGGCTGCGTTGCAGCCCATCGCCGCGGTTCGTCGCCACGACAAGCCAGCTCCCACAGGTACTGCGCAAGATTCTGGGCATGCGCTGTACCTGTGGGAGCTGGCTTGCCGGCGATGGGGCGCAAAGCGCCCCAATACCACGATTCAACATGTACCGATGATGACCCCCTGCTCGCGCAATCCCTCCAGCAACGCCAACCCCTCTTCCACAGCACCGCCCAACGCCTGCAACCGAGCCCGCCCACTGCCCTGTTCCAGCGCCAGCAACCGGTACGCCAGCGGCGCCAGGCGCGCGAAGCGCACCTTCAACCCCGCATCGCGATAAACCAGCAACAAGGTCGGCGCCTCTGGCGCGACCGCTGGCTGGTAATCCGCCCCGATCCGCTCCACCGGCCAGCGATAGGCCAACACGCGTGCCACACACGACAACAGTGGTTCCCCTTCCAGCAGGTCGCCTGCCGGGTCATGGGCCGGGTCCTCGGCATCGCTCAGATACAACTGCGCCTCGACCCACTCATAGTGCGCCAGCTCCAGCTGCCAGGGCGCATCCAGCTCGATGCCTTGCAGGTAATCGACGAACGCTTGGGCAATCTCGGTGAACAACGGTGTCTGGCTGCGATAGTTGGCATAGAAATCTCGCACTCGGGCATGCCAGCGCGGTTCGCCCAACGCCTGGCGCATCACCGGAAAACTGCCGGCCAGCAAACCTTCGATAGCACCATAGAACAGCTCGCGGTAAACCTTCAGACGCCGGGCTTCCACGCCCGGCGGCGGCGCATGGCGCTGCGGGTCACGCAGGTGCCGGGCCAAGGTGTACTGCTGCTCACGCAAGGTCTCATTCATTTGCATGCCCTCCCGCAGCACGCTGCACAGTGCGGATGCGCGCCGCCTCGGCGAGCAGTTCGGCCAGCGGCGGATAGTTGAAATCACGCTCGAGCACGGTCGGTTGCACACCGAAGCGCGCACAGGCGACCGCGTACAGCGCCCACACATCCTCCTTCACCGCAGCCCCATGGGTGTCTACCTTGAGGTCCGGCGCTTCATCGTAATGGCCAGCGACGTGCATGCCGGATACCCGCGCCTGGGGCAAGCCCGCCAGGAATTCGCGGGCGTCATAGCCGTGATTGCAGGCATTGACGAAGACGTTGTTGACGTCCAGCAGCAGGTCGCAGTCGGCCTCATCGAGTACCGCGCGGATGAAGTCGAGTTCACTCATCGCCTGGTACGGTGCGGCGTAGTAGCTGATGTTTTCCACGGCAATGCGCCGCTCCAGGTATTCCTGGGCCTGGCGAATCCGCGCGGCCACATGGCGCACCGCTTCGTCGGTGAATGGAATGGGCATCAGGTCATACAGGTGCCCGTCATCACTGCAGTAGCTCAGGTGCTCGCTGTACAGGCGCACCTGGTGGCGGTCGAGAAACTGGCGGGTCTGGCCAAGGAAATGGCGGTCCAGCGGCTCGCTGCCACCCAGCGACAACGACAGCCCGTGGCAGGTAATGGCAAAACGCTCGGCCAACTGCGCCAGGCCCTTGCCGTAGGCACCGCCCACGGCAACCCAGTTTTCCGGTGCGCACTCCAGGAAATCCACGGCGCCAGCCTCCATGGCCAGCAGTTCCGGCAGCAGGCCGCGGCGCAGGCCTAGCCCGGTCTGTAAAGGTACAGGGGACAAAGATGTGGGGTGCATGAACAGGTCTCCGCAACAGGCACAACGCCCCACCTGACCAGCAGGAGGGGCGTTGCGCGGTTCATGGGGCAGAAAGTCAGGACTTGCCGGTCAGGTGGCTGAACAAGCCTTCGGGCATGGCCTTGCCATTAGCCTGGTAGATCGCCTTGAGGTGATCCGCCGCCTCCTGTTCGGAGATGAAGCCATCATGGTTGCTGTCGATCTTGTCGAAGTCGCCGGCACGGTCCTTGGCCACCGCCAGGAACTCGTCGCGCGAGACCTTGCCGTCGTGGTTGCTGTCGGTCTTGGCGAACGAGGCATCACCACACTTGCCCTCGCCACACTTGCCTTCGGCACCGGCCTTGGCGCTTGCACCGCACTTGCCCTCACCGCATTTGCCTTCGCCCTGGGTGGCCTTTGCACTGCCACCACATTTGCCTTCACCACACTTGCCCTCGCTGGCCACCTTGGCCGAAGCCAGCTGGTAACCCTGGGCCAACGGCTCGACGGCAAAGGCGCTGCTGCTCAATGCCATGCTGCCGATCAGGGCAGCGCCGAGCAGGCCGAGGGTGTTTCGTACTTGAGTCATGGTGTCGCTCCACTGTGGTTGGAATGTGGAGCCATTAGGCCGTTGCGGTATGTCGTGGATGTATCGCGCGGGGTGCGGTTTTGTATGGGAATGGGTCTGCGGCGTGGGCAGATACAGTGGGATACACAACGGCCCCAAGGTGCCTCGGGGCCGACGTGCAGGGTCAGTCTTCCAGCGGCTTGGGTGGCGCGGCCGGCTTGGCGGGTTTGGCAGGCTTGCTGTCCTTGGCCTTGGGTTCCGGTGCCGTCGCTGCCACAGGCTCCGGTGCCGTCACGGCTTTTTCGCTGGCAGGCAGATCATCGACCGCCTTGAGGATCACCTGCGGGTCGATGGCCTCGCCCTCCTCGTCGTCCTTGAGCATGTGCCGCTCACCGTCCTTGCCCACCAGGATCACCTTGGTGCCTTTGCTGGCACCCAGCTTCAACTCGCGGATCAGGGCCATGGTGGTCTGCTGCTCGAGGTTCTTGTCCTCACGCTTGCCCATCATGTTGGCAACGCTGTACACCACCAGGTTGCGCTCTTTGAAGGCGGCCTGGGTGGCCGGGTCCTTGAGGGCCTCGTTCAACCCACGCAAGGTCGGGTCGGCGCTGCTGGGCGCAATGACGACCAAGGGCCTGGCCTTGCCCAGTTCCTTGGCCAGCGGCGCGTCACTGTCGGCGGCAAACACAGGGCCGACGAGCGCGAGCAAGGTGGCGAGGGTCAGTGACCGGACGAGCATGCGTATCTCCTTATTCTCTCGATAAACCAGAAGACTACAGATCAGGGCGAAAGATCCGACGAGCGAGCGTAAACCAGCAAAAGACCTCCATGTTTGAATGAACAGTAACCGGCGGTTACCAAGTGCGCTCGTTCCCCGTCCCGAGCCCGAAAAAGTACCCCTATCACTTGTAGCTTGAGCATAGTCCAATGCGCCCTTGTCATGCCGGCCGTTGCAGAGCCTCGATGGTCAGTTGAAGCTCGGTCTTCTCGGTCCAAAGCCTGATTTCCGCCATCAACCTGGCGGCGTCCTCGGCATTCGCATCCTCCGCCAACTGGTTCTGAAAACTTGCCGGCACTTCCAGTTCGCGCACGTAGCGTTTCTCGAGATATTTTCTCCAGAACGGTTGCTGGACCATCCACACTGCCACCGAGTGGTCTGTCTCGTTACGCCTGACCTGATCAGCCGCGCGCATCACCGAAGCGTCATCCAGGTTCGGGATGCCCGCGTGTAGCATGCTCCGTGCGTTGCCAGGCAGGCCCAGGTCCTCGCGCAAGCGGATCGAGTAGGCCAGCGCCCATTCGACCGACTCAATGCTCGCACCTGCAGCCTCAGCCTCGCGCATGGCGATGAAGTCAACCTCCTGTTGCCTCCACAACTGCCGCGCCAGATTCACCAGGGCTCGTTCCTGGCTACCAGAAGGGGCGGCCTGCTCGGCTTCCCACACAAGGCATCGGATTTCAAGCTGCTGGAAGACAACCGTGGCATTGTCGGCGCAGTTTTCAACCAGCGCATGGGCGAAAATTTCATTGGCCAATGCTGCTGAGCTGTCCACCTTTTCCATCATGGTCAAAACGCGTGTAGCCAGCATTTCCCCATATCGAGGATGGGTGAAGTCTTGCGAGCGCGTAAGCTGTTTCAGCAGTTGCATGAAGTTCGTCGCCCCATCCATTTGCTCAACAGTGGCCCACAGGTTACCCAGGTCTTCGCGTCTATCACCGTCCAGGCGGTCCACCCAGCGAAATTTGTGAGGGACCGAACTGTCCTCCGGAATGTTCCAGGCCTCCTGCACATCTTCAGCCTGGTGCAGCAGCACAGGATTGCCTGACAGCGCAACGTAGCCGTCCCGCCACAACGGGGACTGGATGAAGTTGGGAGGCAACAGCGTGATGAAGTTGTTGGAAGCATCGAGCATGTACAACGTCTGACAATCCGTGATGCCCTCGGGCAGCAATACCAACCCGGCATTGCGCAAACGCAGTTCGGCCAACTGGTTCATCTGCGCCACAGAAAAGGTCATGTTCAAGCGATTGTCCGAAAGGTTCAGGTAACGTAACCGGCTGCATTGCGCCAGCAATTGAGCCTGGGGCTCGTCCAGAGAGATGCGATTGCCGGACAAGTCGAGTATGCGCAAGTCACTGAGCAACGACAGGCTCGCTGGCAGACGTTGCAACTGGTTGTAGCTCAGTTCCAGGGACGTCAGATTGGGGAATGAGAGCAGGAACTGCTCTGGTACCTCTTTCAGCAACAGGCTGCGCAGGGAAAGTTCGGTAACGTGCGGGAAGCTGAAGAGTGGGCCCAGTTCAGGCAATGAGCACAGGTCATACGCGCTGTACTGCCAAGTTAAAGCCAGACGTTGATGCTCAGGTGTAACTTGAGCGGGCACCCGTTCCCGCCAGCATTGCATGATTGCTTTGCGAAACCGCTTGCGCTCGGGTCGTTCACCGTTCAGCAACCCTCGCCGCTCCCAGCTTTTCAAGTGGTCGCTCAACCGGCGGGCCTGCTCTTCGAGCACACCGAGCTCAGTGTCGGTATCACGCCCCGAAGCATGCAACGTGGTCAGCCAGGCTTCGATCTGTTCATCACTGTAGGCCGGGTAAAGGTCGCGCAGACGCGTCTCGAACGCCCGGGGTCGAGACGCAGGCCGGGCAAAGCGCCCCAGGCCGCCGCCCAGCGGGTAGCCGACCCTGCCATCCTCCAGGCGCAGTGGCGCCAGCATCCATGGCTGTCGAGGGTTTTTGCCCAACACCTGGGCGAGTACTTTGCTGTTCCCGGGCATTTGCCGGGCCAACACTGCTCTCAAACCCGGGGCGTAGGGTTCAGTGATACCGAGTGCAGCACGATCGGCCGGGGCAAACGCAGCCGCCAAGGTCTCGAACAGCTCGCCGGGGCCACTCAGCTCGAGGCCTAGCGCATCTTCAAGCTCGAACTGCCCGTTGTCATGCACAAGCCTGTAGTTCCGCCCGTCGCCAGCAGTAGTCATTATCGGCTGCGGGCTATCACCATCGTACAGCCGCCAGCGCGGCCTGGCCTCCCTGACATCCAGCGTCTCCAGCAGCGTCAGCGCGACCTTGGCCTGGTCCAGGGTCTGGGGCGTATCGATGAACAGCGCCTCGCAGGCACGCGCAACACGTATGCGCAGGACGCTCAGCCTGGCCCTTTCGACCAGCCGAAACGGCACCGTGCCGCTGACCAGTGCCTGAAACTCCGCACCTTCTGCAGACAGCTCACCCAGCAGCTCGCGCGCCGCTCGCCGATGCAGGCTCGGGAATGCCCTGCGCAACGTTGCCACCGCCGCATCGTCTGGCTCCTGCTGCCCGTCATACACCTGTTGAAACAGCTGGCGCCGCCTTGCCGAGACCTGCGCCGCCAATGCTGGCCCGCCCTGCTCGGTGACACCAGGCAGGGCACGAGCCTTCGCCAGCAACGGCGCGTCCTGCGGCACCCGCCCGAGTTTCAGATCGTCCAGCAGGGTTTGCAGCCGGCGGTCGATCAGCAGGCGCTCTACGGTATCGACCAGCTCGGCCTCAGGTGGCCGGCCGTACACATGCAACGCCCGTAGATGGTCAGCATCCAGGGCATGGACGGCCATGGCCTGGTCAATCTGTTCATCATCCAGGCGAGCGAAACGCTCACCAAGGCGGCGGAACATACGGTGCTTGTCTGTCCAGCTGGCCGGTTGCTCTGTCCACACCCGCCAGGCACCGGCGTCATTGTGACGCAACAAAGGTCCATGACCACCTCGTGGTGCCAGTTGCCACTCTTCATCTGCGCGCTGGACGATTTCGTAGTTGTGGCCGTCCATGGTCATCCAGCTTCTGCCCAGGGCACGGTAGATGCCCATTGCATCGGCCACTTCCCCAGCGGGAAGTGCGGCGCTGCGAAACGGCACCAGGTCTCCATTCCAGAGCTTTTCGCTGCCGTCTTCCAGGCGCGCTGGCACCCACTGGTCCAATGCGGCCCAGGCCCGGCTCACTTCCCGCCATACCACAGCGGTGACACCGATCATGGCCAGGTCTTTGATCACGCTGAGCACATGCTCCATTGCGGCGCTGGTATCGCCCTCGCGCCAGTCCTCCACCGCCTGGAACAGCTCGCCCAGCAGGTCCCAGACCATTACCGCCAGCAGCAGTACATTGAGTGCGCGGATGAACACGCCCGCCAAGCTGGCCAGTGTCCAACCCTCGACAACCAACCTTTGTTGATGGGCTCCCTGGGCCTTGCGATCCAGCTCTGACACCGGCGTGGCAATAAGCGCGGCATCGTCCTTGATGTGGGCAATGCGCGCGGCGGCAAGGTGGGCGAACAACGGCAGCGGGTAGTCCCGCATGTGCTGGTCCATTTCCCGGGTCGCCCAATCGGCGACGCCCACCAGCTCCTTGGCAACCCTGGAGAAGAACTGCTGGCTGTCGCGCCGGCGTACGAAACGTTTGAAGAAATCCTGATAGTGCCTGTCTCGCAGACGCTTGCCCAAGACCTCGCGGGTGAAGCTTTCCAGGTCGGGGCTTGCGGTCCAGGGACCATGGGGGTCATCGGGAATGTAGACAATGATCTTGCGGCTGACTTTGTCATGAAACACATCGAGTATCACGATCTGTTGCAAATCGCAGCCGAACGCCTTGAGTTGCCGGGCCACCACTTTCGACTCGTACAACGTGCCAGGTCTGCCGTGCTTGCACAGCTCTAGCACCAGGTCCAGTTCGGCAGCACTCAGGACTCCATCGCCTTTAGCCTTGCACGCATCGATCAGCATGACCGAGCTGTACAGCTGGGCAAGCGTCGAAGCCATGCTGCGCCAGCCGCTTGCCTGGCTGCTCGGCGCTTTGAGCACGCTGTCCAGGTGCTGTTGATAGCGCTTGCCCAGATCCAGCTGGCGGCACAAGCGTGCGAAGGCTGGCGCGGTTGGTGAGGCGAGCCGTCGCGACAGGCTGTCGACGATGCAGTTGTCCTTGTGCTGCTCGTTCCGCCCCTCGCCCGGCGTGAAGTTGTCCAGTGCCGCCTCGATCAGCGGTACGTCGAAATAGTCCTTTTCCACCACCGGATAGCGCCCCCACACGGTGCCCTGGCTGGGAGCGGTGTAGGTGTACCAGCGCCTGAAATACAGGCCATCGACATTTTCCCTGATGCCGAATTCTTCCTGCATGGCGTGTTGTAGCAGCGGCTTGACGAAACGGTCGATGCCCTGGATGCGCGCAAGCTCCTTTTCCAGCCACTGTCGACAGGCCAGGCTGTCTTTCAACGCGTCGCGCAATGCAGCATGCTGCGATTCATACAAACCGTTGGCCGGGATGTTCTGCTCGGTCGGCGAGACGATTCGCAACCGGCGAATCCATCTGGGCAGTCGCTTGACGATGAGGTTGTCCTGATAGGCCTGCTCCATGGCCAGCGTATCGGCGGTTGGCGGTTGCTGCTTGGTGGGTGTAGTCACGTTGTTGCGCCTCGGGCTGATCAAAAGGCCCGACACTAGACGCAGGCTTGCCAAGCGATTAGCTAGATAGCTACCACCTCTTCAGAACAGCGCCAGCTGCTGGCCGGTCAACCCTTCGAAACTGTCGCCAACGAAAGGCAGGATGGCATCGGCCACCGGCTGCAGCTGCCGCGTCAGGTAATGCTCGTAGTCCACCGGTGCTTGCAGGTTTTCCAGGGGTTCGGGGCCCGCCAGGGTGATCAGATAGCTGATCCAGCCGCCGCGCTGGTATTGCAACGGGCGGCCAAGGCGGCGGTTGTAGTCATCGGCCAGCCGGGCCGCACGCACGTGCGGCGGCACATTGCGCTGGTAATCGGCTAGCGGCCGGCGCAAACGCTTGCGGTACACCATCAGCTCATTCAGCTCGCCCGCCAGGGTGCGCCGTACATAATCGCGCACATACGCCTGGTAAGGCTCCCCGCGGAATATCCGGCCATAAAGCTCCTGCTGGAACTCCCGGGCCAGCGGCGACCAGTCGGTACGCACCGACTCCAGGCCCTTGTAGACCATCTGCTCGCTGCCATCGGCCCGCTGCACCAGCCCGGCGTAGCGCTTCTTGCTGCCTTCGTCCGTGCCGCGGATGGTGGGCATCAGGAAGCGCCGGTAATGCACCTCGAACTGCAGCTCCAGCGCGCTTTCCAGGGTCATCTGCTCGCGCAGGTGTTCGCGCCACCACTGGTTGACCTGGGCCACCAGCTCACGGCCGATGCGTGCTGCAGCCTCCTCGCCGTGGGCGCCCTTGAGCCAGACGAAGGTGGAGTCGGTATCGCCGTAGATCACCTCGTAGCCCCTGGCTTCGATCAGCGCACGGGTCTGGCGCATGATCTGGTGGCCGCGCATGGTGATCGAGGAAGCCAGGCGCGGGTCGAAGAAGCGGCAGCCGCTCGAACCCAACACTCCGTAGAAGGCATTCATGATGATCTTCAGCGCCTGCGAAAGCGGCGCGTTGCCCTCGCGCTTGGCTGCTTCCCGGCCCTGCCATACCCGCTCGACGATGGCCGGCAGGCAATGCTCGCTACGGGAGAAACGCCCACCCCGGAAGCCTTCCACCGAGTGTTCATCGTCGGGCAGGCGCAAGCCTTCGACCAGCCCCACCGGGTCGATCAGGAAGGTACGTATGATCGACGGGTACAGGCTCTTGTAGTCCAGCACCAGCACCGAGTCGTACAGGCCCGGGCGCGAATCCATGACGAAGCCACCGGGGCTGGCTTCGTCGGGGCGGCTGCCGAGGTTGGGGGCGACAAAGCCCAGGCGGTGCATCTGCGGGATGTACAAGTGGCAGAACGCGGCCACCGAACCACCGCTGCGGTCCACCGCAAGGCCGGTAACCGAAGACCGCTCCAGCAGGAATTCGAGCAGGCGGGTGTGGGCAAAGATGCGCGTCACCAGCTCGCAATCCTTGAGGTTGTAGCGCGCCAACGCCGGCTTGTCCTCAGCGAAGCGGCGGTTGATTTCATCCATGCGCTGGTACGGCGTGTCGATGGCCTTGCCTTCTCCGAGCAAGGTCTGGGCGACACTTTCAAGGCTGAACGACGGGAAGCTCCAGGTCGCCGAGCGCAGCGCCTCGATGCCGTCGATCAGCAGCCGCCCCGGGGCATCAGCGAACACGTGGCCACCACCGGCATGGCTGCGCAAGGTCATCGGCGCGCCATTGCGCCCCAGTGCCAGCGGTACCTGCAGCAGCTTGGCGTGCTCGTGCAGCAGGCGCAGGTCGAACTGGATCAGATTCCAGCCGATGATTGCATCCGGGTCGTGCTCGGCCATCCACTGGTTGAGGCAGGCCAGTATGTCGGCGCGGTCGGCGCAGTAGTGCAGGTCGAAGTCGAGGTCATCAGCCGTGCCGTTGGTCGGCCCGAGCATGTACACCTGGCGTTGGCCACAGCCTTCCAGGGCAATGCTGTACAACTCGCCCCGCTCGCTGGTCTCGATGTCCAGCGACACCAGGCGCAGCGGCGGGCGATAACCCGGCAGGGGCTTGAGCTGGGCATCGCAGAGCACGCCTTGGGCATCCGGTTGGCCGGTGAACTGCACCGGGGCGGTGATGAAGCGCTCCATCAGGTAGCGCTCGGGCGGGCGAATATCGGCTTCGAACACATCGATACCGGCCGTGCGCAGGCGTTGCTCCAGCTGCATCAGTTGCCGGTGCTGGCGGCAGTACAGGCCCAGCACCGGGCGCTGGTCAAAGTCCTTCAGCTGCAGCGGCCGCAACTCGACACCGGCTTCGTTGGCCAGCAGCACCCGCGCGTGTGCTTCCTGCGCCTGGGGGATGAATGCCACCGATACCTGTGGCGCCAGGCGCAGTTGTCGTGGCCCCTGGTCGGTGGCCAGCCAGAATTCCACGCAGGTGCCTTCGGGCGTGTCATGCCAATGTCGGGTCAGGACAAAGCCCTGCTGCAACTCCACCGCGTCGACCTCTGAATCGTTTGTTGTGCTGATTGCGGCGATTCTACCGCTGACGCACCGTCGCAGCGCATTTTTGTAGGAGAACGTCCAACCCATGGGGGTGCGCTGTCGCGCAGGTAACACCAATTGGCAAACGCGACGCGGCCCCTGTGGGAGCGGGCATGCCCGCGAAGAATCCGACTCGATGGATGGCACCGGCTGCGCCGGTGTTCGCGGGCACGCCCGCTCCCACAGAGACCCTGCTAAATCAATCAGTTACTTGCAATTCCCTAAGGCGCTCCACCGCCGGGCGTTTGCTCGAACGCGTATTCAACCGTACAGGTAATTGATGTCCTTGCAGGCCAGCGGTGGCACCTGGCCAAGCAGGAACTCGCGCAGCTTGTGCATCTGCCGCGCCTTGGGGCTGGCCTTGAGCCAGGTCATGTAATAGCCGTCGCCGGTGGCCACCGCGTGCTTGAACGGCGTTACCAGGCGCCCGGCCAACAGGTCGGCGCTGGCCAGCACCAGGTCGACCACCGAAATACCCAGGCCTTGCTGTGCGGCCGAGATGCCCTGGTCGAGGGTATCGAACACTTGCCCGTGGTCGATGCTGATGTCCAGCGCGTCCATGCGAGCCAGCCAGCGCCGCCAGTCTCGTCGGTCAGGGGACGGGTGCAGGAATTCGCACTGGGCCAGGTCGGCAAGGTCCGGTTGTGCCTGGGCCATGTAATCCGGGTGGCACACCGGGATCAGCCATTCATCGAACAGCTTGAAACTCTCGATATCGGCGGGAAAACGCCCGTTGGCCAGGAGGATCGCACAGTCGTAGGGCTCGGAATAGAAGTCCACGCTGTCGATGTCCATCCACACGCTGGACAGCTGCACGCTGCAGTTGTCCTCGACCTTCTTGAACGCATCCAGCGCCCGCAGCAGCCAGCGCACGGTGAGCGTGGACGGCGCCTTCAGACGCAGGCCGTAGCGGTCCTGGCGCAGCAGGGCGCAGGCATTTTCGATGATCTTGAAGCCAACCTTCAGCTCCTGCGCCAGCAGGCGCCCGTGCTCGGTCAGGGCCAGCTTCGGCCCGCGGCGTTCGAACAGGTCGCAGCCGAACATGGCTTCGAGGGTCTTGATGTGGTGGCTGACGGCGCCTTGAGTCAGGGCCAGCTCTTCCGCGGCACGGGTAAATGAGCCATAGCGAGAGGCCACCTCAAAGGCACGCAGCGCGTGCAAAGCCTGAATCCGTTCCGACATGGCGACGCCCCGAGCATGAGTAAGACTAATAGTAGGTCATAGTTCCACGCGTTTTACAACGCCAAGGACGTCTCGGAAAATGCGGGTAAATAATAAACATAACCAAGATCCTGCCTGCATGTGACTTGAACGTTCATCAAATTTACGCCTGGGGAAATCATGTCGACGGGTTATGGAACTTGCTATCGCCTGGATGCGCTAGAGCTGGCCGCTGACCATGTGCGCAACGCGCGACATTGGACCTACAAAGCCGTAGAACATTTTCGCAGTGTCCTCGCCAACCCCGAGTTTCCCTGCCTGTTCGGCCGCAAGGCGGTAAACGGCGCAACCTGCCACATCCTCTTCGCCCGCGCCGGGCAGCTGGCCGATGACATCGCCATGGGCCTGGCCGACTACGTGCGCACCGTCACACCTATCCCACCCAAGCAGCGTATCGGCAGCCCACTGGTGGTGTTTCTCGAAACTGCCGCCGACTACACCCTGGCCGAGCAACAGGCGCTGGCCTGGAAGGTGTTGCGTGGCGTGCACGCGCGCGACCCGCATCCCTGGCCGCAGGGCATCCCGACCGACCCCGACGACAACGCCTGGTCGTTCTGCTTTGCCGGCATGCCGCTGTTCATCAACATGAACTTCCCCGGCCACCAGCAGATGAAAAGCCGCAACCTGGGGCCACACATCACCTTCGTCATCAACCCGCGGGCGAACTTCGACGAAGTGGCCAACGTCAACACCGAAAGCGGCCATCGTATCCGCGAACGCATCCGCGAGCGCGTGCACCACTACAACGACGGCGTCATGCCCGACACCCTTGGCTTCTTCGGCGATGCCGACAACTACGAGTGGAAGCAGTACCAACTGCAGGAGGCAGGGTCGCTCAACCCGTCCCGCTGCCCGTTCCACGCCCATGCCGTACAGCCGGCAACACCCGACATACTGATCGAGACCTGACCGTGAATACCGCACTCACCGCTACCTACGCCCTTACTGTCCTGCTACTGATCGCCACCCCCGGCCCGGTGGTGGCACTGATCGTCAACACCGCGGCCGCCTCCGGCTCACGCAAGGCCATGTTCACTGCTGTCGGCACCAACTGGGCATCACTGGTGCTGATCGGCGCGGCGGCCTGGATCATCCTCACCAGCGCCGCCATCGACAAGGCCTGGCTCAGCGCCATGAGCCTGCTGGGTTGCCTGTTCATCGGCTACATTGCCGTCGGCACGCTGCGGGACGCCCTGCAGGCGCCGGCAGCCGAGGCACCGGGCGAGCTCGCCAAGCCTGGCCGCGGCGGGCTGCTGCAAGGTTTCATGGTGGGCATTTCCAACCCGAAGGACATCATCTTCTTCATCGCCTTCTTCCCGCAGTTCATCCAGATCACCGAGTCGTTCGGCAAGAGCATGGTGGTGCTGTCGATGCTGTGGGTGGCCATCGATTTTGCCGTGCTCAGCCTGTACATCTTCGCCATCGGCAAGATCGCCTCGCAGCGCAGCAACCGCATGATCAGCCTGGCCTCGGGGGTCGCCCTGCTGCTGATCGCCGCCGGCGGCCTGCTGTACAACGTCAAGGAGCTGGCGGCCTGAACGTGACGCAAGGTGCCCGCTGCAACAGAAGGAGAACCCATGACTGCGACTGACACGACCCCGTCGCCTTCGCCGTTGCAACAGGACTACCAGCGCTTTCTGCTGCTGGGCAGCCGGCGTGCCCCGCACACCGTGCATGTGCACGAAACCGGCTACCGCTCCGGCACCATCAACACCGATGCCCTGGGCCTGCGCTACAGCCATTGCGCCGGCAAGCGCTTTTCGGCAGCCGAGCGCGGTGGTGCGTCACGCATCAACCTGCTGGTCGGCGGCTCCACCGCCCTGGGTATCGGTGCCAGCTCCGACGAACACACGGTGGCCTCGCACCTGTCGATGCTGACTGGCGAAGTCTGGCTGAGCCTGGCTGGCTGCGGGCTCAATGCCAGCCAGGAGCTGCTGATGTTCCTGACCCACCAGCACCGCCTTGGCCAGCTCGGCCATGTGGTGGTGCTCAGCGGCCTCAACACCCTGGCCCACGAAGCCCTCTGCGAAGTCCTCGCCAGCCTGAGCGACCCGCGGCACGCCAAGGCCTACCAGGATTTTCTCAACAGTTTCAGCGAAGGCATGCAGCCCACGGCGGCGCCCCGCCGGCAATCGCTTTGGCGGCGCATCGGCCAGGCGTTGGCCGCGCCCTCGGTCGCAACACCTGCCACCTGGCCGCTGTCACCCCCGGAAAAGCGCCTGGCCCGTGCCGCCGACAGCATTGGCCGGACCTTGCGCCAATGGGACCGGCTGCTGGCAGACAGCCATTCCACCCTCACCTTCATCCTGCAGCCGTTGCTGCCCTGGTGCCGGGATAGCCTGCCCGCTGGCGAACAGGCCATGCTGGACGCGCTGCAACGACGACCGGCGAATTTCGACCGGCTGCTGGACGGCGCTTTCGACAGCCAGTTGCACTCGGCCTTCTTCCGTCGCATCAAGAGCCAGGCCGACCCGGTGCCCTGCTATGACATGAACTGCATGCTCAGCAGCTCGCCGGTGTTCGGCGCCGACCTGTTCATCGACCGCCTGCACTTGAACGACCTGGGCAACAATGCCCTGGCCAAGGTCATTACCGCCAAGCTTGGCCTGGCCCAGGAAAAACATGCCCAGCGCAAGGTCACGCCGATCAAGCTCGTCTGACAGTTGCCAGGTGGTCTTCCGGCCAGGCCCCTTGGGTGGCTAGAATAGGCCGTCGTTCCGATCTGCCCGAGGCGCACGCTTGACCGCCATGAACATCGAAGCCATCCATCAGTACCTGGCACCCCATGGGGCTTGCCTGTGAGCCGCATGCTTCGCTTGCCCCCACTGTTGATCGCCCTGATGCCGCTGGCCGCGCACGCGCTGGAAGTGCGCATCGATCCTCATGCCGACCTGCTCTACCGCCAGGCCTTGCCCCTGCTGGAGCAGGCCGACAGCCAGGACGACGGCGCCAGCACACTGCGCACGGCCATCGGCGGCGACCCGGAGCTCAGCCGCCAGGGACAGGCCATGGCCCACACCCTGCCGACAGCCGTCGCCTTGCTGAAAAAGTCCGTGGAGCTGGGCCACCCGGTCGCACAGTACCGTCTGGCGCTGTACTACATGACCTACCTGCCCGCCGCGCAAATCCCGGATGCCGCCTGCCCGCTGCTCGAAGCCAGCCTCAGACAGGGCTTTGCCGCACCGGCGCCGGCCATCGCCACCTGGTGCCCGCCTTATAACGTCAGCAACGAGTACCGTACTGCGCTGGAGGCCATCCCCAACATGGCTACCGTGTATGCGCCCTACTACCCGCAACCGGCCACGCGCCTGGCCTGCAACCGCAACCGGCCACAAGGCCTGGAAATGCAGTGGGGGCGCCAGCGTGACTACCAGGCCGAGGTCTACCGCCTGCTCGGCGACCTTGACCCGCAGCACCGCCAGAGCCTGCTGCAGAAGGCCGTGGATACCAACGGCTGCGTGACAGCGCAGCAGCACCTGACCAGCCGTCCCTGACCATCAGCAGTCGCGATCCTTTGTGGGAGATGGCCCAGCCCTTGGGCTGCGCTGGCGCGTAGAGAACTCAATTCGCAAGCGCGACGCGGCCTGTGTGGGAGCGGGCGTGCCCGCGAAGCATCCAACGCGGTGCATGGCACCGGCTGCGCCGGTGTTCGCGGGCATGCCCGCTCCCACAGTGACCGCGTGTGCGTTGAAATTTTGAGCAAGACAGTTGCCCCCACAAGGTGGAGACCAGCAAGATCGTTCAAGCCATCCCCCGCCCCGTCTGGCATGCTGGCCTGCCAACGTACACGCACTGCAGCCACCATGCCCCACATCGCCCGCCAAGCCTTTCTCCACGGCGCCATCGCCATCCTCCCGTTGTCCCTGGCCGTCGCCCCCTGGGGCCTGCTGGCCGGCTCCATGGCCATCGAGGCCAACCTCAGCGCCTGGGAGGGGCAAGGGCTGTCGGCCATCGTCTTCGCCGGTGCCGCGCAACTGGTGGCGATCGGCATGCTCAAGGGCGGCGCCAACCTGGCGTCGATCCTGCTGACCACCCTGCTGCTGACCTCGCAGCACCTGCTGTATGGCCTGACGATGCGCCCGGTGCTGTCCAGCCAGCCGCTGCGCTGGCGGCTGGGCCTGGGCTTCCTGCTCACCGACGAGTTCTTCGCCCTGACCAGCCAGTACGACCAGCAGCAGTTCAACCGCTGGTACGCCCTGGGCGTGGGCCTGACCTTCTACGTCGCCTGGAACCTGTTCACCCTGGCCGGCATCCTGCTGGGGCAGAACATTCCGCACCTGGACCAGCTCGGCCTGGACTTTTCCATTGTCGCCACCTTCGTCGCCCTGATCGCGCCGCTGGTGCGCAACCTGGCCACGCTGGTGTGCGTGGCGGTGTCGCTGTTCTGTTCGGTGCTGTTCAGCTACTGGCACTGGGAAACCGCCCTGGTGGCCGCAGGCCTGCTGGGCATGAGCGCCGGTTTCGTCTGCCAGAAATTCGCCGGAGCCCGCGCATGACCTGGGTCCTGATTCTTGCCATGGGCGCCATCGTGTTCCTCAACCGCTATGCGTTCCTGGAGCCGCGCCTGCCCTTGCGCCTGAGCTCCAACGCCCGGCAGTTCCTCGGTTTCGCCGTGCCGGGCATGCTCACCGCAATCTGCGGCCCGATCATCTTCATGCCCGAGCACCAGTTGAACCTGAGCCTGCTCAACCCCTACCTGCTGGGTTCGCTGGTGGCCATCGCCCTGGTGCTGTTGACCCGCAGCGTGTTGCTGAGCATGCTGGTGAGCATGTTGATCTTCTTCCTCCTGCGCAGCTGGCTGGCATGAGCACGCCCCTGCGCGAGCAGACACACCTCTGGCAGGCGCCGGCACTGGGCGACGTCGAGATGCTGCACGCGCGCTATTTCCAGCAGCGTTTCGCCCCGCATGTGCATGAAGGCTATGTATTCACCGTGATCGAGTCGGGCGCCCAGCGCTTCTGGCATCGCGGCAGCGAGCACCTGGCGCCGGTCGGCAGCATGGTGCTGATCAACCCCGACGAGCTGCACACCGGGGCCACCGCCCACGAAGCGGGCTGGCGCTACCGAGGGTTCTACCCGGAACATGAACGGGTAACCGGGGTGCTCGACGAACTGGAACTGGGCCGCCACGGCATGCCCAGCTTCAAGGACAGCGTGATCCACGACCCGGCCCTGGCGCTTGCCTTCAGCCAGTTGCACCAGCTGTCCGAAGCCGGCGCCAGCGCCCTGCAGCAGCAGACCGCCTGGCGCCAGGCGGTGCTGGCCCTGGTGCAACGGCACGGGCAATGCGCCGAACCTGCCGCCCCTGGCCACGAACCGCTGGCAGTGGCCCGCGCCCGTGAGCTGCTGGAAAGCCAACTGGCCGACCCGCCTTCGCTCGAGGCCCTGGCGGCGGCGGTCAACTTGTCACCATTCCATTTCGCCCGGGTGTTCCGCCAGGCCACCGGCCTGCCGCCACATGCCTGGTTGAAGCAGCGGCGCCTGGCCCGTGCGCGGGAAATGCTCAAGCGTGGCTGGGCTGCCTCGGAGGTGGCGTTCGACCTGGGCTTTGCCGACCAGAGCCATTTGAGCCGGCAGTTCAAGCAGGCCTATGGGGTAACGCCAGGGGCTTATCGCAGCGCCTGCCTGCAGGGCTGAGCTGCGACAGCCGGCCTCAGGCAGGCCGGCCAGCCACTGCTACACTGACAAGGCTGAATGGAGGATCCTGCCATGTCCGAAAGAGAGCTCACCACCCTCCTGTCGCTGATGAACCAGCGCCAGGCCTGCCTGAGCAGTGCCTGCAAGGAGATAGCCGACTGGATCGACCGGCAGGGCGACGTGCCCGCCGCCGGCAAGATCCGCGCAAGTCTCAAGGCCCTGGAGGCCGATGAGGCCCAGGTCCGCAAGACCTTGACCTCGCTGACCCTCGACAGGCCGCTGCCCAAGTTTCGCAGCTGATTGAACCGGGGGCTGCCTGGCAGCCCATCGCGACACAAGGCCGCTCCCACAGGGGATACGCGTTCTCCTGTGGGAGCGGCCTTGTGTCGCGATGGGGCGCAAAGCGCCCCCAAAGGGTTCAGCCTGATCAGTGCTTCATGTGCATGTGATCATGCGCACCGCCCGCCTCGGCGTTGAGCGCACGCACTTCGGCCTGCACGTCCAGGGTTTCCTTGGCCCCCTTGGCATCTTCGATGGTCAGGGTCAGCGGCACTTTCTCGCCTTCCTTCACCTGGTTGTTCAGGCCCATCAGCATCACATGCAGGCTGTTCGGGTCGAGAGTTACGGCCTTGCCGGCCGGCAGCTCGACCGCCTTGACCTCACGCATGCCCATCACATCGCCGTTCATGGTCATCTCGTGCACCTGCACGGTCTTGGCCACAGGCGAAGCCACGCCCACCAGCTTGCTGTCGCTGCTGGCGGTCAGGGTCATGAAGGCACCGGTAGACTGCTGGTGCGGCACGGTCGCACGCACCCAGGCGTCGCTCACGGTGGTCTGGGCCAGGGCCGGCAGCGCCAGGCCCATCAGGACCAGGGCAGCCAGGCCATGCTTGATCGGTTGCATCGACATTCAGCAGATCTCCATCAGGGTGACCAGGTCTTCGGCGCATTCCTGGGCGGTCAGGGAATGGCCCAGGCTCAGGCGCAGGGTGCCACGCGTATCGTAGACGTAGCTGGTGGACGAGTGAGAGACGGTATAGGTATCACCGGCCGGGACTTTCTCGTAGAACACCTTGAACTCTTTGGCCACCGCGGCGATTTCCTCGGGGGTGCCGGTCAGCGCGGTGAACGACGGGTCGAATGCCTTCACGTAGGCATCGAGCACTTCGGGGGTGTCGCGCTCCGGGTCCAGGGTAATCAACACCACCTGGAACAGGTCGCGATCGCGGCCGCGCAGCAGCTTGCGGATTTGCGCGGCGCGCGCCAGGGTGGTCGGGCACACGGCCGGGCACTGGGTGAAGCCGAAGAAGATCATCGGCATGCTGCCGTAGAAGCTCGACAGGGTGCGCACATTGCCTTGGGTGTCCTTGAGGCTGAACTTGCGCCCAAGGATTTCGTTGCTCATGTTCTTGCCGTACTTGAACTCGAGCCCCCGGGCCGGGCTGCAGCCTGCGAGCAGGCCAAGCCCGAGAACGCCCATCCCGGCGACAACTGCGCGCCGGGTATATAGATCATTCATGAAACCATCCTTTACAGGGAAGGTGCCGACCCTCGGGACGGGCCGGTCGAAAAACCGGGGCATTCTGGCACGACACCCCGAGGGGTTCTACCCGACGAAGGCAAGGATCGGCTGCAGCCCTTTGAATACGGGCTGCGGCCTGTTGTCGCAGGGGTTGAAACAGTAACACTTTGTTGCTAAGGCCTGACCAGGTTGTGCGGTCGTTGTGGGAGCGGCCTTGCGTCGCGAAAGGGCTGCGCAGCAGCCCCCGGGTTATTGGCGGCGAAGCTGATATTGCTGGGGCCGCTTCGCGGCCCTTTCGCGACGCAAGGCCGCCCACACGCAACAGACCGCGCCTGCCTCTACATCAGTAGTAGGCGTTCTCTTTCTGGCTGTGGTCAGTCACGTCACGCACGCCCTTCAGCTCGGGAATACGCTCGAGCAGGGTGCGCTCGATGCCTTCCTTCAGGGTCACGTCGGCCTGGCCACAACCCTGGCAACCACCACCGAACTGCAGCACGGCAATGCCGTCGTCGACCACATCCACCAGGCTCACCTGGCCGCCGTGGCTGGCCAGGCCGGGGTTGATCTCGGTCTGCAGGTAGTAGTTGATGCGCTCGTTGATCGGGCTGTCTTCGTTGACCATCGGCACCTTGGCATTCGGCGCCTTGATGGTCAGCTGGCCACCCATGCGGTCGGTGGCATAGTCGACCAGTGCGTCTTCCAGGAACGGCACGCTGACCGCGTCCAGGTAAGCGGTGAAGCTCTTCAGGCCCACGGCAGTGTCGTCAGGCTTCTCTTCGCCCGGCTTGCAGTAGGCGATGCAGGTTTCGGCGTACTGGGTGCCCGGCTGGGTGATGAAAATGCGAATGCCGATGCCAGGCGTGTTCTGCTTGGAGAGCAGATCGGCCAGGTAGTCATGGGCGGCGTCGGTAATGGTTATAGCGCTCATGTAGGTTCCTCACAGACTTGCGGCCAAGTGTACGCCAACCCGGCCTTCGAACAAAGTCCTAGTATTTGACTCGGGAAAGCGCATATTCAGGGGCCTGCCCCCGTGGCGCCGCCAGCCAGGCCTGCATGCGCCGGTACAGGCCGCGCTCCAGCCACTGGTAGCTGAACCACGACATTAGTCCAATGGACGGCACGCACAGGGCGAACACCAGGTACGGGTTCAACTGCAGGCGCTGGCTGGCGAACCAGCCTGCGTACAGCACCAGTACATGGACCAGGTACACCGAATACGAACAGTCGCCCAGCGCCTTGAGCAGCCGGTTGCCGCGGAACACCGGTTCCAGGGCGACGAAGGCCAGCACGATCATTGCGCTCGGCACGCCCCAGTGCAGCAAGCGCCGGGAAGCGTCCAGGTGGTAGATGGCAAGGCCTGCCACCGCCAGCAATGCCAACGGCAGCCAGCGGCCCTGGTGGATCAGCCCGCGACGGTGCAGCACGCCCAGGCCGATGCCGAGCAGGAATTCGTAGATGATGTCGTTGCTGTAGAAGCGGCTGAGCACACCCAGCCGGCCCAGTATCTCGCTGGCCAGCAGCAGCGCGGCGGTGACCAGCAACTGGTGATGACGCTGGCGCACCAGGAAGGCCAGGCCGAACAGCAGGTAGAAGAACATCTCGAAGTTCAGCGTCCAGCCCACGTTCAGGGTCGGGTACAAGCCGTAGCCACCGGGGTTTTCCGCCGGAATGAACAGCAGCGACAGCAGCAGATGGTGCCAGGTGAATGCCTGGTGCGGCATCCATTGGCTGAAGGCCAGCAGCAGGGTTGCCATCAGCGCCGTGTAGAACCAGTAGGCCGGGACGATACGCAGCGCCCGGTTGAGCAGGAACTGGCGAGGCTCGATGGCCTTGTCGCAAGTCGACAGGTAGATGACCAGCCCGCTGATGACGAAGAAGATGTCGACGCCTGCGGCGCCGCGGTCGGTGAGCAGTTGGCCGATGGGGCCGGAGGCTTGGAAGTCGAAGAAGATCTGCATGAAATGGTGGCAGACCACCACCCAGGCGGCGAACGCCCGCAGTGCTTGAAGCGAATACAGCATGGAGAACCCTGCAATTGCCGGTGCATTGAGGCCTTTGGGAGCGCGTTGCGCTCCATCGCCGGCAAGCCAGCTCCCACAAGTACTGCGCAGCCTTCAGGCATGTGCGGCCCCTGTGGGAGCTGGCTTGCCGGCGATTGGGCTGCAAAGCAGCCCCCGGACCACCCAGCAAGTCCGACCGCAGGGTAATCGGAAAGGTCAGCCCAACCGATCAGAGGTTCTCGTAGCGGTTCATGTCCAGCACGCCCGCCTCGACCGGTTCGGTCTCCTTGATAAAGCTGTTCAGGTCATGGAAGTAGCGCCAGAACTCTGGGTGACTGCGGCGCACACCCCAACGCATGACGATGCGCTCGAACCTGGCCGGGTCATCTTTCGCATACTCCATGTCCTCGACGAACTCCGGCACATCCTTGGTCGGGATGTTGAAGATGAAGTTGGGGTAGCTGCTGAGCACGCCCGGGTACAGCGTCAGGGTATCCAGCCCCGGCTGGTAGCGGTACGCCTCGCCCAGCAGGAACGCCACGTTGCTGTGCGCGCGGTTGCGCAGCAGGCTGTACACCTGGCGCTGGCCGCCCTGCCCTTCGATGCGCAGCATGGTCGCTTCGGGCAGCTGGTTGATCACCTTCAACCCGGCAGCCGGGCGCGACACCAGGCGGCTGAGCGACTGTTCGGCATTGCGGAACTCTTCGCTCACCTGCGGCCGCGAGCAGAACGCGCCCTGGCAGCGGTTGATCGGGTCAGGCGCGGCGTTCAGGCTGCCGGTACGCTGCAACAGCTTCAGGCCGAAGTCGCGCTTGGGGTTGCGCGGGTCGAGCTGGATGCCGCTCGGGGTGTCGGTGTCGATGTCTTCATAATCCATCCACATCTTCACCTTGCCGCTGTTCTGGTACCAGTCGCCGAGGATCGCCTTGCGCTGGTCGGCCGGCATCAGGCGCAGGAAGTTGACCTCGGCGCCGTTGCGGATCAGGTCGAAGTACAGGCGCGTCTGCAACTGGTGCGAGACGTTGCCGAACACATCGAAGTTGACCGCCAGCTGGTAATAGGTGCGCTCGAACAACGGGTAGTCGAACAGCCACACGGTCAGCGGCACATCACCGATCAGGCCCTTGGTCACCGAGGCGCTGTCGAAGTGGCGGAAAATGCTCAGCAACGCGTTGTCGTTACCGGCCCACAGCGTCGCCCAGCCCGGCGCCGGCATGTCGGCATAGGCTTCGCGGCGCAGTTTTTCGTACTCGTTGCGCTTGTCACGGTAGGCGTGCCACAGGCTCAGCACGCTGCCCACGTCATCGATCTGCCCAGGCATAGCCAGCAGCGGCGTGGCCTCGCCACGGTACTTGGCATCGGTGACGTAGCGGTCGTGGGCCGGCTCCTGGAACAACGCCCAGAAGTTGTCGCGGATCACGTCGGTGGCAATCTGCCCACGGCATACCGGGCCACGGATAAAGGTGCGCACGAAGTACTCGGCGTTATCCAGCATGAACTGGTAGCGCGCCACTGCCGGGATCGCTTCGAAGGTTTCGAACGGGTTGGCCCGGTGGCGCGGGCCGTAGCCTGGCAGCGCGGTGGCATGCCAGTCGCCGGCGTAGAACAGTTGCTTGACCCGCTTGAGCTTCTGCGGCCCCATCGGGTAGGTGATGTGCGTCTTGTGCACGATCACGCCCTGCACCGGGATCAACCGGTAGTAGAAGTCGGTGCCCGGCGGGTCGTTGGGGCGGCGCGTGGCGATCAGGTCGACCGGCTGGCCGCTCGGTGTACGCGAACGTACCCACTGGAAGAAGTGGCCCTGCTCGCCACCAACGAAGTAGATGTGCGCCAGGAACAGGTGCTCGTACAGCCAGCGGCCGACCAGCGCCTCGGTGGAACCCGGGCGGTTGAGCAGCTCTTCCCAGTCGGCAATCTGCTTGGCTTCGGCCGCGCTTGGCTTGATCGGCTGGTACTCGACCGGCGCACCGGCGGCCAGCCAGCGGCGCATGGTGTCGTATTCCTTGTCGGTCAGGCCGGTCACCGCCAGTGGCATGCCTTCCTTGGGGTGGGCGCCGGCATAGGCATCGAACTCATGCGGCAACGGGCACATGTTGTTGCGGTTCAGGCCCAGGACGATTTCCTCGGGCAGCTTGGCGTTGGGCGTGAGCGGGGTCTTGTGCCCCAGCTCGAGCATGCGCGCCATCAGCGCAGCCTGGCTGCCCTGGTTGTCGAGCACCGAGTAGAAGCCCTTCTTGCGCCACTCGCCCTCGCTGTGGGCGTCGTAGAACAGCCGCGTGGTGGGCACTGCCTTGCTGCGCTCGCCCTGGTACACCGGAACCTTGGTGGCGCCGCGCACCGCGCCTTCGGGGCTTTCCAGCTTCAGCTGGCAGGCGGCGTCGTTGCAGGCGTGGCAGGCCACGCATTTCTCGGTGAAGATCGGTTGAATGTCCCGGGTGTAGGAAATAGCCGGGCTCGACTGGGGGGCTTGCCCGAACGCCACACTGCTGATGAGCAGGGCGAAAACGCCGGCAAGAATACGATGCACCATGTGCGGAAAGTCCTGGGTATTGAAAGCCATCACGATTTGTTGCCTGGTCGTCCTTGGGTGCCCTGCTTCGCCGACGCCCGCCCAACATGAGCCATTTTCATGCAAATGGGCGATACGCCTAAAAACCGCGCAGCTTTGTTATGATTCTGCACCTTCTGAAATTTGCCCGACCAGGTAGTTCCTATGTCCGACCGCAGCGCTCGTCTCCAAGCACTCCAGAACGCACTCAAAGAGCGCATCCTGATCCTCGACGGCGGCATGGGTACTATGATCCAAAGCTACCGGCTCGAGGAACACGACTATCGTGGCACGCGTTTCGCCGATTGGCCAAGCGATGTCAAGGGTAACAACGACCTGTTGCTGCTCAGCCGCCCGGATGTGATCGCCGCCATCGAAAAGGCCTACCTGGATGCCGGCGCCGATATCCTCGAAACCAACACCTTCAACGCCACGCAGATTTCCCAGGCCGACTACGGCATGGAGTCGCTGGTCTACGAGCTGAACGTCGAGGGCGCGCGCATCGCCCGCCAGGTGGCCGATGCCAAGACCCTGGAAACCCCGCACAAGCCGCGCTTCGTCGCCGGCGTGCTCGGCCCTACCAGCCGCACCTGCTCGATTTCCCCGGACGTCAACGACCCCGGCTACCGCAACGTCACCTTCGACGAGCTGGTAACGAACTACATCGAGGCCACCCGCGGCCTGATCGAGGGCGGCGCCGACCTGCTGCTGATCGAGACCATCTTCGACACCCTCAACGCCAAGGCGGCGATCTTCGCCGTGCAGCAGGTGTTCGAGGAAGACGGCATCGAACTGCCGATCATGATCTCCGGCACCATCACCGACGCCTCGGGCCGTACCCTGTCGGGCCAGACCACCGAAGCGTTCTGGAACTCGGTACGCCACGCCAAGCCGATTTCCGTGGGCCTGAACTGCGCCCTCGGCGCCAAGGACCTGCGCCCGTATCTGGAAGAGCTGGCGACCAAGGCCGACACCCATGTCTCCGCCCACCCCAACGCCGGCCTGCCGAACGCCTTCGGTGAATACGACGAAACCCCGGCGGAAATGGCCGTGGTGGTCGAGGAATTCGCCGCCAGCGGCTTCCTCAACATCATCGGCGGCTGCTGCGGCACCACCCCTGGCCACATCCAGGCCATCGCCGAGGCCGTGGCCAAGTACAAGCCGCGCGAGATTCCGGAAATCGCCAAGGCCTGCCGCCTGTCGGGCCTGGAGCCGTTCACCATCGACCGCCAGTCGCTGTTCGTCAACGTCGGCGAGCGCACCAACATCACCGGCTCCGCCAAGTTCGCCCGGCTGATCCGTGAAGAGAACTACACCGAAGCCCTGGAAGTCGCCCTGCAGCAGGTCGAGGCCGGCGCCCAGGTCATCGACATCAACATGGACGAAGGGATGCTCGATTCCCAGGCCGCCATGGTCCGCTTCCTCAACCTGATCGCCGGCGAGCCGGACATCTCGCGCGTGCCGATCATGATCGACTCGTCCAAGTGGGAAGTGATCGAAGCGGGCCTCAAGTGCATCCAGGGCAAGGGCATCGTCAACTCCATTTCCATGAAGGAAGGCGTCGAGCAGTTCAAGCACCACGCCCGCCTGTGCAAGCGCTATGGCGCTGCCGTGGTGGTGATGGCCTTCGACGAAGTCGGCCAGGCCGACACTGCCGCGCGCAAGAAGGAAATCTGCCAGCGCAGCTACGACATCCTGGTCAATGAAGTGGGCTTTCCGCCGGAAGACATCATCTTCGACCCGAACATCTTCGCCGTCGCCACCGGCATCGAGGAGCACAACAACTACGCCGTCGATTTCATCGAGGCCTGTGCCTACATCCGCGACCACCTGCCGCACGCCCTGAGTTCGGGCGGTGTGTCCAACGTGTCGTTCTCGTTCCGTGGCAACAACCCGGTGCGTGAAGCCATCCACTCGGTGTTCCTGTACCACGCGATCCAGAACGGCCTGACCATGGGTATCGTCAACGCCGGCCAGCTGGAGATCTATGACGAGATCCCGGCTGCCCTGCGTGAAAAGGTCGAGGACGTGGTGCTCAACCGTACCCCGCATGGCACCGACGCACTGCTGGCCATCGCCGACGACTACAAGGGCGGCGGCGCAACCAAGGAAGTGGAAAACGAAGAGTGGCGCTCGCTGCCGGTGGAAAAACGCCTGGAGCACGCGCTGGTCAAGGGCATCACCGCGTTCATCGTCGAAGACACCGAAGAATGCCGCCAGCAGTGCGCCCGCCCGATCGAAGTGATCGAAGGCCCGCTGATGAATGGCATGAACGTGGTCGGCGACCTGTTCGGCGCGGGCAAGATGTTCCTGCCCCAGGTGGTCAAGTCGGCCCGCGTGATGAAACAGGCGGTAGCACACCTGATCCCGTTCATCGAAGCCGAGAAAGGCGACAAGCCGGAAGCCAAGGGCAAGATCCTGATGGCCACGGTAAAAGGCGACGTGCACGACATCGGCAAGAACATCGTCGGCGTGGTGCTGGGCTGCAACGGCTATGACATCGTCGACCTCGGCGTGATGGTGCCGGCCGAGAAGATCCTGCAAACCGCCCGCGACGAGAAGTGCGACATCATCGGCCTGTCCGGCCTGATCACACCGTCGCTGGACGAAATGGTCCACGTCGCCCGCGAAATGCAGCGCCAGGGCTTCCAGCTGCCGCTGATGATCGGCGGCGCCACCACCTCCAAGGCGCACACCGCGGTCAAGATCGAGCCCAAGTACAGCAACGACGCCGTGGTCTACGTCACCGACGCCTCGCGTGCGGTGGGCGTTGCCACCCAGTTGCTGTCCAAGGAGCTGAAAGCCGGTTTCGTCGAGAAGACCCGCCAGGAATACGAGGAAGTACGCGAGCGCACCGCCAACCGCAGTGCCCGCACCGAGCGCCTGAGCTATGCCCAGGCTGTCGCCGCCAAGCCGCAGTACGACTGGGCTGGCTACCAGCCAGCGGTGCCCTCCTTCACCGGCGTCAAGGTGCTGGAAGACATCGACCTGCGCACCCTGGCCGAGTACATCGACTGGACCCCGTTCTTCATTTCCTGGGACCTGGCCGGCAAGTTCCCGCGCATCCTCACCGACGAAGTGGTCGGCGAGGCGGCCACGGCGCTGTACAAGGATGCCCGCGAGATGCTCGACAAGCTGATCGACGAAAAGCTCATCAGCGCCCGCGCGGTGTTCGGCTTCTGGCCGGCCAACCAGGTGGCCGATGACGATATCGAGGTGTACGGCGAGGACGGCCAGGCCCTGGCTACCCTGCACCACCTGCGCCAGCAGACCATCAAGCCGGACGGCAAGCCCAACTGGTCGCTGGCCGACTTCGTCGCGCCGAAGGCCAGTGGCGTTACCGACTACGTGGGCGGTTTCATCACCACCGCCGGCATCGGTGCCGAGGAAGTGGCCAAGGCCTACCAGGACAAGGGCGACGACTACAGCTCGATCATGGTCAAGGCCCTGGCCGACCGCCTGGCCGAGGCCTGCGCCGAATGGCTGCACGAGCAGGTGCGTAAAGAGCACTGGGGTTATGCCCGCGACGAACACCTGGACAACGAGGCGCTGATCAAGGAGCAGTACCGCGGCATTCGCCCGGCCCCCGGCTACCCGGCCTGCCCGGACCACACCGAGAAGGAAACCCTGTTCCGCCTGCTTGATGGCACTGCCATCGGCGAGACCGGGCCGAGCGGCGTGTTCCTCACCGATCACTTCGCGATGTTCCCGGCGGCGGCGGTCAGCGGCTGGTACTTTGCCCACCCGCAGGCGCAGTACTTTGCCGTGGGCAAGGTCGACAAGGACCAGATCGAGCGCTACAGCGCGCGCAAGGGCCAGGATGTGAGTGTCAGCGAGCGCTGGTTGGCGCCTAACCTGGGTTACGACAGCTAAATCTGCGTTGGCTTCTTCGCGGGCTTGCCCGCTCCCACAGGAACCGCACTGCTCTTCAGGGCTGCGCAGTACCTGTGGGAGCGGGCAAGCCCGCGAAGAGGCCGGCAAAGCCAACCTCAGCCTCATTGCCTACACTGTCCCTGATTGCCTCTGATTTCCTCAGGAGCCACCATGGACGATTCCAGCCAGGGCAAGCCCCCTACCTTCTGGCAGATGCTGCACAGCATCCTCGCTGCCGCCTTCGGCGTGCAAAGCGGCAAGAACCGCGCCCGCGACTTCACACACGGCAAGGCCAGCCATTTCATTGCGCTGGGGACGCTGTTCACCCTGGTGTTCATTGCCGTACTGATCGGCCTGGTGCAATTGGCCCTGCACCTTGCGCGCTAGCCTTTGAAGGGCAGTGATTTACCTGTGGGAGCGGGCAAGCCCGCGAAAGGGCCGGCACAGGCAAAGCAAAAACGCCTGCGGGACTCCCTCCCGCAGGCGCTCTGGCTGCATCACGGTCTTGAATACAAGTCTACTGGTGGCTGACCCAATACACGGCAGTGACCACCACCAGAACGATCAGGCAGAGAATCGCCCAGGCATCGACGCTGCTGTCAGCTTTGCGGACCTTGGTTGAGTTTCCCATTGCATTGCCTCTTTTAGTGGTTATGGGAATGCACTTCACCACCAGCAGTTAAGACGAGCAATGCCCTTCCCTCAAGCAGGGTCTTTCAATAATTGATCGGTGATGTCAGAAACGGGTACTGGTAGTCGGGTGGCCGCCCTTCGGCACTGTAATGTTGGAAATCGATGCCGTAGTCCGGCCGCTCCAGCAGTTTCAGCCATCGGGTTGCCTTGGCCTGGTCGATCGGCTGCAACACCGGCACGCGATGCTCGCGCAGGCCATCACGGTTCACCGCCAGCCCCTGGGCATCATCGTGCAGCATCACCATGGCCCAGCCGCCGAGGGTGAAATGCCCGCCCATCAGCACGCTCAGGCGCCCGTCGATACGTGCGTGCAGGGCCTCTGGCGAGCTGTTGATGGCGCTGAACAGCACATCGCGCCCTGGCTTGCGCCCCGCCTCCTCGAACGCCTGCATGGCACCAAAGGCCATTTCGTCGTTGGCCGACCACACCAGGCGGGTGGCCGGGTAGCGCTCCAGCAGTTGCTGCGCCTGCTCGTAAGCGCGCTGGCGGCTCCAGCCGCCATATACCACCTGGCGCAGGCGCACCTGGGGGAAGTCGGCCAGGGCCCGGCGCATACCTTCCTCGCGCAGTTGCGAGGCCGGGGTGGTCTTGACCCCGGCAAACGCCAGCAGGTCCACCGGCCCGCTGTCACGGGGCAATTGCGCGACCATCTGGTGCAACATCTGGAAGCCCGCCTGCTCGTCGTTGGCCGTCAAGGTGCCCAGCAGCTCGGCATACTTGTCGGGCTGGGCCTCGATGCTGCGGGCCTGGCTGGCAGTCAGGCCGTTGTTGACCAGGAACAGCTTGACCCCGCTGCCGCGCGACAGGCGGATGATCTCCGGCGCCACGTACTGCTCGTTGACCAGTACCAGGTAATCCGGGCGCTGCGGCCCGCCCAGGATCGCCCTGGCCTGGGTCAGCGCCAGGTCGGCGCGGCGTTCGCTGTACTCCACGCGCAGGGTCATGCCCAGCTCGTCCGCGGCGGCCTGCATGAAGCGCGTATAACTGGTCCAGAACGTCTCGGTAGACAGCCCCGGATTGAGGAAAACCACCGAAGCCGGCTGCGCGCTCGCCGCCAGCGGCAAGGCAAGACACAAGCTTTGGCACAATGCCTTGAGCATGGGCTGACATCCCTGCGAAGCAAACATCGGATTATAAACGCCAGGCCACGCCCAACGCACAAATGGCAGTCAGTCTCACATAGTCCATTTGGTTCTTTTCATATGCAAAAACATCACTTTAGCGCATAAACGCAACCTGCTATCGTTCCCCGGCTCCGAAGCGGAGTGCGCGGCCGTGCGCGCGAATAGCTGCATGCCTGAGACAGGACTTTTATGTACGTATACGACGAGTACGATCAGCGGATCATCGAGGACCGCGTCAAGCAGTTCCGTGATCAGACCCGCCGCTATCTGGCCGGTGAGCTGAGCGAAGAAGAATTCCGCCCTCTGCGCCTGCAGAACGGCCTTTACATCCAACGTTTCGCACCGATGCTGCGCGTCGCCGTGCCGTACGGCCAGCTGAACGCCACCCAGGTCCGCACCCTGGCCAGGATCGCCCGCGACTACGACAAGGGCTACGCCCACATCTCCACCCGCCAGAACGTGCAGTACAACTGGCCGGCACTGGAAGACATCCCGGACATCCTCGCCGAACTGGCCACCGTGCAGATGCACGCGATCCAGACCAGCGGCAACTGCCTGCGCAACACCACCACCGACCAGTTCGCCGGTGTAGCCGCAGACGAAATCGTCGACCCGCGCCCGTGGTGCGAAATCGTCCGCCAGTGGACCACCTTCCACCCGGAATTCGCCTACCTGCCGCGCAAGTTCAAGATTGCCATCAACGGCTCGCAGGAAGACCGCGCCGCCATCGAAGTCCACGACATCGGCCTGGAGCCGGTGCGCAATGCCGCTGGCGAGCTGGGCTTCCGTGTGCTGGTCGGTGGCGGCCTGGGCCGTACCCCGGTGGTGGGCTCGTTCATCAACGAGTTCCTGCCGTGGCAGGACCTGATCAGCTACCTCGACGCCATCCTGCGCGTGTACAACCGTTACGGTCGCCGTGACAACAAGTACAAGGCGCGGATCAAGATCCTGGTCAAGGCCCTTACCCCGGAAGTGTTCGCCGAGAAGGTCGAGGCCGAAATGGTCCACCTGCGTGGCGGCAGCACCACGCTGACCGAAGCCGAAGTGCAGCGTGTATCGCGCCACTTCGTCGACCCGGCCTACCTGGCCCTGGACAACGTCGACTACGCCGCCCTGGACGCCGAATACCCAGGCTTCGCCCGCTGGCGCTCGCGCAACACCCGCGCCCACAAGCGCCCTGGCTACGTGGCCGTGACCCTGTCGCTGAAGCCCACCGGCGTTGCCCCAGGCGACCTGACCGACAAGCAGCTGGACGCCGTGGCCGACCTGGCCGAGCGCTACAGCTTCGGCTTCCTGCGCACTTCGCACGAGCAGAACATCATCCTCGCCGACGTCGAGCAGCGCCAGCTGCATGCCCTGTGGCTGGAACTGCGCGAAAGCGGCTTCGCCACCCCGAACATCGGCCTGCTGACCGACATCATCTGCTGCCCGGGTGGTGACTACTGCTCGCTGGCCAACGCCAAGTCGATCCCGATCGCCGAATCCATCCAGCGCCGCTTCGACGACCTGGACTACCTGTTCGACATCGGCGAGATCGACCTGAACATCTCCGGCTGCATGAACGCCTGCGGCCACCACCACGTGGGCCACATCGGCATCCTCGGCGTGGACAAGAAGGGCGAGGAGTTCTACCAGGTGTCGCTGGGCGGCAATGCCGCGCGTGGCGCGAGCCTGGGCAAGATCCTCGGCCCGTCCTTCGCACAGGATGACATGGCCGATGTGATCGAGAAGCTGATCGCCGTGTACGTCGAGCAACGTACCGAGGAAGAGCGTTTCATCGACACCTACCAGCGTATCGGCATCGACCCCTTCAAGGAACGCGTCTATGCAGCGAATCATTAAGAACAACCAGATCGTCGACGAAACCTGGCATCTGCTGCCCAAGGAAACGTCCTTTGACGAGCTGACCAACTGCGACGACTACATCGTCCCGCTGCAGATGTGGCGCGACCATGCCCACGTACTCAAGGCCCGCGACGGCGGCCTGGGCGTGTGGCTGGACAGCGACGAGCAAGCGGAAGAAATCGGCGAGGACGTGCAGCACTTCCAGGTCATCGCACTGAACTTCCCGGCGTTCACCGACGGGCGCAACTACTCCAATGCGCGCCTGCTGCGTGACCGCTACAAGTTCAAGGGCGAGCTGCGCGCCATTGGCGACGTGCTGCGCGACCAGCTGTTCTTCATGGCCCGTTGCGGTTTTGACGCGTTCGCCATCCGTGCCGACAAGGACCCGGAAGACGCGCTGCAAAGCCTGAAGGACTTCTCGGTGACCTACCAGGCCGCCACCGACGAGCCGCTGCCGCTGTTCCGCCGCCGCTGATCGTCACCTTGCAATGCCAGACGGCCCGCCTCTATGGCGGGCCGTTTCGTTTTCCTGTACCGGCCTCTTCGCGGGCTTGCCCGCTCCCACAGGTACTGCACCGTTCTTGAGTGCGGCGCGGTCCCTGTGGGAGCGGGTTCACCCGCGAAGAGGCCGGTACAGGTTTACCCTGCATTCCCTCAGCAACAGTCAAGGCACAGCGACCTATTCTTGCCTCCCGGTCAAATGACCTTGGCCCCGCCCCACCTTAATCAATCCCCCTCAGAGCCGCACACTGCTCCCCACACGAAGAGCGATCGAACCCGAGCGACCAGGCTCGATTCGGCTCACCCCTCACTCACCAGGAGCAGATCCATGAGCATTCCATCCTTCGGCCTCGGCACCTTCCGCCTCACCGGCCAGGCCGTCATCGATTCGGTCAAGTCGGCCCTGGAACTGGGCTACCGGGTCATCGACACCGCGCAGATCTACCAGAACGAAGCCGACGTCGGCCAGGCCATCGCCGAAAGCGGCGTCAAGCGCGACGAGCTGTTCATCACCACCAAGATCTGGGTCGAAAACTACGCCGCCGACAAGCTGATCCCGAGCCTGCGCGACAGCCTGCAGAAACTGCGCACCGACTACGTCGACCTGCTGCTGATCCACTGGCCTGCCCCAGGCAACGGCGTTGAGCTGCGCGAGTACATGAGCGCCCTGGCCGAAGCCAAGAAGCTGGGCCTGACCCGCCAGATCGGTGTGTCCAACTTCAACATCGAACTGACCCGCCAGGCCATCGAAGTGGTCGGCAAAGGCGAAATCGCCACCAACCAGATCGAACTCAGCCCGTACCTGCAGAACAGCAAGCTGACCGCGTTCCTCAAGGAGCAAGGCATCACCGTGACCTCGTACATGACCCTGGCCTACGGCAAAGTCCTGAAGGACCCGGTCCTGGCCGACATCGCCGCCAAGCACAAGGCCACCGTCGCCCAGGTTGCCCTGGCCTGGGCCCTGCAGCTGGGCTACGCGGTGATCCCGTCGTCGACCAAGCGCGAAAACCTGGCCAGCAACCTGCTCGCCCGTGACCTGAAGCTGGACGCCGACGACATGGCACGCATCGCCAAGCTCGAGCGCAATGGCCGCGAAGTCAGCCCTGACGGCCTGGCGCCAATCTGGGATTGATACCATGACCACGCCTCTCGAACGCCTGACCGCTGGCGGCTTCAGCATCGGCCTGGAAGCACCGCTGGACCACGACTGGACGCCCGCTGGCGACCAGGCGCGGCGCCGCGATGGCCGCCAGTTCGGCGAGCCGGACCTGGCCCGCCACGCAGAACTGGCACAACTGGCCGACCGCCTGGGCTACCGGGCCCTGTGGGTCCGCGATGTGCCGCTGTACGACCCGTCGTTCGGCGACGCCGCCCAGGTGTTCGAGGTGTTTGCCTACCTCGGCTACCTGGCCGGGGTAACCCGCGACATCCTGCTTGGCACGGCTGCCGTGGTGCTGCCGATTCGCGAACCGCTGCTGACCCTGAAATCGGCCAACAGCGTGCAGCGCCTCAGTGGCAACCGCCTGCTGCTGGGCGTGGCCAGTGGTGACCGGCCGGTGGAGTACCCACTGTTCGGTCGGGATTTCGAGGGGCGTGGCAACACCTTCCGCGAACAGGTCGCGCTGCTGCGTGATGGTGCCAACGGCCACCTGCCCGAAGGGCTCGCCGTACTACCCAGCACCGCTCGGCAGCAACCTGGACGGCTGCCTGGCCTACCCCGGCACAGCGGACGATCACCGGCAGCGGGTCGCCGCCTGGCGCGCGGTGGCGGGCAACAAGCCCTACAGCAGCTTCATCCACCTGGACCTGGCGGACAACCCCGACGAACCGCTGCAACGCTGGCGCTTCGGTTTCCGCGGCGGCCGCAAGGCGCTGGCGGCCGAGCTCGGCGCCCTGCGTGCGGCGGGCGTCGACCATATCGGCCTGCACCTGCGGCGCAACGTGCGGCCGCTGGACGAAACCCTGCGCGAAATCGCCGAATACGTATTGCCACAATTCCATGAGACAAAAACCCAACTGACGGAGGCCACCCCGTGAGCACCCCTACCCCACTGCCGGCCTTCGCAGGCCGCAGCTTCCAGGTCGAATACCCCGGCCTGGCCGCGCACAACATCTATTCCGCCGATGGCCGCCGCGTAAGCTACGCCATCGTTTCCGGCCCTTACGCTGGCGCCAGCGGCGAAGCCGAATGCCAGTGGCAGCAGATTGCCGAAGGGGTCTACGTGATCTCCTGGCAGGAAGCCGACGGCGCCACCGTGGTGCATGTCGATGACTTCGCCAACGGCCATTCGAAGGCCTTCTTCACCGCCAGCGACCTGAGCTTCTACCGTATGCAGGGTCCATTGACCGAACTGGACGCGCAGGAGCCTGCACAATGAAAGCCGGGCGCGTCCTGTTTGCCCTGGCCATCGGCGCCTTCGGCATCGGCACCACCGAGTTCACCCCGATGGGCCTGCTGCCGGTGATCGCCCAAGGTGTCGATGTCAGCATCCCCAGCGCTGGCATGCTGATTACCGCCTATGCCATCGGGGTGATGGTCGGTGCGCCGATCATGACCCTGCTGTTCAGCCGTTTCGGCAAGCGCGCCGCGCTGATGGCGCTGATGGCCATCTTCACCCTCGGCAACCTGCTGTCGTCGCTGTCACCGGACTACTACACCCTGCTCGCCTCGCGCCTGGTCACCAGCCTCAATCACGGCGCGTTCTTCGGCCTTGGCGCGGTAGTGGCTGCCAGCGTGGTGCCCAAGGAGAAACAGGCCAGTGCCGTGGCCACCATGTTCATGGGCCTGACCATCGCCAACATCGGCGGCGTGCCGGCCGCCACCTGGATCGGCCAGCAGGTCGGCTGGCGCATGGCCTTTGCCGGTACCGCCGTGCTGGGCCTGCTGGCCATGGCCGCGCTGTGGTATGCCCTGCCCAAGGGTGAACGCGGCAGCGTGCCGCACGTGCGCAAGGAGCTGGCGGTCATCGCCCGCCCCAGCGTGCTGCTGGCAATGGCCACCACCGTGCTCGGGGCCGGCGCCATGTTCACCTTGTACACCTACGTGGCACCGGTACTGGCCGAACTGACCGGCGCCTCGGACAGTTTCGTCACCCTCGGCCTGGTGCTGATCGGTGTGGGCTTCACCCTGGGCAACAGCCTGGGTGGCCGCCTGGCCGACTGGTCGCTGGATGGGGCGGCGCGGATCTTCCTCGCGGCACTGGCAGTGATCATGCTGCTGATGCCGCTGGTGCTGGGCAGCCACATCGGCGCCGCCATCGCCTTGCTGGTGTGGGGCATGTTCACCTTCGCCGTGGTACCGCCGCTGCAGATGCGGGTGATGATCGCCGCCATCGAAGCACCGGGGCTGGCCTCGTCCATCAACGTCGGCGCGTTCAACCTGGGCAATGCCGTGGGCGCGGCGCTGGGTGGTGCGGTGATCAGCCTGGACCTGGGCTATGCGGCAGTGCCGATGGCAGGTGGCGTGCTGGCGGCTGCCGGGCTGCTGCTGGTGTGGCTGGGCGGGCGTAGCAAGGCTGCCAGGAAAACCGCAGCAGCCTGATAAAGCCCCCTCCTGTGGGAGCGGCCTTGTGTCGCGAAAGGGCTGCATCGCAGCCCCGGCAACCTATGCATCACAGCTGAAATCCCGGGGCCGCGTTGCGGCCCTTTCGCGACACAAGGCCGCTCCCACAGGGATTGCGCAAGCTTTCAGATTTGAGCAAGACAGTTGCCCCATCTCGAGCGGTCTCAATTGTTCCACGCACTGCAATTATGATGTGCCAGGCACACCCATTCTCTGTTCGGCCAGCGGCTACTACTCTCCTACCAGCCAATCGAACTGAGGAGTACCCCGATGTCCCGCCCACCCCTGCCGCCCTTCACCCGCGAAAGCGCCATCGAAAAGGTCCGCCTGGCCGAGGATGGCTGGAACGGCCGCGACCCGGCCAAGGTCGCGCTTGCCTATACCATCGACACCGTCTGGCGTAACCGCGCCGAGTTCCCGCGTGGCCGTGCCGAGGTCGAGGCGTTCCTGACGCGTAAATGGAACCATGAACTGGAGTACCGCCTGATCAAGGAGCTGTGGGCCTTCACCGGCAACCGCATTGCCGTGCGCTATGCCTATGAGTACCACGACGACAGCGGTCAATGGTACCGCGCCTATGGCAACGAAAACTGGGAGTTTGCCGACGACGGGCTGATGCAGAACCGTCATTCGAGCATCAACGAGCACCCTATCAGCGAAGCCGAGCGCAAGTTCCGCTGGCCGTTGGGCCGGCGCCCGGATGATCACCCTGGGCTCAGCGAACTGGGGCTCTGATCAGCCCAGCGGCAGCATGACCCTGACTTCCAGCCCGCCACCCGGGCGGTTGCCCAAGGTCACGCTGCCCCCCTGCTCCAGCACGATGGCCCGTGCTGCGGGCAGGCCCAACCCAACGCCACCGGTATTGCGGTTGCGTGAACCTTCAATACGGTAGAACGGCGCGAATACCTGCTCATGCAGCTCCGGCGCAATGCCCGGGCCGCGATCCTGCACGGTAATCTCGATCTGCCTGGCGCTTACCGCCAGCACCACCGTTGGCTCACAGCCGTATTTCGCTGCATTGTCGATCAAGTTGACCAGCACGCGCTTGATACCCACGGGCCGCCCCGTGTAAACACAGCGGCGCGGCCCGCTGAGGCCGACCTCGACCCCCGCATCCTTGAAGTCGTCCACCACGGTCAGCAGCAGCTCGCCCAGGTCGAATACGGTCGTCTGTTCCAGCCGTGCGTCATCACGGAAGAACTCCAACGCCGCATCGACCATCGCCTGCATCTCGTCGACGTCCTTGAACAACTTGGCCTGTAGCTGGGCATCGTCGATGAACTCGGCGCGCAAGCGCATGCGCGTCAGCGGTGCACGCAAGTCATGGGAAATGGCCGCAAGCATCTGGGTACGGTCGTTGAGGAAATGCTTGAGCTGCGCCTGGGTGGCATTGAACGCAAGAATGGCCTGGCGCAGGTCGTGCGGGCCGACCACCGGAATGGGCGGGGCGTTGAAGTCCTTGCCAAAACGCCGCGCACCTTCGGCAAAGCGTTCCAGCGGTTTGGCCAGGTAGCGGGTGGCCAGCAGCGCGACGGCAAGGCTGGAAACCAGCATCAGGCCGAGGATGATCAGGTTGCGCGGCAGCTCATCCAGGCCCCAGCTACGGCTGGTGGCACGGAACAGCACCCAGGACTTATCGCTCAGCTCGATCATCAGCGCATAGCCACGTTCAGGTGCGTACTCCGGCATGTCGGACGGTTCGAAAGCCTCCACCCTGGCATCCGGGCGCTTTAGCAGTGCGCGCAGGATAGGCGTGCCCTCGCTGAACTCGGCATCGACCAGCACTGGCACGCCCGCTTCGTCATGGCGGCGCAGCCAGCGCACGGAATATGAGCCGTCGCCCGCCGCACTGGCGATGTTGGCACGCTGCGCCATGGGCGCGGCATCGAGGATGCGGGTGACCGCTGCAACCTTCTCGATCACCCCGCTCTCCAGCAGCGGTGGCTGCGCCCAGACGCTCAGCAACAGGCTGAACAGCCCCTTGAGCAGCAGCAGGAACAGCATCGCCGTCAGCGTGGTCAGCGCGATCCAGCGGGCAATGGTGATCCTGGGCCGTGGCAGGGCCTGGCGAACCCTGGCCAGCAGCTTCATCGCTTCGCGACCGTGGGCGTGAACAGGTAACCGGCGTTGCGCAGGGTACGGATCAAGGGCTCGTTGCCATTGTCGGTTTCAAGCTTGCGGCGCAGCCGGCTCACCTGGACGTCGATGCTGCGGTCATAGGCGTCGTAGGCATCGCCACGGGCCATGTCCAGCAACTGCTGGCGGCTGAGCACCCGCCGCGGATGCTCGGCGAACACCAGCAGCAACTCGAACTCACCGTTGGACAAGGGGATCATGACGTTGTCCGGCGAACGCAGCTCGCGGCGCACCACATCCAGCCGCCAGCCGGCAAACTCCAGGGTCGCGCAGGCATGGCCCGCCGCGCCCCCGGCCGCTTCACCGGCACGGCGCAGCACTGCCCTCACCCGGGCCAGCAGTTCACGGGCGGCGAACGGTTTGGTCAGGTAGTCGTCTGCCCCCAGCTCCAGGCCAACCACCCGGTCGCTCAACTCGCCCATGGCGGTGAGCATGATCACTGCCACCTTGTGCTCGGCCAGCAAGCGCTGGCACAACACCAGGCCACTGTCGCCAGGCAGCATCACATCCAGAATGACCAGGTCCGGCACCCGCCGCTCCACGGCCTGCCACAGCGCCTTGCCATCCCTGGCCACATCAACCTCGTAGCCATGCTGGCAGAGAAACTTCTGCAGCAGGTCGAGCACCTCGACATCATCGTCGACTATCAGCAAATGGCTCACAAAAAAGCACCGCAAAACAAGGTTACCAAGCCGTACTTTAAGGCCATCCCCACGCAGCCGTCATATATTTCAACCCGGAAACAAAGTGTCGACGCCGAGACAATCCGGACATTCCCGGGCAAAGAAAACTGCGCAGCATCGCCGCCAGTTCTTGCCAGGAATGTATCTATGTCCCGTTCATCATCCGCCTCCCGCTCAGCGCGCTCAGCCGCGCTGGCCTTGTCGCTGCTTGCAGCGGGAGGCTGCAGCCAACGTGCACCGGCCACGGCGACCTGCGGCAATGTCGCCTATCAGGTCAGTGACCCGGCCGAGCCCGCCAACCGCGCCGTTTTCGCCTTCAACCGCACGGTCGATGACTATCTGCTGGCCCCCGTCGCCAGGGGCTACGCCACGCTGCCCGGTTTTGCCCAACAGGGCATGCACAACTTTGCCAGCAACTTCGGTGAGCCCAAGGTGTTCGTCAACGACCTGCTGCAGGGCAATGGCGAACGGGCGATGACCAGCCTCAGCCGCTTCATCTTCAACACCACCCTGGGTGTGGCGGGGCTGGTCGATGTGTCTGGCAAGATGGGGCTGAGCCAGCACCGCTCGGACTTTGGCCAGACCTTCGGGGTGTGGAACATCGCCGCAGGCCCCATCGTCGAGCTGCCGCTGCTGGGCACCCACAACCTGCGCGATGCCAGCGGCACGCTGCTGGGCCTGGCACTGGACCCGTTTGGCGGCAACAGCGATACCGTAGAAACCATGGGCAACGTAGCCACGGCCGGCGGCATCGTCGATGCACGGGCCGAAGCACTGCCATTGACCGACCTGCTGCGCACCTGGCCTGACTACTACCTTGCGCTGCGTGACTACACCGCGCAGCGGCGCAGCAACCGGGTGGCAGAAGGCAAGGCCGGCGAGCCGGGGGCGTGGCCAGTGGATTGTGCAGGGGGTGCCCGTGAAGAATGATGCCCAAGCCGCCATGCTGCTGTTCAGGCGCCTGGAAGGCGCTGCCCGGCAACCGCTGTTGCTGCATGAACTGGAGGCCCGTGTTTCGGCCGATGGCCGGAGCCTGGTGCTGAGCCGCTATCGCGAACGCTTTACCGCCGAAGGCAAGCCCTACCGGCACGAGGCTCATCGCAGCGTACCGATTGCAGCATTGCTGCGCTGGGTGGCGCGGCACGAACGATGAATCCGAGGGCGGCCAGGTATTAGCAGGGACCCTGTGGGAGCGGCTTTAGCCGCGAACACCGGCGCAGCCGGTGCCATGCACCGCGTTGGATTCTTCGCGGGTAAACCCGCTCCCACAGGGTACGCGGACCGCTTGCGAATTCAGGGCGTCAGGCCCGGAATGTCCGAAACGCGACAGTGGCTGCCTGTTCGGCGTGAGACAGGCAAACCGGGCACTGGCTACCCTTCTTCGGCAAATGCCTTGTTCCCTTTCGCCAGAAGAAGATCGCCCATGACGACCTCCACCGCCTCCATGGCCGCCACCACGCCTGCCGACCAACCCCAGGGCTTTCTGGTCCGCATCGTCGGCGCTGCCGCATTCGCCCACCTGCTCAACGACCTGATCCAGGCCGTGCTGCCATCCATCTACCCGATGCTCAAGAGCGATTTCGCGCTGAGCTTTGCCCAGATCGGCTGGATCGCCCTGATCTACCAGGTGACCGCGTCCCTGCTGCAACCCTGGATCGGCCTGTACACCGACAAGCACCCGCAACCCTACCTGCTGCCGGCCGGCATGCTGGTGACGCTGGTGGGCATCGCCCTGCTCGCCTTCGCCAGCAGCTATGAAATGCTGCTGGTGGCCGCCGCGGTGGTCGGCGTGGGCTCGGCGACCTTCCACCCCGAAGCCTCGCGAGTGGCCAGGATGGCCTCCGGTGGGCGCTTCGGCACCGCGCAGTCGACCTTCCAGGTCGGTGGCAACACCGGCTCGGCCCTCGGCCCGCTGCTGACCGCTGCCATCGTCATTCCGCACGGCCAGCCGGCCATTGCCTGGTTCATGCTGGCCGCCGCGCTGGCGGTATTCGTGCTGCTGCGGGTGACCGGCTGGACCGTGCGCCACGGCCAGACCCGGCTCAAGTCCTTCGCCGGCCAGCAGGCTCCCGGCCTGTCGCGTGGTGCCATGTGGCGTGCGGTGGCGGTTATCGCCGTGCTGATGTTCGCCAAGTTCGTCTACATCGCCTCGTTCACCAACTACTTCACCTTCTACCTGATCGAGCATTTCGGCCTGAGCGTGCAGCACAGCCAGCTGTACCTGTTCGTGTTCCTCGCGGCCGTGGCCCTGGGCACCTTCGCCGGTGGCCCGGTAGGTGACCGTATCGGGCGCAAGGCGGTGATCTGGGTCTCGTTCCTCGGCGTGGCGCCCTTCGCCCTCGCCCTGCCCTACGCCAACCTGGCCTGGACGGCGGTACTGGCGGTGGCCATCGGCTTGGTGATGTCCTCGGCCTTCGCCGCCCTGGTGGTGTATGCCCAGGAGGCCGTGCCGGGCCGTGTCGGCATGGTGTCGGGGGTGATGTTCGGGTTGATGTTCGGTATCAGCGGCATCGGCGCCGCCGGGCTTGGTGAACTGGCCGACCGGCATGGCATCGAGTGGGTGTACCAGGTCATCTCGTTCCTGCCGCTGCTGGGGTTGGCCACCGCGCTGCTGCCAACAACCCGCTCGCAAGCCCGCCCCAGCCGCTGCTGTTAAAGTGGGCGCGCCAGGCTGCCCGTACAAGAGGTCGAAATGCTGAAGCCGCAGCACGAATTGCTGGTGGAGGTGGATGAGTGGAGCTGGGAGGTCGGCAGCCGTGCGACGGACTACCCGACCGACTGGTTCATCGAGCCCCACAGCCATGCCAAGCACCAACTGATCTATGCCATCAAAGGCCTGATGATCGTCGAGTCCGGTAACGAACGCTGGACCGTGCCACCCAGCCGCGGCGTATGGATGCCCTGCGGCCAGGTGCACGCGATCCGCTGCGTGGGCGATGTGAAGATGCGCAGTGTGTTCGTGCGCACCGACGCGGCAGTGCAGTTGCCCGTGCAGAGCAAGGCTATCAGCATCTCGCCGTTGCTCAGCGAACTGATCAAGGCCTCCGTAGGCTTTACCGCGCCGTTTGCCGAGGACTCGCGTGAAGCCCGGGTGATGCGCCTGATCCTCGACGAGATCTGCGTGCTGCCGACCTTGCCGCTGAAGCTGTCGCAGCCCGGCGACAAGCGCCTGCAGGCAATCTGCGCCGCGCTGCACGAGCGGCCTGACGATAACGCCACCGTGGCCGACTGGGGCCAGCAGCTGGGGGTGGACGAAAAGACCATCCAGCGCCTGTTCCGCAAGGAAACCGGCATGACCTTCGGCCAGTGGCGCCAGCAGGCGCGGCTGATGCAGGCACTGGAGCGGATCGCCCTGGGCGAGCGGATCATCGATGTGGCGGGGACGCTGGGGTATGACAGCCCAAGTGCCTTCGCCAGCATGTTCAAGCGCCAGTTCGGTACTACGCCGAGTCAGTTCTTCAAATAACCTGGAAGCGACACATTGACTGTGCGGGCCTCTTCGCGGGTAAACCCGCTCCCACAGGGATATCACCGCACCTGAGGCTAGTGACACTCCTGTAGGAGATCACCCGGCACTCTGGGCTGCGCTTTCGCGCAGAGAATTCAATTCCTAAGCGCGACGCGGCCTCTGTGGGAGCGGGTTTACCCGCGAACACCGGCCAAGCCGGTGCCAGGCAGCGCGCCCCTGCTCAGCCCAGCCAGCGCACCAGCGCGAAACCGGCGAAGGTCATCAGCAGCGAGCCCAGCACATGCGCCGACACCGTGGCCATGGCCCAGCCATAACGGCCATGCATCAGCATCGCCATCACCTCGGCGGAAAACGTCGAGAAGGTAGTGAGGCCACCGCAGAAGCCGGTGGTGACCAGCAGCCGCCAGGCCGGGTCGAGGTTGGGCCAGCGCAGGAAAAACGCCATGGCCCCGCCAATGATGAAACCGCCAACCAGGTTCACCAGCAAGGTGCCGAAGGGCATGCCCGGGAACAGCGAATTCAGGCGCAGGCCCAATAGCCAGCGCAACACGCAACCAGCGCTGCCACCAACAACTACGGAAAAAAGGGACAGGTACATCGGGAAACTCCACAGGGTAAACGGGAACCCTGTGGGTAGACGGCGGGCGATAGCCTACGCGCCCCTGTCACAGGGTATGCGTAGGCATCATCAGCGCGGGGGCGGTTCAAGGAGGAATGCCATCTCCTGGGGGGAGATGCTATGAAACCAGGCGCTACTATGCAATATCCTGATACATCAACCGCCTGATCGGCCCCGCGTTGCCTGATCTCGCGCAGCAACCCTGCCAAGCCGTGTACAGTAGCCTCACAACAAAGCCCCCAGAAGGAGCCCGGCACATGACCGTGACGCTGTCCCCCCTGCAGATCGACTGCGATTTCGACTCCGGCAACATCCAGGTGCTGGATGCCAGCAACCCGGCCCGGGTGCACCTGGCCATCCGCCCGGACACCCACAGCGGCCACTACCAGTGGTTCCACTTCAAGGTCAGCGGGCTGACGCCGGGCCAGGTCCATCGCTTCAGCCTCGACAACGCCTCCGGTTCCTCCTACAAGAACGCTTGGAGCGGCTACAACGCCGTGGCCTCCTACGACCAGCAAACCTGGTTCCGCGTCCCCAGCCAGTTCGACGGCACGGCGCTGTCGTTCGAGGTAAAGGCCGAACAGCCGCACATCTGGTTCGCCTACTTCGAGCCCTACCCGCGCGCGCGCCACAACCAGCTGATCGAGCGTGCACAGCAACTGCCGGGGGTCGAATTGCTCGCCAGTGGCCGCAGCGTACAGGGCCGCGACATTCCCCTGCTGCGCGCCGGTGATGGCGCCGCAGGCAAGCGCAAGCTGTGGCTGATTGCCCAGCAACACCCGGGCGAACACATGGCCGAATGGTTCATGGAGGGCGTGATCGACCGCCTGCAGGCCAACGACGCGGTGATCCGGCAGTTGCTGGCCAAGGCCGACCTGTACCTGATCCCCAACATGAACCCCGACGGCGCCTTCCTCGGCCACCTGCGCACCAACTTCAAGGGCAAGGACCTCAACCGTGCCTGGCAGGACGCCAGCGTCGAGCTCAGCCCCGAGGTGTTCTTCGCCCAGGCGCAGATGAAGCAATACGGCGTGGATGCGTTCATCGACGTGCATGGCGACGAGGAGATTCCCCATGTGTTCACCGCGGCCTGCGAGGGCAACCCCGGCTACACGCCGCGTCTGGCCAAGCTGGAAGAGCAGTTCCGCAGCACCTTGTGCAGCCTGACCCGCGACTTCCAGACCTTGCATGGCTATACCCGCGACGAACCGGGGCAAGCCAACACGACGCTGGCCTGCAATGCGGTGGGGATGGCGCATGACTGCCTGTCGCTGACCCTGGAAATGCCGTTCAAGGACCATGACGACGCGCCGGATGCTGTCACCGGGTGGTCGGGGGCGCGCTCGAAGGATTTGGCCGGGGCGGTGTTGGAGACATTGGCGAAGATGGTTGGCGATTTGCGCTGACTGAAACGGCCCATCGCCGGCAAGCCGGCTCTCACAGGACTGCACATGACTCATGGAATTAGCAGGGACCCTGTGGGAGCGGCTTTAGCCGCGAACACCGGCGTAGCCGGTGCCATGCACCCCGTTGGATTCTTCGCGGCTAAAGCCGCTCCCACAGGTTACGCGGACCGCCGCTGCCACAAGGTCCCTGCGCTCAGAACTGCACATCCAGAAGCACGCTGTCGGTATAGGTCGCAGCCGGGGGTGTAGCCTGGTCGGTGTAGACCTTGGCGTTGTAGTTGAACACCTGGCTACCGGTGCCGGTCCCCGTGCCGGGGTTCACATCGGCATCGGTACTGGCCCGTCGCGCAGCTCCTACCGAACCCCAGCGCACCGCACCGGCGCCCTTGAAAATGTCATAGGCCAGGTAGTTGTTGGCCGCCGACTTCATCCGCCGCCGCCCATTGGCCACGTTCTGCCCGTCATCCAGGCCCACGGTGTAGTTGCTGCCCTTGGTGCACGACACACTCAGGCTCTGGCTCACCGTGCCGAACCCCGCCACCACCGGCGCGCTGGCGAAATTGATGCTGGGTGTGGTGATCTGGCAGTCGTTGGTCACCGTCATGCTCACCAGCAGGGTCTTGGTACCAGTGCCCTGGTCTCGCCCTATGCAAAGCCCGCCAACACCAATCCCGTCGCAATAGTCCCAGGTCCACTCGACAGTGAGGGTTTCCTGATACAACCCGGCCGATACGTTGCTGCCTACCTGCGTGCGCATGTAGATGGGCACGTTCTTCGGTGTACCGTTGAGCAACCCGAGCAAGTCGAGGATGCCGGTGGTCCTGAATTCGAAGGCGGTGCCACGGGTAATCGGATAGGTGGTCGTGGCGTCGGCATACAGCGTGTAGGGGATCACATCCCCGGTAGGGCCTACCAGCCCGCTGGTGGTAGAGGTGACCTTGATCTTGAAGGAGTCGGTGCTGCTGAGCACGCTGATCACCGAACCGTTGCATTGCAGGCCCGAGTTGGTACTGGAAGCTGTCTGTACCGCGCCACGTACCTGGGTCGAGTTGAGCGAACCAAACGCCGCCGGCGTAGTCAGCACTGACGTGCACTTGGCCCAGGCCGAGCCCGCCCACAACAACAAGGCGCATGCCCACAAACCACGCCAGCAGGCCTTCACTTGCACACCAACGGGCCGATCAAGGGGATCGAACCTTGTGCTTCAGGCAGGTCGAACGCCACCTGGCACTGCCCGCCCCCTTCCAGCTCCACCTGCAGGCGGTTATGCGGCGCCAGGTTCTCCAGATACACCAGGCCATCCCAACCGACCACCGCCTGGCTGCCGCTTTCTGCATGGGTGACACGGCTGCCCAGCTTGAGCACCTGCCGGTCGGCGTCCACCAGTTCGACACTGGCCGCCAGCACGCGCCTGAGCGGAAACTCCAGCAGGTAGCCACTGCCCCGGCGCACCGCCACCCGCTGCTCCACTTCCGGCGCGAGGATGTCTGGGGGCAAGTCCATGGGGTCGATCTCGTACTTGCCGCGGTAGTAACCGCTGCTGTACGGCACCAGCAGGTGGCCATCGGCATCGGTGCGGCCGACCTCCTGGTTTTCATAGCGCACAGGCACATCGGCGTAACCACCGGTGCTGACCACCACGAAGGCATCGTCGATGCGGTTGGCAGCGAACAGCCCGGCATCCATCCACACCAGCGAGCCACTGGCGTCGGCCCAGCGGGTCATCTCGCCACTGCTGCCATACACACCGGCCTGCAACTGCACCGACTGCAGGCGCCAGGTGACATCGGCCTGGCGGTAGGCATCGCGCTCGCTACCGGCGGCGTAGCCCAGGTTGTAACCGACACCACCACCCACCGGCGTCGCGCGGCTGTAGTTGACCCGCTGCAGGCTTTCGCCCTGCTGGCTGCGCTCCATGCCCAGGGCCAGGGTGCCGTGCAGGTCGAACGGGATCACCAGTTGCGCCTGCACCGCCCACTGGCTGTCCCCCACTTCACGGTTGGCCGACAGATACACGCTGCTGTTGCCCCACAGCGGCCTGCTGTAGCTCAGGTTGATCAACCGGGTTCGTGTGCCGTCACCGGCGCGCACATCGAAATAGCCGGCGCCGATGTTGCCGTATTCGTTCAGGTTCAGGCTCAAGGTGACCTGTTCGCTGCGCTGGCTCAGCTGTATGTCCCGGCTGTCGACCCGAGTCAGGTCGGCATAGTCGCCATGGCGTTGCAGGCGCTGGTAGCTGAAGCCGATGCGCTGGCTGTTGTACTGGTAACCGAGGGCGACCTGGTGGCCCTTGTCGCCGTCGAACCGGCTCTGCGCCAGGGCCGCGTTGAGCACGCCGAGGTTGCCCAGCCTCATGTTGCCGCCCAGGCCGCCAAGCATCAGCGATTCGGCGCTTTCGGCATGGGTCTCCAGGGTGAAGATGTCGCTGACCCCGTAGCGCAGGCTGGCCGAAGCAACCCCGGGGCCGTAGGCAAAATCGCGCACCCCGTAGTCACGGCGCAGGCTGCCGGCTGCCACCGAATAGTCGCTCAGGCCCTGCTGCAGCAGGCTGCTGGTGACGTAGAACGGCAAGGTGGTCGACACCTGCCGGCCAAGGGCATCGGTGGTAACCACCACCGCCTCCCCGGCGCCGTTGATGAACGGCACGTTGGTCAACGTGTAGGGGCCCGGCTGCAATTCGCTGGTGCTGGACTTGTAGCCATTGATGAACAGGTCCAGCGAGGTCGGTACCGCCGCTTCACCGGAGAACGCCGGCAGCGGATAGGTGACCAGGTCGGGGCGCGCAGCGAAATCGCGCGACAACTGCAGGCCACCGACCCGCACCGAGCTGGTCCAGGGCAAGGCCCCGGTTATCAGGTCACCGGCTTCGTAGGTCAGCAGGCGCTGTTCGTCGGTGAAGCGCCAGGTGGTGTCGTAACGCAAGAAGCCCTGGCGCGTGTCGTCGGTCGGCGCACCATTGAACGACTGGCGCCATTGCCCGGTGCTGGAGAACGTACCCCAGCTGTCGAACAGACGCAGTTCGTTCCAGGCCGCCAGGTAGCTGCCGCCGTCATCGGTGTCGTTGAGGTACAGGTCGTAGTTGAACAAGGCGCCGAAACTGCTGCGCGCATCGCTGGCCGGGTACAGGTTGCGGTCGCCCAGTTGCTGGTCGGGCAGCCAGGCCGGCGGCACTTGCAGCAGCAGGCGCTGGTTCTGGCTGTCGTAGTCGGCGTGCAGCCCGGCGATGGCCTCCAGGGCCACCTCGCCCTGCGGGTTGCCCGGCAACGAGACGCCGGCCGCCCGCAACACTTCGCTGTCCAGGTACAACTGCCCGGCGCGCTGCTGCACCGGCACCAGTTCAGCCCTGGGCATCTGGTTCACCAGCAGCTCGAGGTACAACGTGGCATCGGCGATCGCGGACAGCTCCGTGGGTGGCGGCGGCAGGTCGTCGGCCAGCACCAGGCCAGGGCCGACCAGGGCCAGCCCCAGGCACCAGCGGTGCGTCCTCGCTGTCAGCCACCTCACACACGGTTTCCAACCATTGCCGGGTCCTCCCTGGCCCCTGCGTGGCATTCAGGCGCAGGCTCATTGGCTTTGGCGGATGGCGTCCGCGCTGCTCTGGCCGTTTACCCTCCCCTTCAGCACACTGCCGGCACTCGGTGCCAGCGGTGCCGGCCAGCGCATGCTGGCCCCCGGCAGCACATAACCCAGTAGGCCATCGGCCAGTGGCTTGCTCTGGCTGCCCTGCTGCACCACCACATCGGTCAGCCGCGCATGCACAGCGCCGGTGTTGCGCAGCTCCACGTACGGCTTGCCCTGCACGGTCACCGCACGCCAGCTGAGTTGCGGCTTGCCGACGCCCTCGGCATTGCGCTTGCCCGCGGGATCGGCCTTGCCCCACAGGCCTTCGCCATAGACGAACAGGGGTACCGAGTAGCGCATCTGCAGGCGGATCGCCGCGGTGGTGCCGGGCTCGGCCTTGTCGACGGGGATGGCGGGCGGAATTTCGTCGATGATGATGCGGTAGGCCTGCTCCTGGCCGACTGGCGAAGGGCCGGTGCGGGTCAGGCGGATCAGTTGCTTCTGCCCGGGAGCGATGTTGGCCACCGGCGGGCTGCCAATGATCTCGCGCTGTGCCTGGTACTGTTCCTGGTAGTCACCCTGGCGCCAGGCGAACACGCGCACCTGCAGGTTGGCCGGCGCCGTGCCACGGTTTTCCAGCCACAGTGCGCCGGCCTTCTGGTCAGCCTCCAGCACCGGGTCGATCGGCCAGATCAGCACCGAGGTGGCCGCCCCGGCCGGCAGGCTCGCCAGCCACAATGCTCCGATCAATCCACGCGCCCACTTCGCGCCTGCCCCCATGAAGCTCTCCTTGGATACCGGTCGTTGGTGCCGGTGCATTCACCAGGTCACCGTCACTTGCACCACATCGGTGTAGGTCCCCGCCGGCTGCGTGCCGGTCAGCTGGACCCGCCCGTACACCGGCAGCTTGATCGCCGTCGGGTCGGTGTAGCTCACGGCCACGCTCTGGCCGATCCCCAGGCTCTGGCTGTATGCCGCATCCCGGTACAACTGGTAGGCCAGCACCTGCGTTCCGCCCGTACGCTTGAGGTTGCGTGTGCCACTGGCACTGTTCTGCCCGCCATCCACGCTCATGCTCAAGGCCACCCCCGGGGTGCACTGGAAGGTCACCGTGCTGCCGCCCAACGAGGTGCCGATGACTCCGCTGGCCAGCGCCGATTGCGAACCGTAGTCGAGCGTCCCGAAGCTGCTCACACCGCCTACCACCAGGCACCCGGCAACGATCTGCGCCGTCACCTGGAAGCTGCTGGTGGTCGCCGCATCCAGAGGCGCGGCCAGCAGCACGCCAAGGCCGCTCAGGCCGCCCGCCAGCCAGCTGCGCATGGTTCAGAACGACAGCTCGACGGACACTGTGTCGGTGTACACCCCCGCCGGCAGGCCGGCCTTGCCGCGCGCCTGGCCATACAGGTTGACGGTCTGGGCCGTACCGCTGCTGGTCGGCAAGGTGATGGTGCCGTTGATGGCCAGCACCTGCGTGCGCCCGGCATCGGTGTAGAAGTCGTAGGGCACGAAGTTGCCGATGCCATCTGCCAGCGCACGGCTGCCCCCGGCCGACTGGCCATCGTGGGAACCTGCACCCACGCGGATCACGGGTACCGTGCCGGCCGAACAGAGAATGCTGATCGCCCCTCCTCCGCCGCCGATCACCTGGGCGTCTGCGCTGGTGAACAGGGCATCGCGAGTACCGAAGTCCAGGGCACCGAAGTTCACCCCCGAAGTGCCCGAGCTGCCATTGACCTGGCACGCCGCGGTCAAGGTCAGCTTCGAGTCGATGGTCCCGGTCGTGGCGGCCTGCGCCTGGGAAGCCAGCATCAGCCCCAGGCCGGCAAGGATGCAGCGTGAAAGGTTCGTTCGCATCGAAGTCTCCTTGTGTCGTTACCAGTCCAGGGTCACCCTCAGGGTGTCACGGTAAAGCCCGGCCGGCAGCGCGCGCGGTTGCGCCACTACCACACCGTAGATGGGGATCGGTATCTGCCGGGTACTGCTGATGGTGAAGGCACGCGCCTGGCCGATGCCGTAGCGGCTGTTACCGCCTGGGTCGATCGCCAGTTGATAGGGGATCAGCTCGCGGCCGTTGCTCAGGCGCCGTATGCCGTCGCTGCCATTCAGGCCGCCGTTGATGCGCACGTTGAACGCCCGCACCTCGGGCGTGCAACTGATCTGCAGGCTGCCTTCGCCGCTCACATCATCAACCCGGCTGCGCAGCGGCTGGTCCCAGTTCGGTCCGCGCTCGCCGAAGTCCATCAGGCCGGGGTTACCCACCGTTGCCGGTTGCGTCTCGTTGCTGCTGATCTGGCAAGCGGTGCTGATCACCAGCCGCGCCTGGATGAAACCGGTGCTGGTGCCATGCGCGGCACCACCGGGCACCAGCAGCGGGCCCAGGGAAAGCAGCAGGATCGAGGTACGGTTCATGGCATCGCGTCCTTGTGCATGGCGGCATCCCTACCAGCTGACGGTGACTTTGAGCAGGTCGGCGTACAAGCCTGCAGGCGGTACCCAGGCCAGCTTGTCGATCCGAGCAAACAACGGCAGCTCGACCGAACCGCTGTCCGGCACCCGCGCCGAAAGCGCCACATTCACCGCCAGCGGTTCGCGCCAGGCAGCGTCGCGGTAAAGGCGATACGGGATGGGCCGGGCCGTGGCATCGTCACTGGCCAGGAAGCGCAAATCGCCGACGCCGCCATGCTGACCACCGTCGACGCGGACCTGATAGGGGGTGTGGGGATTGCATTCCAGGCGTGGCGGGCGCTGGCTCAACAGCGCGCCGGTGAGCGGCGCCCCAGGGCCATCCAGCCGTGCAGCAGCGCCCAGGTCGATGCGCCCCAGCGCCTGAGCCCCGGCATCGCGGGGCTGGTTGACCAGCATGCAGCCGCGCTGCACCAGCACCCGCACCTCCACCAGGAAGTCCGCCGCCATGGCGCTGCTGCTCAACATAAGGCCCAACAGGGCGGCCAGGTAGCGCTCCGTCACCTAATTATCCTTGTCGATGTCTGCTGACCTGAGCGTAGCAGCGGAGTGGCATCACGCTGCTGGCATCGAGCCATTTTTTTGTATTAGCCAAAAAGCGCTACCACCTGAAAAAAAAGCCGCACGACACAGAACGCATCGCCGACATTCTCCTCAAATGGCCAAAGGCCGTTATCTGGGCCGATATTCTGTTAGGGTGTATCCCCTTCATCCTGCCTAGACTCATGCGGCATGCATGGAAGGACACGACAGGAGCGTTTTCATAGATGATTGCAGACAGCACGCTCACCCAAGCCCTCGAGCGCTGCGCCCAGGAGCCGATCCAGCTGCCTGGCAGCATCCAGCCCCACGGTTTCCTGCTGGTGCTGGACGAAACCGACATGCGGGTACTCCAGGCCAGTGAAAATGTCGAACACTGGCTGGGCATACCGGCCAGTGAACTGATAGGTCGCGAGTTCGCCGAACTGGTCAGCGGTGCCTTCGACCTGCGCCTGCACCTGGCGCGCCTGCCGCAGGACGAGGTCTTTCCGTTCCACATCAGCGATGTGCACCTGCGCCAGGACGCGCCTTGCCGCGGCAACCTGCACCTGCTGGTCCATCGTCACGACCAGGTGCTGATCGCCGAATTCGAACCCCCTCGTCTGCCGGCGGACCTTGCCGGGCAAGGCGACTACTACCCGCTGGTGCGCAGCTTCGTAGGCCGCCTGCACCAGGCCGGCAGCCTCGAGGAACTGCTGCAGCAAACCGTGCTGCAGCTCAAGCGCATCACCGGCTTTGGCAGGATCAAGGCCTATCGCTTCGATGCCGAAGGCAACGGCCAGGTGCTGGCCGAGGTTGCCGACCCGGGGTACCCGAGCTACCTGGGCCTGTGTTTCCCCGCTTCGGACATACCGCGCCAGGCGCGCGAGCTGTACCGAATCAACCGCATCCGCGTGATCGAGGACGCCAACTACCAGGCCTCGCCGTTGCTGCCCGCTGCCAACCCGCGCACCGGCAAGCCGCTGGACCTGAGCTTTGCCGCGCTGCGCAGCGTGTCGCCAGTACACCTGCAGTACATGCGCAACATGGGTACCCTGGCATCGATGTCGCTGTCGATCGTGGTCGACGGGCAGCTCTGGGGGCTGGTGTCCTGTCACCACGAACAGCCGCGCCCGGTGGACCTGCGCACCCGTACCGCCTGCGAGCTGCTGGCCAGTGTGCTGTCGCTGCAGATCGAGTCGCGCGAGTCCCACGCCAACACTCGCCAGTTGCTGGAGCTGCGCCAACACATCGTGCGCATGATCTCGTCCATGGCCGACCATGACAGTGTCGGCGACGGCCTGCGCGACTTGCCGGAAGTACTGCTGGCCTTCGCCGGCGCCCAAGGTGCCGCAGTCATATCCGCCGAACGTTGCGACCTGATCGGCAAGACCCCTCCGGCCGCGCAGGTAAACGCCCTGGTGCACTGGCTCTCCCAGCGTGGCGAAGAGAGCGTGTTCCACAGCGACAACCTGCGCCGCGACATCGATGAACTGCCCGAGCTCGCGGCCCATGCAGGCGGTGTGCTGGCAGTGGCCATTTCGCAGATCCACTCGCACTACCTGCTGTGGTTCCGCCCCGAGCAGGTGCGCACGGTGAACTGGGCCGGGCAGCCGAACAAACAGGTCGGGCCGCAGGGCAACCTCGACCCGCGGCACAGTTTCGAAAGCTGGCAGGAAAAACTGCGCGGCTACTGCGAACCCTGGCACCCGCTGGTCATCGAAGGCGTGCAAGAGCTGCGCACGGCAGTGCTCGGCATTGTCCTGCGCAAGGCCGAGGAACTGGCGCAGCTGGCTGGGGAGCTGCGCCGCTCGAACAAGGAGCTCGAAGCGTTTTCCTACAGCGTGTCCCATGACCTGCGCGCGCCCCTGCGCCATATTGCCGGCTACTCCGAACTGCTCGGCGAAATCGAGGGCCAGGGCCTCAGCGAGCGCGGCAGGCGCTTTCTGCAACACATCGAGGAAGCCGCGCATTTTGCCGGAAGCCTGGTCGACAACCTGCTCAACTTCTCGCAAATGGGCCGCTCTGCCCTGCGCCTGTCCGAGGTCGACCTCAACGCCCTGGTCGAGGCCATTCGCAGCGAACTGGCGCCCGACTACCAAAACCGCGAAATTGTATGGGACATCGCCCAGTTGCCCAAGGTGGTCGGTGACCCGGCGTTCATCAACATGGCCTTGCACAACCTGCTGGCCAACGCCATCAAATACACACGTGGGCGCACCCCGGCGCGCATCGGCATCAGCGCCGTGCAACACCCGGGCGAAACCGAAATCTGCATTCGCGACAACGGCGTGGGCTTCGACATGGCCTACGCCAACAAACTGTTCGGCGTGTTCCAGCGCCTGCACCGCATGGAAGACTTCGAAGGCACCGGGATCGGCCTGGCCAGCGTGCGTCGCATCATCGAACGCCACGACGGCCGGGTCTGGGCCCATGGCAAGGTTGGCCAGGGTGCAACCTTCCACTTCACCCTCCCGCGCCACCCCGCGACTACCTGAGGCACCGCTACCATCATGCTCAAACCCATCCTGCTGGTCGAAGACAACCCACGGGACCTGGAGCTGACGCTCCTGGCGCTGGAGCGCAGCCAGTTGGCCAACGAGGTCATCGTGCTGCGTGACGGTGCCGAGGCACTCGACTACCTGCTTCGGCGCAATGCCTATGCCGAACGTGACGATGGCAACCCCGCCGTGTTGCTGCTGGACCTGAAACTGCCAAAGGTCGACGGCCTGGAGGTGCTGAAGGAAGTGCGCGCCACTGCCGAGCTGCGCAGCATCCCGACGGTGATGTTGACGTCCTCGCGCGAGGAGCCCGACCTGCTGCGCGCCTACGAGCTGGGGGTGAACGCGTACGTGGTCAAGCCGGTGGAGTTCAAGGAATTCGTCGCTGCCATTTCCGACCTGGGGGTGTTCTGGGCGGTACTCAACGAACCGCCACCCGGCTCGCTGCGCCTGAACCGGCGTGGCAGCATCTGAGGTGCCCGCGACGATGCAGCCAACGCCGCTGAAACTGCTGATAGTCGAAGACAACTCGATGGACGCCGAACTGACCCTGATGCGCCTGGAGCGCAGCGGGCTGCAGGTGCAGGCGCAACTGGTGTTCGACCATGCCGGTGTCGAGCAAGCCCTGAGCGAGGCCCGCTACGACCTGATCCTGTGCGACTGCGTGCTGCCGGGCTCGTCCGGCACCGAAGTGCTGGCCATCGCCCAGCGCCTGGCACCGGACATTCCGTTCATCTTCCTGTCTGGCATCTATGGCGAAGAACATGCGGTGGAAATGATCCGCCTGGGCGCCACCGACTATGTACTCAAGAAGAACCTGCCGCTGCTGCCCAAGGCCGTACGCCGGGCCCTGACCGAAGTGCAGGAGCGCCAGCGCCGGCGCCGCGCCGAAGAAGCCCTGGCCGACGTCGAGGCACGTGCACGCATTGCCATCGACGCTGCCGGCATGGGCACCTGGGACATGCGCCCGCAAGAAGGCCTGTTGTTGTGGGATGACCGCTGCAAGACCCTGTTCGGCCTGCCCGCCGATACCGAAATGAGCCTCGAGGTGTTTTACGCCGGCATCTACCCCGACGACCTGCCGCAGGTGCGCGAGGCGGTGGAGCACGCCATGTGCCCGGAAAGTGGCGGCCTGTATCGGGTCGAATTCCGCATCGCCCAACCCGCTGGCCTGGAACCGCGCTGGCTGCTCAGCAGCGGCCAGAGCCAGTTCGTCGACGGAAAGTGCATGCGTTTTTCCGGAGTGCTGCAGGACATCCATGCCCAGCGCCTGGCCAACCAGGCACTGCGCCAGCTCAACGAGATGCTGGGTGAAAGGGTCGAGCGCCGCACCCGCGAACGCGACCGTGCCTGGGAGCTGTCGCAGGACTTGCTGGCCGTGCTCAACAAGGACCTGACCCCAGTCGCGCTGAACCCCGCCTGGGAAGCCAGCCTGGGCTTGTCCCGCGAACGCCTGAGCCAGTCGTCCTTGCTGCACCTGCTGCCCGAGCCCGACCAGGAACTGCTGCTCACCGAACTGGCCGCCCTCGCCCATGGCCGCACCAGCGCCCGTTTTGTCGGGCGTATCCTGGATGCCGGTGGTCAGCAACGCTGGTTGTCGTGGGTGGTGGTGCCGGAAGACACCCTGCTGTACGTGGTGGCGCGCGACATCACCAGCGAGCGCGAAGCCGCCCTGGGCCTGGCCGAAGCCAACGCCCGCCTGCGCGAGCAGATCGCCGAACGCGAACGTATCGAGGCCGCGCTGCAGCAGATGCAGCGGCTTGAAGCGGTCGGCCAGCTGACCGCCGGTGTGGCTCACGACTTCAACAACCTGCTGACGGTAATCCTGACGGGTGCCAGCTTCCTCGAGCGCGACCTGGCCAAAGCCGACGTTGAAAAAGCCCGTGCGCGGCTCACGCACATCCGCGAAGCCGGCGAGCGCGGCGCCAAGCTGACCTCGCAGTTGCTGGCTTTCTCCCGCCGCCAACGCCTGGAACCGGTGGCGCTGAACCTCAACCGCACCCTGGCCGGCCTGGAAGAGTTGCTGCGCCGCACCTTGGGCGGCAATGTCTCGGTGCGCCTGGACCTGGAACCGACCCTGTGGCAGGCGCTGACCGACCCGACCCAGACCGAAATGATCATTCTCAACCTGGCGATCAATGCCCGCGATGCCATGCCCGACGGCGGCCAACTGACGCTGTCGACCCGCAACACCCGGATCGACGCCCGCCCGCAGCGCCCGGAAGACCCGGACCCTGGCGAGTACGTGATGCTGAGCATCCGCGATACCGGCTGCGGCATGAGTGAAGAGGTGCTGGCCAAGGTGTTCGAGCCGTTCTTCACCACCAAGGATATCGGCAAGGGCTCGGGCCTGGGCCTGGCCCAGGTATTCGGCTTCGCCAAACAGTCCGGGGGTGGCGTGCGCATCGACACCACGCCGGGGCGTGGTACCCAGGTGGCCGTGTATCTGCCGGCAGTCAAGGGTGAAGCCGTCAACGAACCGGTGCCGTCGCTGTTCAGCCACTCGATAAGCGAAAGCGGCCGCAATCGCACCGTGCTGCTGGTGGATGACGACCATCTGGTACGCGACATGCTCGGTGATGTGTTGCGCCAGTACGGCTACCAGGTGCGCCAGGCGCACAGTGGCGAACAGGCCTTGGCCTTGCTGGATGAGCAGATCGACCTGCTACTGAGCGATTTCGCCATGCCCGAGTTCAACGGTGCGCAACTGGCACTGGCGGCACGCGAGCGGTACCCGCAACTGCCGGTGGTACTGCTAACCGGTTATGCAGAATTGCAGGGGCTGGAGTTGCCGGGCAGCCTGGTGATCCAGAAGCCGGTACAGGCCGATGAACTGGCCCGCTTGCTGAACGAGATGCTTGGAACTGCCAGGTGACCGAACAACCCACGACAAAACCTGCGGAAACGACAAAGCCCAGCGCTTGTCTTTCCAAGCACCGGACCGAGATACGTTTGAAGCAGGAAAATGGCAGGGGCGGCTGGATTCGAACCAACGCATGGCAGGATCAAAACCTGCTGCCTTACCGCTTGGCGACGCCCCTGTATCGGATGCAGCGTTTGCTGCTCTGACAATTCCAACTGAGTGACAACTGGGTTGTTGTCTTGGAATGCGCGGCACTTTAACAACAAACTTTCAGTCTGTGAACCCCCTGATGAAAAAAAATTACCAAAAAACAGCGAGTTAGTCATTTTCGGGGTTGGCGCGGCGACCATCCGTCGTTTTCCGCCCGCTTGGCTTCAACACAATCGCTTTCCTCCCTTCCAATCAGATGAGCCATCTGCATTGACCAAGGAGGACCCCATGCCTGTCTCCCACGACCTTTACCAGGACTTGCACTACCCGCGCGAAATCGTCCAGCAACGCCGTCAGCAGGACAAGGCACTGGACCGGCTGCTGGACGAGTACATGGACATCGACAACCAGGTGCTGGCCGCCGAGTCGATCTCGGCGGGCAACTTCGAGGATGAAGACCTGCGCCGCCTGAAAGAACGTCGGCTGGCAGTGAAGTACATGATCGAGCGCCAACTGGAGCACAAGGCCTGAGCTAACCCTGCAACATGGCCAGGGTCAGGGCGTCCTGATCACCGCCGTAAAATTGCACCAGCGCCAGCTGGAACAGCGGGTTGTCGGGCGCCGCCCGAGCGAACAGGGTCAGGCACGAGCGCAGCTTGAGGTGGTCGGGGCTGCCGAGCATTTCACGGGCGCTCTTGTCGCTGTGCTGCAACAGTGCAGTCACGCAGGCCTCCAGGCGTGGGCCAAGCAGCGGATGAGCCAGGTAGGCACGGGCCTCGTCGATACCGGCCAGCGCATAGCGTTCGGCCATGGCGCTGTGGCCCAGGCCATCGAGCTGCGGGAACACGTACCACATCCAGTGGCTGCGCTTGCGCCCGGCCTGCAGCTCCTGCATCACCTGGTCATACACAGGGTTCTGCGCCTCGACGAAACGCTGCAGATCATGGTCGGCGTGCATGCTCGCCCCTCCTCGCATCGGCTCCAGCCTTTACTGTATGCCTGCCATGGCAAACCTATCTCATCAGGCGATGATTGCCGCGCACTTTCTGTATTGGTCAAAATGGCCGCCCTCGGGCAAGCTGCACGCTGCCCCGCCATCGCCCAAGGAGCTTTGCTTTTGCCTGCCTGGATCCCTACCCCGCTACGCCAGCTTGGCCAACGCCTGCGCGGCGCCGCCGCCAACCAGAGCGAACTGCTCGGCTGGTTCGAGGACAAGGCGCACAGCCGCGGTTACCAGCTCAGCGACGGCCAACGCCGGGTGATCCACTGCATGGCCGAACAGCTGGCGCAGCTCGAACAAGGCCAGCCGCGCAGCCTGTACCTGTACGGTTCGGTAGGCCGGGGCAAGAGCTGGCTGCTCGATGGCTTTTTCCAGGCCGTGCCGGTGCAGGCCAAGCTGCGCCTGCACTTCCATGACTTCTTCGCCCGCCTGCACCAGGGCATGCACCGCCACCGGGCGCTGGACGATGCATTGGGCGCGACCCTCGACGAGCTGGTAGGCGATTGCCAGGTGCTGTGCTTCGACGAATTCCATGTGCACGACATTGGCGATGCCATGCTGCTCACCCGGCTGTTCAATGCGTTGTTCAGCCGCGGCGTGTTTCTGCTGGTGACGTCCAACTATGCACCCGAAGGGCTGCTGCCCAACCCGCTGTACCACGAACGTTTCCTGCCGGTGATCCGCCTGATCAACAGCGCGATGGAAGTGCTGGAAGTGGGGGGCGATACCGATTTCCGCAGCCTGCCGGCCAACCGCGAGCATCAGCGCTTTACCCGGGGCCACTATGTGTGGCCGGGCAATGCAGCGCAGCGCCAGGCGCTGAAGGTCCCCGAGCCGCAGCCGGTGATGCTGGAAGTGAACAAGCGCCCGCTGCGCGCGCTGGCCGTCGATGGCCGTCGGGTGGTGCTTGGCTTTGACGACCTGTGCGAAAAGGCCACGGCAGTGATCGACTACCTGGTGCTGGCAGGGCAGTACGATGAGTGGATCATCGATGGGCTGGATGATCTGTCTGAATGTTCGCTGGCGGCGCAGCAGCGCTTCGTCAACCTGGTGGATGTGCTGTATGACCAGGACCGGCAGGTGCTGGTGATCGGCAAGCGGCCGCTGGAAGAAAGCCTGGGCGGGCCACTTGCCGACCTGATGCGTACGCGCAGCCGGTTGGGGCAGCTGCATCAGGTAGGGCCCTAGAACTGGATTGCCTGGGCCGGCCTCTTCGCGGGTAAACCCGCTCCCACAGGGATGTCACAGGCCTTGAGAACTGTGCAATACCTGTGGGAGCGGGCATGCCCGCGAAGAGGCCAGCAAAGTCAAAACATCAACCCGCCCTGGGCAAATCCGCCAGCACCGCCTCGATCTCCCCCAGCACCGCCGGGTCATCCAGGGTCGATGGCGGCACATAGTCCTGCCCGTCGGCAATCTTGCGCAGCACCGCCCGCAGAATCTTCCCGGAGCGGGTCTTGGGCAGCCGCTTCACCAACCGCACCCGGTTGAAACACGCCAACGCGCCAATCTCCTCGCGCACGCTGCCCACCAGGTCCACCAGCAACTGCGCCTCGGCAATGCCCTCGCCGTCCTTGAGCACCACCAGGGCCAACGGCACCTGCCCCTTGATCTCGTCATGCACGCCAATCACCGCGCACTCGGCCACCGCCGGGTGGCGTGCCACCAGGTCCTCCATCTCGCCGGTGGACAGCCGGTGCCCGGACACGTTGATCACGTCATCGGTGCGCCCCATGATGTAGACGAAGCCGTCATCGTCCAGGTAGCCACCATCGCCGGTGTGGTAATACCCCGGGTAGGTCCGCAGGTAGGCCTGCAGGTAACGCTCGTGGTCGCCCCACAGCGTCTGGCTGCACCCGGGCGGCAATGGCAGGGCGATGACGATCGAACCCTGGTGGTTCGGCCCCAGCAGGTGGCCCTCGTCATCCAGCACGCGCACGTGATAGCCCGGCACCGCCCGGTTGCTCGACCCCGGCTTCGCCGCGCTGCCTTCCAGCCCTACGCAGGGCGCGGTGACCGGCCAGCCGGTCTCGGTCTGCCACCAATGGTCGTGCACCGGCTTGCCACTGACCCGTTCCAGCCATTCGTGGGTGCTGGAATCCAGTTTCTCGCCAGCCAGGAACAACTGGCGCAGCGACCCCAGGTCGTGCTTGCGGATCAGCTCCCCCTCGGGGTCTTCCTTGCGGATGGCGCGCATGGCCGTGGGCGCGCAGAACAATGCGTTGACCTTGTATTGCTCCACTACCCGCCAGTAGGCCGAGGCGTCCGGGGTACGGATCGGCTTGCCTTCGTAGAACACCGTGGTGCAGCCGCTCATCAGCGGCCCATAGACGATCAGCGAATGGCCGACCACCCAGCCCACGTCGGATATGCCCCACCAAACATCGCCGGCCTGCATGCCGTAGATATGGCGCATGGCGTAGCACAGCGCCACGGCATTGCCGCCGTTTTCCCGCACGATGCCCTTGGGTTTGCCGGTGGTGCCAGAGGTATACATGATGTAAAGCGGGTCGCCGGCATCCAGCTCCACCGGTGCCACCGGCTCGGCTTTGGCCAATGCCGCCTGCCAGTCCAGGTCGCGGCCTGGCTGCAGCTGGGCACGCGCCTGCGGGCGCTGCAGCACCAGCACGTTGCGCGGCTGGTGGCGGGCCAGTTGCAGGGCGCGATCGACCAGCGGCTTGTATTCGATTACCCGGTCGAACTCCAGCCCGCAGGAGGCCGTCAGCAGTAGCGTCGGCCGGGCATCGTCGATGCGCAAGGCCAGCTCGTTGGCGGCAAAGCCACCGAACACCACCGAGTGCACTGCGCCAATCCGCGCGCAGGCCAGCATGGCCATGGCCGCCTGCGGCACCATGGGCATGTAGATGATCACGCCATCGCCCTTGTTCACCCCCAGCTGGCGCAACAACCCGGCCAGGCGCGCCACCTCGTCGCGCAGTTGGTGGTAGGTGTAGGCCCGCTGCACGCCGGTCACCGGCGAGTCGTAGATCAGCGCCAGCTGCTCGCCACGGCCCTGCTCGATCTGGTGATCGAGGGCCAGGTAGCAGCTGTTCAGGCGGCCATCGGCAAACCAGCGGTGGGTACCGTCGGCATTGTCTTGCAGCGTGAGGGCAGGCTTGCGGTGCCAGGCCAGGTGCGCGGCCTGTTCCGCCCAGAAAGCGGCAGGGTCGGAAATGGAATGGGCGTAGCTGTGCTGGTAGCTCATATCGAAAGAAACCCGGTACTTGTTGTTATTGAAGGGCGAAACTTGAGTATGGACCGCTACACCCGCGCCGCCATGGGACTAAAGTCACAACCGACCTGCAAATTTGCAGACAACGCAAAAACGCCCCATAACGGTGCAAAGCCTCTAGAATAGGCCACCCCTTCAGCCACCGAGCAGCTCATGGACATCGATCAGGCCCGTACCTTTCTGGAAATCGTGCGTTGCGGCAGCCTGGTCGCCGCCGCCGAACGCCTGTTCGTGTCACAGACGGCGATCACCGCGCGGGTGCAGCGCCTGGAGCAGCAACTGGGCTGCCAGCTGTTCGTGCGCAGCCGCAACGGCGCCAGCCTGACCAGCGACGGCGAGGCATTCGTCAGTTATGCCAACCAGATGGTGCAAACCTGGGAAGCGGCGCGCCGCGACCTGCCGCTGCCCGAAGGCTGCCAGCAAGTGCTGCACGTGGGCGGTGAGGTGAGCCTGGGCAACCCGATGCTGCTCGACTGGGTCAGTGCCCTGCACCGCGAGCTGCCCAGTCATGCCATCCGCAGCGAGGTGAGCGACGGCGAATCGCTGCTGCGCAAGGTCGAGATGGGCCTGCTGGATGCCGCGTTGGTCTACCAGCCGACCTACGGCCCGGGCCTGCAGGTGGAGCAGTTGATGGAGGAAAAGCTGATCCGTGTGCGCCGGGTCGCCCAACCGGACCCGTACATCTATATCGACTGGGGCGAAGCCTTCCGTCGCCAGCACGATGCCGCCCTGCCCGACTGCGCGCGCCCGGCGCTGAGCTTCAACCTGGGCCCGCTGGCCTTGCAGTTCATACTCGACCAGGGCGGCAGTGGCTACTTCCGCACGCGGGTGGTGCAGGCCTATCTGGACAGCGGCGTGTTCGAGCGGGTACCGCAGGCGCCGGAATTCACCTACCCGACCTTCCTGGTGTACCCGCGCAAGCGCGACAGCGAAGCCCTGCAACAGGCCTTCGCCATCCTGCGCCGGCTGGTAGCCGCCGGCGCCAGCGACTGGTCACAACGCTGGGACCCGGTTATCTGAAACCTCGGCCTTGCTGAGCAGCTGGCGCTTGAGGCCGGCGATCAGGTCGGTCTGGGTAATCACCCCCACCAACTGGTCGGCATCGAGCACCGGCAGGCAATGCAGGCCCTGTTCGCACAGCAATGGCAGCAAGCGCTCCAGCGGGTGCTGGCTGCTGACGCTGATTACCCGGCGGCTCATCACCTGCTCCATGCGCACCGCCTTGCGGCCGAACAACCCGCGCCAACTGAAGCGACCACGCTGCATGGCCGGGCCGACCAGGTCGCTGAGGCTGACGATTCCCACCAGTTTGCCCTGCTGCAGCACCGGCAGGGTTTTCAGGTGGTGGCTGGCCAGCATTTTCCAGGCCTGCTCCAGAGTGGTGTCGGGCGTGGCGAACTGCACGTCGCGGGACATCACCGAGGCTGCGGTGATGCCGCCAAGGCTGCGCTGCAGGGCGTGTTGCTCGGTGGCCAGGATGATGCGTTCCAGTTCGTCACGGGTGACGTCGACGAACTCGCCCAGTTCTTCCAGGGCCTGGTCCAGGTCTTCTCCGCGGATGCCGACCCGCTCGCTGGGCAGCGGGTCATGGGTGTGGTGCAGGTCCTTGCGCGGCACCGCGCCTTTCGGGTAGCGCACGCCGGTGATGCGGTTGTAGAGGATCGCCACCGCTACCAGGATCAACGCGTTGAGCAGCACCGGCTCCAGCAGGTGGTCGCCCATGGCGGTCAGCCCCGGGTCGGCCAGCACCGCGCTCACCGCCACCCCGCCACCCGGTGGGTGCAGGCAGCGCAGCAGGCACATCACCAGGATCGAGGTACCCAGGGCGGCAGCGGCCACCCACAGCTCCGGGCCGAAGCCCTGGCGCATGGCCAGGCCGACCGCGCCGGCCAGGGCGTAGCTGCCCAGCACCGGCCAGGGCTGGGCCAACGGGCCCGAGTGCACGGCGAACACCAGCACGGCCGAAGCCGCCAGCGGGCCGAGCAGGTGCAAGGCAATGCTGGGGCCATAGGCCATGCTGGTCAGCCAGCCGGCGAGGAACAGGCCGAGCAACGCGCCGATACCGGCACGCAACCATTCTTTGGGGGGAATATTCAGGGGCGCTGGCAACAGCCGCTGCAGACGACTTTCGGAACGCGAGGCAGACATGTAGGTAATCGGAATCTGTAGTTTTTCTGGTTAAAAAGAAAGCCCAGCCGAGGTGGCCTGGGCCTCGTATTGCGGTTGCAATAGCACAAGGGGCTCCGTCCGTGGAGAGATGGAAACCGCAGGGTTTCGTAGGGGAATTTTGCCGGGTGGGGTGAGATTGGGCTAATTCAAAAAAATGCGGCTGTACTGCAATTTTTTTGCAGTGGTGATATGGCCCATGGGGTCATGCTTGTCGGCTCCCACAATGGGGCTGCTTTGCAGCCCATCGCCGGCAAGCCAGCTCCCACAGGGTCCTGCACATGGCTTGAGGTCGATGCGAGCGGCGTGGGAGCAACTGTCTTGCTCAAATTCTAAAAGTTGGCGCGATCCCTGTGGGAGCGGCCTTGTGTCGCGAAAGGGCTGCAAAGCAGCCCCAGCAATTTCAACTGTTGCGCATCAATCCTGGGGCCGCTTTGCGGCCCTTTCGCGACACAAGGCCGCTCCCACAGGTACAGCGACAACCTTGAGAGCAACGCTGTACCTGTGGGAGCTGGCTTGCCGGCGATGGGCCGCAAAGCGGCCCCGGCATTACCGAGCCTTGCGCGGCAAGTCGATGCTCACCCGCAAGCCGCCCAACGGGCTATCCAGCAGCGCCAGGCGCCCGCCCCAGGCCTCGACGATATCGCGCACGATGCCCAACCCCAGCCCGTGCCCGTCTACCTGCTCGTCCAGCCGCGAACCGCGCTCCAGTACCTGCTGCCGCTGGCCCTCGGGGATACCGGGGCCATCATCATCGACCCACACCTGGTAGCCCTCGGCATTCGGTGCGATACCCAGCCGCACCTCGCTGTCGGCCCACTTGCAGGCGTTGTCCAGCAGGTTGCCGAGCAGTTCCAGGAAGTCCTCGCGGTCCCAAGGCAGCAGCAGCCCGGGCGGCACATCCCTGGCCAGCAGCAGGCCCTCGCCATGGATCATGCCCAGCGTCCCCAGCAACCCCGGCAGCTCGACGTCGCAGTCGAACTGCGCGCCAGGCAGCGCATCCCCGGCCAGGCGCGCACGGTTCAGCTCACGCGCCAGGCGCTGCTGAATCTGCTCCAGCTGCTCACGCATCTGCGCGCGAACATCCGGCAGGTCCTTCAGGCGCTCGCTGGAGGCCAGGCTCAGCAGCACCGCCAGTGGCGTCTTCAGCGCATGGCCCAGGTTGCCCAGGGCATTGCGCGAGCGGCGCAGGCTGTCTTCGGTATGGCTCAGCAGGTGGTTGATCTGCCCCACCAGCGGCGCCAGTTCGCTGGGCACCTCGGCATCCAGCTGCGAGCGCTGGCCCTGCTGCAACTGGGCGATCTGCTGGCGGGCCCGCTCCAGTGGCCGCAGCGAGCGGGTCACGGTGATGCGCTGCAACACCAGCACCAGGATCAGCGCCACCAGGCCCATGCCCAGGCCGATCTGCTGCAGGCGCCGAAAACCTTCGCGTACCGGCGAATAATCCTGTGCCACGCTGATCGAGATGTCCTGGCCCAGGCGCCGGTAGTCGGCACGCAGGGCAAGCAGTTGCTGGCCTTCCGGGCCGAGTTCGTGGCTGTCGGAAAGGCCCGGCGCGGCGGGCTTGGGCATGTCCAGATCCCACAACGACCGGGAGCGCCAGGTGCCTTTATCGAAATCGATGCGGAAGTAATAGCCGGAAAACGGCCGCTGGTAGGCGGCCGAGATACGCCGCTCATCCAGCTGCAGGCCCGAAGGCCCGCGCACCAGGGCCACCAGCAGGTTCTCGCTTTCCTTGCGCAGGCCGTTCTCCAGGTAGCGCTGCAGGCCGACCTCGAACAGCCACAAGGTCAGCTGCGCCAGCACCAGGCCGACCACCACCAGCACCGCCACCAGGCCCAGGCTCAGGCGCGCCTGGATCGACTTCACGCGGCGCTCCCGGCGTAGATGTAGCCCTGCCCGCGGCGGGTCTCGATGACGCTGCGGCCCAGCTTGCGCCGCAAGTGGTTGACGTGCACTTCCAGTACGTTGGAGTCGCGCTCGGTTTCACCGTCGTAGAGGTGCTCGGCCAAGTGGCTCTTGGACAGGATCTGCTGCGGATGCAGCATGAAGTAGCGCAGCAGGCGGAACTCGGCGGCGGTCAGCTGGATATCCACGCCGTCACGGTTCACGCACTGCCGGCTTTCGTCCAGGTGCAGGCCGGCCGCTTCCAGCGTCGGCTGGTTGGCCAGGCCACGGGCACGGCGCAACAGCGCCTGGATGCGCAGCTGCAGTTCTTCGGGGTGGAAGGGTTTGCTCAGGTAGTCATCGGCCCCGGCCTTCAGCCCTTCGATACGCTCGGCCCACGAGCCACGGGCAGTAAGGATCAACACCGGCGTGGCCAGGCCGGCGGCACGCCACTGGGCCAGCACTTCCAGGCCCGGCAGGCCCGGCAGGCCAAGGTCCAGGATGATCAAATCGTAGGGTTCGCTCTGGCCCTGGTACACCGCGTCGCGGCCGTCGGCCAGCCAGTCCACCGCGTAGCCCTGGCGCTGCAGGCCGGCGGTCAGTTCATCGGCCAGCGGTACATTGTCCTCGACAAGCAACAGGCGCATTCAGTCGTCTTCCTCGTCTTTGAGCAGGGCACCGCTGCTGGCGTCGAGCTTGATCTCGCGCACCACGCCTTCAGCCGTCAGCAACTCGACTTCGTATTCGTAGCGATTGTCGTCTTCTTCCAGCTCGGCCTCCAGCAGGCGCGCCCCGGGGTGACGCCCCAGGGCGGTTTCCAGCAGATGCTCGAGTGGCAGGATGATGCCCTTCTGGCGCAGCTCCAGGGCTTCGTCCTGGTCCAGGTCGCGGGCAACGGCCAGGGAACACACGGCCAGCAGGGCCAGCACGAGGTAGCGCGCCGGCCGCAGTAGGTGGGTCATCAGTTGTCCCGCTCGTCCTTCAGCACTTCACCGGTCTTGGCGTCCAGCGCCACGTCCCATTCGACGTTCTGCGTGTCGCGCAACTCGACCTTGTAGATGTAGCGGCCGTACTCGTCTTCAAGCTCGGAGTCGGTGACGGTGGCACCCGGGTGCTTGGCCACGGCGGCGGCCTTGAGTTCGTCCAGCGACTTGACGGTCTTGGCATTGACCAGTTTGACCACTTCGTCGGGCTGCACATCCTTGGCGATGGCGGAATGGGCGCCCAGGGCAAGGGCGGCGGCTACGGTGAACAGGGCAGTCATGTGTTTCATCGTTCTTCTCTCCTGAGAACTGTGCAAGTTGTCTACCGGGTTAAGATTAACCACCGGTCCTTAATTCAACCTGAAAACAACTGGCGCCATGATAGCGCAGGTCGGGCTGCTGTCTCGCCATCACCGAATCCTGCGCGGTCCCTGTGGGAGCGGGCATGCCCGCGAACACCGGCGCAGCCGGTGCCATACACCGCGCTGGGCCATTCGCGGGCGCGCCCGCTCCCACAGGGTATTCGCATGAAGCCTTATAATGACCGCCTGCTGCCCAAGAGACCCGCCATGAGCGCCATTCACATCAAGTACCCCGCCCTCACCTTCAAGGCCGGCCAACGTGCCCTGCGGCAGGTCCGCGAGCGCGGCCTGCAGGCGGCCGATGTCGGTGTGCTGCCGGGTGCGGCTGGCGGGCCGAAGCCGCTGGGCATCCAGGGCCTGGACCTGGCGCTGTTCGGTGAGTGGCTGCCGTCGGCACCACGCCAACGTGCGCTGATCGGCGCCTCGATCGGCGCCTGGCGCTTCGCCAGTGCCTGCCTCGACGACCCGGTCGCAGGCATCCGTCGCCTGGGCGAACTGTACACCGAGCAGGATTTCGCCAAGGGCGTCACCCCGGCCGAAATCAGCCGCAGCTGCCACCACATGCTCGACAACCTGCTGCAAGGCCGCGACGGCCAACTGCTGGCCAACCCGCACTATCGCCTGAACATCCTGGTAGTGAAGAGCCATGGCCAGCTCGCCCACGACCATCGCGGCCGCCTGGGCCTCGGCCTGGGTTCGGTGATCGCCAGCAACCTGCTCGGCCGCTCGCGCCTGGCCCGGCACTTCGAGCGCATCATCCTGCACGACGGCCGCGCCACGCCGCCGCTCGACGCACTGACCGACTTCCCCTCGCGTTGCCTGCCGCTGGACCTGGCCAACCTGCGTCATGCCTTGCTCGCCTCAGGGTCCATCCCCATGGTCATGGAAGGTGTGAAAGACATCCCAGGCGCAGGTGCAGGCACCTACCGCGACGGCGGCCTGCTGGACTACCACCTCGACCTGCCCTACCGCGGCGACGACCTGGTGCTGTACCCGCACTTCACCGACAAGGTCGTACCCGGCTGGTTCGACAAGGCCCTGCCCTGGCGCAAGGGCGATGCCACCCGCCTGCAGAACGTGCTGCTGATGACACCCTCGCCGCAGTACCTGGCGGCGCTGCCCTACGGCAAGCTGCCCGACCGCAACGACTTCAAGCGTTTCATGGGCGATGCGCCTGGCCGCAAGCGCTACTGGTACAAGGCCATTGCCGAGAGCCAGCGGCTGGGCGACGAGCTGCTGGAGCTGATTGCCACCGGGCGGTTGCATGAACGCCTGCAAGCCTTGTAGCGGCCATGCTGGTAGACTGCGCGCATTCTTGATTCACATAGAGTTATGACAGCGTGGAAATCTTCAAGGAATTCACATTCGAATCGGCCCACCGCCTGCCTCACGTACCTGCCGGGCACAAATGCGGTCGCCTGCATGGCCACTCGTTCAAGGTCGGCCTGCACCTGACCGGCCCGCTCGACCCGCACACCGGCTGGATCCGCGATTTCGCCGAGATCAAGGCGATCTTCAAGCCGATCTACGAGCAACTGGACCATAACTACCTGAACGACATTCCTGGCCTGGAAAACCCCACCAGCGAAGTGATCGCCAAGTGGATCTGGGACCAGGTCAAGCCGCTGCTGCCGGAACTGTCGAAGGTCCGCATCCACGAGACCTGCACCAGCGGCTGCGAGTACAGCGGCGACTGAACCCCGGCAAGGGCGCTGTAGCAGCGCCCTTGCGCCCCCCTAGAACCTGGCCGAGGTTTCAACCACCTGCACACTCAGGGATCCTTCCTCACCCAGCGTCTCCGTACCCAGCCTGCGTTCGCTGCGATCTGCCAGCTTCACGACTCGGCCACTGCTGTGCCTGAGCTTCACGTTGGCCACTGTTGCCCCCACCTGCAGGGCAGCCGGGTCCAACCCGTCCAGATGCCAGAGAAAATCCGCCTGCGCACGAACCGATTGCCAGCGCTGCGCCAGGCTCATGGTCCAGCCCTTCTGTTTGCGCAGGGTGAAGTTCAGGCGCCGACCGCGCTCGTCAAGCGGCCAGATCTCATACGCATACACCCCGTTATCGAGGTAGGCGGCAAACCAGAAACGCTCGCATGCCGGTCGGGTTTCATCGTCGCGCCAGCGCGTGCCCAACGAATCGGTCTGCTCCACACTCAACCTTGCCCGTGGGTTCCACTCCCAGCCTTCGTCAAAGCGAGCTGCCACCAAGCCCTGCGCGCCGTCCGTGGAGCCGGCTGGTGTCTCGTCGGGCCGCCAGCACAAACTGGCGATGAAACTGTGCTCTGCCTTGAACACATGACTGCTGCCCGCCCGCTGCAGGCCCGTGCCCCAGGCGACATCCCGCGCTTCATGGGCGTAGTCCAGCACTTCTAGGGCCATCAGGCCTGGCTCGCCAGTCAGCGTGTTTATCAGCCACGCCTCCCGGTTGGCGAGGCGCCTGGCCCGTTGCCCGGCGGCGTCGACCAGAACGACATTGCATAACCGCGCCCCGCGCTTGATATCGTTGTGGTTGATACCCGAAAGGTTCCACAGGTGCTGCGGGTCGGCCAGATGCTGACGCCCGGCCCCCGCCTCGGTCTGGTCCTTCACGCCCGCATAGCCTGCAAAGCCTGACAGCGCCCCCGGCTTACTGTAGACAATCCGGTTCAGCGGTTTCCAGTTTCGGTCATAAGGCCGCATTTCATAGCGCAGCGTCGCCCCGGTCCGGTCCGTACCGCTGACATAGGCTCCGAACCAGAACAGCTCGCCATACACATGACTGGGCAAGGTGTAGCTCCATGGCTCCAGCCGCAATGGCCCGGTGCCTTCGGGCTCGGCCCGCAGATACCGGTACCAGTGGTCATTGTGAAACCCGGCCCCGCCATAATGCAGCCACATGGGGGCAAGCCTGGCGGTCGAAGCGTCCCACTGATCGGGATGCAGGAGCTCATCGCCCAGCTGCCACCAGCAGCGAGCCAAAAAGGAAAATTCCGGGTGGTAGACATATTCGCTCATGGGCGCTTCCTGTGCATGGAAAACGCCGGACACTACGCGAGCGATGCCGCCCGAAATCAGCGGGAAACAGCCTACTCCAAAGCCTGTTGCAGGAACGCCGGGGCGATGTAGCGCTGGTAATGCGCCTCGGACAGCAGGAAGAACTCGCGGTCGATGGCGTCGCGCAACTGCGGCAGCTCCCAGTCGCGGAATTCCGGCAACAGCACCATGCCATAGGCCTCCAGATCACGGATCATCCGCGCCCCGCGGGCAATCAGCTGGTACGCCCAGCAATATTCCGACTGCTGCTCGACAAAGCGGATGGAACGCTGCTCCAGTTGCTGGCGCAGCAGGTCTTTGTCGAACACCTCCAGCTTGGCCATCATCACCTGCACCAGCAGCTGCTCCAGGCGCAGCCACACGGCGCGCTTCTGCGCATCGTCGTAGCCGTTCCAGTTGATCACTTCGTGGTGGAACCGCTTGCAGCCACGGCAAACCGTGTCTCCGTAAACCGTGGAGCACAGGCCGACGCAAGGGGTCTTGATGGACTTGTTGGACATGAAAAACAACAGCTTGGCGGTGGAACACGGGCTCATGTTAGCCCTTTGTCTAACCAGGGTCACTCGTTAAAGTCATCTTCGCCGCCTTACGTTCGAGCTTTTTTTGCCGTAGAATCATCCCGCCTTTTCAAAGGCAACAATGTCCGTTGGAAGCTGTTTTCAAAGCGTCACGAGCACAGTTCATCCGGTAGAACGGCGTTGGCCCGGGCCATGCATCCCTCGCATGCCCGTGCCAGCCCTCATCAGCTCCCCGTTCTGCAGGCGTAAAACTTTGAAAGCAGCTTCTGTAAGGATTCTTTGCGACTCTGGCTGGGCGGCCCACAAAGCCGTGGCAGCGCATGGGTGCATTGAATGCTGGATGAGCGTCCCGGACCCCCTTTAGGGACCACTGATGAGGGAAATAACTGTGCTTGAAGCCTACCGCAAACACATCGAAGAGCGTGCCGCCCTGGGTATCGTGCCCCAGCCGCTGAACGCCGAACAAACTGCAGGCCTGGTCGAGCTGCTGAAAAACCCGCCGGCCGGCGAAGAAGCCTTCCTCGTAGACCTGATCACCAACCGCGTACCGCCAGGGGTCGACGAAGCTGCCTACGTCAAGGCCGCTTTCCTCTCCGCCGTCGCCAAGGGCGAAGCCAAGTCGCCTCTGATCGACCGCAAGCACGCCACCGAACTGCTGGGCACCATGCAGGGCGGCTACAACATCGAAACGCTGGTCGCACTGCTGGATGACGCCGAACTGGGCGCCGTCGCGGCCGAACAGCTCAAGCACACCCTGCTGATGTTCGATGCCTTCCACGACGTGGCCGAAAAAGCCAAGGCCGGCAACGTTCACGCCAAGGCCGTGCTGGAATCCTGGGCTGCCGGCGAGTGGTTCACCTCGCGCCCGGCCATCGCCGACAAGTACACCCTGACCGTGTTCAAGGTGCCTGGCGAAACCAACACCGACGACCTGTCCCCTGCCCCGGACGCCTGGTCGCGCCCTGACATCCCGCTGCACGCCCTGGCCATGCTGAAAATGGCCCGCGACGGCATCGAGCCGCAGCAGCCTGGTTCGGTCGGCCCGCTGGCCCAGATCGAAGCCGTCAAGGCCAAGGGCTTCCCGGTTGCCTACGTCGGTGACGTGGTCGGTACCGGTTCCTCGCGTAAATCCGCCACCAACTCGGTGCTGTGGTTCTTCGGCGACGACATTCCGTACGTGCCGAACAAGCGCGCCGGTGGCTTCTGCTTCGGCACCAAGATTGCCCCGATCTTCTACAACACCATGGAAGACGCCGGCGCCCTGCCGATCGAATTCGACTGCACCAACCTGGCCATGGGCGACGTCATCGACGTTTACCCGTTCAAGGGCGAAGTGCGCCGTCACGGCAGCGACGAACTGGTCACCAACTTCGAGCTGAAAACCGAAGTGCTGCTGGATGAAGTCCGCGCTGGCGGCCGTATCCCGCTGATCGTCGGCCGTGGCCTGACCGAAAAAGCCCGTGCCGAACTGGGCCTGGGTGCTTCCGACCTGTTCAAGAAGCCGGAGCAGCCTGCCGATTCGGGCAAGGGCTTCACCCTGGCACAGAAAATGGTCGGCCGTGCCTGCGGCCTGCCAGAAGGCCAGGGCGTGCGCCCAGGTGCCTACTGCGAGCCGAAGATGACCACCGTCGGTTCCCAGGACACCACTGGCCCGATGACCCGCGACGAGCTGAAAGACCTGGCGTGCCTGGGCTTCTCCGCTGACCTGGTGATGCAGTCGTTCTGCCACACCGCGGCCTATCCGAAGCCGATCGACGTCACCACCCACCACACCCTGCCAGACTTCATCCGCACCCGTGGCGGCGTGTCGCTGCGCCCGGGCGACGGCATCATCCACAGCTGGCTGAACCGCATGCTGATGCCTGACACCGTGGGTACCGGTGGCGACTCGCACACCCGCTTCCCGATCGGCATCTCGTTCCCGGCAGGTTCCGGCCTGGTGGCCTTCGCCGCCGCCACCGGCGTCATGCCGCTGGACATGCCAGAGTCGATCCTGGTGCGCTTCAAGGGCAAACTGCAGCCAGGCATCACCCTGCGTGACCTGGTCCACGCCATCCCTTACTACGCCATCCAGAAGGGCCTGCTGACCGTCGAGAAGAAAGGCAAGAAAAACGCCTTCTCCGGCCGCATCCTCGAGATCGAAGGCCTGAACGATCTGACCGTCGAGCAAGCCTTCGAGCTGTCCGACGCCTCGGCCGAGCGTTCCGCTGCCGGTTGCACCATCAAGCTGCCAGAAAAGGCCATCGCCGAGTACCTGCAGTCCAACATCACCCTGCTGCGCTGGATGATCGGCGAAGGCTACGGCGATGCCCGCACCCTGGAGCGCCGCGCCCAGGCCATGGAAGCCTGGCTGGCCAAGCCTGAGCTGCTGTCGGCCGACGCCGATGCCGAATACGCCGAAATCATCGAAATCGACCTGGCCGACGTGAAAGAGCCTGTGCTCTGCGCGCCGAACGACCCGGACGATGCCCGCCTGCTGTCTTCGGTACAGGGCGAGAAGATCGACGAAGTGTTCATCGGTTCGTGCATGACCAACATCGGCCACTTCCGCGCTGCCGGCAAGCTGCTGGACAAGGTCAAGGGCGGTATCCCGACCCGTCTGTGGCTGGCTCCGCCAACCAAGATGGACGCTCACCAGCTGACCGAAGAAGGCTACTACGGCATCTACGGCAAGGCTGGCGCGCGCATGGAAATGCCAGGCTGCTCGCTGTGCATGGGTAACCAGGCACGTGTGCAGACCGGTTCGACCGTGGTCTCCACCTCGACCCGTAACTTCCCGAACCGTCTGGGCGACGCCACCAACGTGTACCTGGCATCGGCCGAGCTGGCTGCTGTCGCTTCGATCATCGGCAAGCTGCCGACCGTCGAAGAGTACATGCAGTACGCGAAGGACATCGACAGCATGGCTGCCGACGTTTACCGCTACCTGAGCTTCGACCAGATCGCCGAGTTCCGCGAAGCGGCAGCCAACGCCAAGATCCCGGTGGTTCAGGCGTAAGCTGAGTTGTAAGATGTAAAGGAAAGCCCCGGCAGAAATGCCGGGGCTTTCTTGTTTCAACCTGTACCGGCCTCTTCGCGGCTAAAGCCGCTCCCACAGGGACCCCACAGTTGTCGAGGGCTGCGCAGGACCTTGTGGGAGCGGCTTTAGCCGCGAAGAGGCCAGCACAGGCAACCTCAGATCACGAACAGGTCGACAAACCTGTGCACCGCCATCTGTTCCAGCTTTTGCTGGTCCTTGCACACCTCAAGAATCTCCCCACACCGCTGCCGCGCAAAGCGCGTGGCCAGGTTGTCCCTGAACTTGGCCTCCAGCAACGGTATGCCCTCCCCTCGCCGCCGGCGATGCCCGATCGGGTATTCCACCACCACCTGCTCGGTACTGCTGCCATCCTTGAAGAACACCTGCAGCGCGTTGGCGATCGAGCGTTTGTCCGGCTCCAGGTACTCACGGCTGAAGCGCGGGTCTTCCACCACCTCCATCTTCTCGCGCAGGCGGTCGATACTGGGGTGGTTGGCATGGAAGGTGTCTTCGTAATGCTCGGCCACCAGATGACCGAAAATCAGCGGCACCGCCACCATGTACTGCAGGCAGTGGTCGCGGTCGGCGGCATTGGCCAGCGGGCCGCTCTTGGAAATGATGCGGATCGCCGACTCCTGGGTGGTAATGACGATACGGTCGATTTCGTGCAGGCGGTTACGGACCAGTGGATGCAGGGTTACCGCTGCCTCGCAGGCGGTCTGGGCGTGGAACTCGGCAGGGAAACTGACCTTGAACAGCACGTTTTCCATCACGTAGCTACCCAGGGCTTGCGGCACGCGCAGCTCTTGCTGCTCGGACGGCTTGAGCGCAAGGTCCTTGTTGGTGTGACTGAACAGCACATCGTAGAAGCCCCACTGCGGCGCAGTGAGTACACCCGGCACGCCCATCTCGCCACGCAGGGCAATATCGGCCAGGCGCACACCACGGCTGGAAGCATCACCGGCGGCCCACGATTTGCGCGAACCGGCGTTGGGCGCATGGCGGTAGGTACGCAGCGCCTGGCCGTCGACGAAGGCGTGGGACAAGGCGCTCAGCATCTGCTCACGGCTGGCCCCCATCAGCCTGGCGCACACGGCGGTGGAGGCCACCTTGACCAGTATCACGTGGTCGAGGCCAACGCGGTTGAAGGCGTTTTCCAGCGCCAGCACGCCCTGGATCTCGTGAGCCATGACCATGGCTTCGAGCACATCGCGCATCAACAGTGGTGCTTCACCTGCGGCCACGCGCTTCTGCGACAGGTGATCGGCAACCGCCAGGATGCCGCCGAGGTTGTCCGAGGGGTGGGCCCACTCGGCGGCCAGCCAGGTATCGTTGTAGTCCAGCCAGCGCACCGTGCAGCCGATGTCCCAGGCGGCCTTGACCGGGTCGAGGCGGTAGGCGGTGCCGGGCACGCGGGCACCATTGGGCACCACCGTGCCTTCCACCTGGGGGCCTAGCAGCTTGGTGCATTCGGGGAAGCGCAGGGCCAGCAGGCCGCAGCCGAGGGTATCCATCAGGCAGTTGCGCGCGGTGTCCAGGGCTTCGGCAGATTCGACCCGGTACGTGAGGGCGTAATCGGCGAGGGTTTGCAGCACCCGGTCGTAGTCCGGGCGGGCGTTGAGGTCTACGTTGGCGCTCATATCCAGCTCCTGTGAATTGGGGCTGCTGTGCAGCCCATCGCCGGCAAGCCAGCTCCCACAGGGATCGCACAGATCCTGGGACCTGTGCAGTCCCTGTGGGAGCTGGCTTGCCGGCGATGGGCCGCACAGCGGCCCTCTCTCGAAGCCGAGCGCCAGTGGTGCGTTAGAAGCTATCGCCAGGCACGCGAACCCAGCCCTCCATCAGCACGCGAGCACTGCGGCTCATGATTGCCTTGGTCACTGTCCATTCACCATTCACCTGGCGCGCCTCGGCCCCCACCCGCAGGGTGCCCGAGGGGTGGCCGAAACGCACGGCGCTGCGCTCGCCCCCGCCTGCGGCGAGGTTGACCAGCGTGCCCGGAATGGCCGCCGCGGTGCCGATGGCCACCGCGGCCGTCCCCATCATTGCATGGTGCAGCTTGCCCATCGACAAGGCCCGTACCAGCAGGTCGATATCACCCGCCTGCACCGCTTTGCCACTGGACGCAGTGTAGGTGCTCGGCGGCGCGACGAAAGCCACTTTCGGCGTGTGCTGACGCCCGGCAGCCTGGTCGACGTTGTCGATCAGACCCATGCGCACGGCGCCATAGGCGCGAATCGTCTCGAAGCGCAGCAGCGCCTGTGGGTCGCCGTTGATGGCGTCCTGCAGTTCGGTGCCGGTGTAGCCGATATCCGCCGCATTGACGAAGATGGTCGGGATGCCGGCATTGATCAGGGTCGCCTTGAACGTACCGACACCCGGCACCTCGAGGTCATCGACCAGGTTGCCGGTGGGGAACATCGCCCCGCCGTCGCCATCTTCGTCGGCCGCCGGGTCGAGGAACTCCAGCTGCACCTCGGCGGCCGGGAAGGTCACCCCGTCCAGCTCGAAGTCGCCGGTTTCCTGTACTTCACCTTCGGTGATCGGCACATGGGCGATGATGGTCTTGCCGATGTTGGCCTGCCAGATGCGCACGGTGGCGATGCCATTGCGCGGAATGCGCGCCGGGTCGACCAGGCCGCTGCTGATGGCGAACGAACCGACCGCGGCGGAAAGGTTGCCGCAATTGCCGCTCCAGTCGACAAAGGCCTTGTCGATGCTGACCTGGCCGAACAGGTAGTCGACATCGTGTTCAGGCTTGATGCTTTGCGACAGGATCACGGTCTTGCTGGTGCTCGAAGTGGCGCCGCCCATGCCGTCGATCTGCTTGCCGTAGGGGTCGGGGCTGCCGATCACCCGCAGCAGCAGTGCATCACGGGCTGGGCCGGGGATCTGCGCCTGCTCGGGCAGGTCTTGCAGGCGGAAGAACACGCCTTTGCTGGTGCCGCCACGGATGTAGGTGGCGGGGATTTTTACTTGCGGTACATGAGCCATGTTCAATTCCTGTCTTGCACAGCACCCCTGTGGGAGCGGGTTCACCCGCGAAAGCGTCCGATCAGAAAACAATGTTGTATCTGCTGACGCATTCGCGGGTAAACCCGCTCCCACAGAGGACCGCGCTTCTCTTGATTAGGCGGTCGCTTCGAGGAAGTCCTGGGCGAAGCGCTGCAGCACCCCGCCGGCCTCGTAGATCGACACTTCCTCGGCGGTGTCCAGACGGCAGGTCACCGGTACCTCCAGGCGCTCGCCGTTGGCGCGGGTAACCACCAGGGTCAGCGTCGCCCGCGGCGTACGCGCGCCCAGTACGTCATAGGTCTCGCTACCATCCAGGCCGAGGGTCTTGCGGTCGGTGCCCGGCTTGAACTCCAGCGGCAGTACGCCCATGCCCACAAGGTTGGTACGGTGAATACGCTCGAAGCCTTCGGCGACGATCGCCTCGACACCGGCCAGGCGCACACCCTTGGCCGCCCAGTCACGGGACGAACCCTGGCCGTAGTCGGCACCGGCGACGATGATCAGCGGCTGCTTGCGATCCATGTAGGTCTCGATCGCCTCCCACATGCGGGTGACCTTGCCTTCCGGCTCGATACGCGCCAGCGAGCCCTGCTTCACGCTGCCGTCTTCCTTGCGCACCATTTCGTTGAACAGCTTGGGGTTGGCAAAGGTAGCGCGCTGGGCAGTCAGGTGGTCGCCACGGTGGGTAGCGTAGGAGTTGAAGTCCTCCTCCGGCAGGCCCATCTTCGCCAGGTACTCGCCGGCAGCGCTGTCGAGCATGATGGCGTTGGACGGCGACAGGTGGTCGGTGGTGATGTTGTCCGGCAGCACTGCCAGCGGGCGCATGCCGCGCAGGGTACGTTCACCGGCCAAGGCACCTTCCCAGTACGGCGGGCGGCGGATGTAGGTGCTCATCGGGCGCCAGTCGTACAGCGGCGCCACCTTCGGCCCACGGTCTTCCTCGATGGCGAACATCGGGATGTACACCTTGCGGAACTGCTCCGGCTTGACCGCGGCACGCACCACGGCATCGATCTCTTCGTCGCTGGGCCAGATGTCCTTGAGGCGGATTTCCTTGCCGTCGACCACGCCCAGCACATCCTTCTCGATGTCGAAGCGGATGGTACCGGCGATGGCGTAGGCCACCACCAGTGGCGGCGAAGCGAGGAAGGCCTGCTTGGCATACGGGTGGATCCGCCCGTCGAAGTTGCGGTTGCCCGACAGCACGGCGGTGGCGTACAGGTCACGGTCGATGATTTCTTGCTGGATCACCGGGTCCAGGGCGCCGGACATGCCGTTGCAGGTGGTGCAGGCGAAGGCGACGATGCCAAAGCCGAGCTGTTCCAGCTCCTTCTCCAGCCCGGCCTCTTCCAGGTACAGCTGCACGGCCTTGGAGCCAGGCGCCAGCGACGACTTGACCCATGGCTTGCGGGCCAGGCCCAGCTTGTTGGCATTGCGCGCCAGCAGGCCTGCGGCAATCACGTTGCGCGGGTTGCTGGTGTTGGTGCAGCTGGTGATGGCGGCAATGATCACCGCGCCATCTGGCATCTGCCCTGGCACTTCTTCCCAACTGCCGGCGATGCCTTTGGCCGCCAGGTCGCTGGTGGCGACGCGGGCATGCGGGTTGGACGGGCCGGCCATGTTGCGCACCACGCTCGACAGGTCGAAGCTCAGGGTGCGCTCGTAGACTGCGCCGCCCAGGCTGTCGGCCCACAGGCCGGTGGCCTTGGCATAGGTTTCCACCAGCTTGACCTGCTGCTCTTCGCGGCCGGTCAGGCGCAGGTAGTCGATGGTCTGCTGGTCGATGGCGAACATCGCCGCAGTGGCGCCATATTCCGGGGCCATGTTGGAGATGGTGGCGCGGTCGCCCAGGGTCAGGGCACGGGCACCCTCGCCGTGGAACTCCAGGTAGGCGCCGACGACTTTCTGCTTGCGCAGGAATTCGGTCAGGGCCAGCACCAGGTCGGTGGCGGTGATGTTCGGCGCCAGCTTGCCGGTCAGCTCGACGCCGACGATTTCCGGCAGGCGCATCCACGAGGCACGGCCGAGCATCACGTTCTCGGCTTCCAGGCCACCCACGCCGATGGCGATCACGCCCAGGGCGTCGACATGCGGGGTGTGGCTGTCGGTGCCGACACAGGTGTCCGGGTAGGCCACGCCACGGTCGTTGTGGATCACCGGCGACATCTTCTCCAGGTTGATCTGGTGCATGATGCCGTTGCCCGGCTGGATCACGTCGACGTTCTTGAACGCCTTCTTGGTCCAGTTGATGAAGTGGAAGCGGTCTTCGTTGCGGCGGTCTTCGATGGCGCGGTTCTTTTCGAAGGCCTGCGGGTCGAAACCGCCGCACTCGACGGCCAGCGAGTGGTCGACGATCAGTTGCACCGGCACCACAGGGTTGACCTGGGCCGGGTCGCCGCCTTTGTCGGCAATGGCGTCACGCAGGCCGGCGAGGTCGACCAGTGCGGTCTGGCCGAGAATGTCGTGGCACACCACGCGGGCCGGGAACCACGGGAAGTCGAGGTCGCGCTTGCGCTCGATCAGCTGGCCCAGCGAGGCGTCGAGGGTAGCCGGGTCGCAGCGGCGCACCAGGTTTTCGGCGAGTACGCGAGAGGTGTAAGGCAGGCCATCGTAGGCGCCGGGCTTGATGGCCTCGACCGCCGCGCGGGCATCGAAGTAGTCCAGGTCGGTGCCTGGCAGGTGCTTGCGGAATGCAGTGTTCATATCGTTATCAGGCTCGGTCACGGTACGGTCGTGGATAGCTTTCTGGTTGCAGCCCTGTGTCAGCCGTTCCGGCCTCATCGCCGGCAAGCCGGCTCCCACAGGTATTGCACTGCTCCTGAGGCTGGTGCAGTCCCTGTGGGAGCCGGCTTGCCGGCGATGAGGCCGGAACAGGCCCCCACAGGTACGGCCTGTCAGCGCTGCTCGATCGGCACGAACTGGCGCTGCTCGACGCCGACATACTCGGCGCTCGGGCGGATGATGCGGTTGTTGGCGCGCTGCTCGAAGACGTGCGCAGCCCAGCCGGTCAGGCGCGAGCAGACGAAGATCGGGGTGAACAGCTTGGTCGGGATACCCATGAAGTGGTACGCCGAGGCATGGTAGAAGTCGGCGTTGGGGAACAGGCGCTTCTGCTCCCACATGGTCTTGTCGATGGCTTCGGAAACCGGGTACAGCACCTTGTCACCCACTTCGTCGGCGAGCTGTTTCGACCAGCCCTTGATCACCTCGTTGCGCGGGTCGGACTCTTTGTAGATGGCATGGCCAAAGCCCATGATCTTGTCCTTGCGCTCGAGCATGCGCAGCAGCTCGGCAGTGGCTTCCTGCGGGTTCTGGAAGCGCTCGATCAGCTCCATCGCCGCCTCGTTGGCACCGCCATGCAGCGGGCCGCGCAGCGAACCGATGGCGGCGGTTACGCAGGAGTACAGGTCGGAGAGGGTCGAGGCACAGACGCGGGCGGTGAAGGTCGAGGCATTGAACTCGTGCTCGGCGTAGAGGATCAGCGACACGTTCATGACCTTGACGTGCAGCTCGCTCGGCTTCTTGCCATGCAGCAGGTGCAGGAAGTGGCCACCGAGGGTGTCTTCGTCGCTGGTGCAGTCGATACGCACGCCGTCGTGGGTGAAGCGGTACCAGTAGCACATCACCGCCGGGAACAGCGCCAGCAGGCGGTCGGTCTTGTCACGCTGGGCCTCGAAGGTCAGTTCGGGTTCCAGGGTACCCAGCACCGAGCAACCTGTGCGCATCACGTCCATCGGGTGGGCGTCACGCGGGATGCGCTCGAGCACTTCCTTCAGGGCTTGCGGCAGGTCACGCAGGCCCTTGAGCTTGCGCTTGTAGTCGGCCAGTTCGGCTTTGCTCGGCAGCTCGCCGTACAGCAGCAGGTAGGCGACTTCTTCGAACTCGGCACCCGCGGCCAGGTCACGCACGTCGTAACCACGGTAGGTCAGCCCGGCACCGGCCTGGCCCACGGTCGACAGCGCGGTCTGGCCGGCCACCTGGCCGCGCAGGCCTGCGCCACTGAGTACTTTTGCTTCGGCCATGGTGTTTCTCCTTTCTTGAACTTGTTATGGATTCTTTCTGGCTAATTCGGGGGTGGCTGTATCGGCCCTATCGCCGGCAAGCCAGCTCCCACAATGCCTTGCACAGGGCTCGAACCTTGTGCGGTACCTGTGGGAGCCGGCTTGCCGGCGATGAGGCCCTCACAGGCTCAACCTTTTTTCTGGGCAAACAGCGCATCGAGGCTCTGCTCGAAGGCGTGGTAACCAATGGCATCGTAGAGCTCCATGCGGGTCTGCATGGTGTCGATCACGTTCTTCTGCGTGCCGTCGCGACGCAGCGCGGTGTACACGTTCTCGGCCGCCTTGTTCATGGCGCGGAACGCCGACAGCGGGTACAGCACCAGCGACACGTCGACCGAGGCCAGCTCTTCAGTGGTGTACAGCGGCGTGGCGCCAAATTCGGTAATGTTGGCCAGGATCGGTGCCTTCACCCGGTCGGCGAAGGTCTTGTACATCTGCAGCTCGGTGATGGCTTCCGGGAAGATCATGTCGGCACCGGCCTCGACGCAGGCGGCGGCGCGGTCCAGGGCGGCGTTCAGGCCCTCGACGGCCAGGGCATCGGTACGCGCCATGATCACGAAGCTGTCATCGGTACGGGCATCGACTGCGGCCTTGATGCGGTCGACCATTTCCTGCTGGCTGACGATTTCCTTGTTCGGGCGGTGGCCGCAGCGCTTGGCGCCGACCTGGTCCTCGATATGGATGGCGGCAGCGCCGAACTTGCTCATCGAGCGCACGGTACGGGCAACGTTGAAGGCAGAGGCGCCGAAGCCGGTGTCGACATCCACCAGCAGCGGCAGGTCGCACACGTCGGTGATGCGGCGCACGTCGGTGAGTACATCGTCCAGGCCGCTGATGCCCAGGTCCGGCAGGCCCAGCGAACCGGCGGCGACGCCGCCACCGGACAGGTAGATGGCCTTGAAGCCGGCGCGCTTGGCCAGCAGGGCATGGTTGGCGTTGATGGCGCCAACCACCTGCAGCGGATGTTCAGCGGCAACGGCGTCGCGGAAACGCTGACCGGGGGTGCTCTTCACAGTCATTTCTCACCTCGTGGGCTGTTGTTGTGGGCGTCCAGGTAGTGACGCTCGATATTGCGCTTGGACGCGCCGATGTGGCGGCGCATCAGGAGTTCGGCCAGCTCGCCGTCACGGTCGGCGATGGCATCGAGAATGCGGTGGTGTTCGGCAAAGGCCTGGCGTGGCCGGTTGGGCGTGGCGGAAAACTGGATGCGGTACATGCGCACCAGCTGGTACAGCTCGCCGCAGAGCATCTTGACCAGGGTCTGGTTACCGCTGCCCTGGATGATCCGGTAATGGAAGTCGTAGTCGCCTTCCTGCTGGTAATAGCCCAGGCCGGCCTGGAACGCGGCATCGCGCTCGTGGGTGTCGAGCACCCGGCGCAGTTCGTCGATGTCGGCCTGGCTCATGCGTTCGGCGGCAAGGCGGCAGGCCATGCCTTCCAGCGATTCGCGAATTTCGTACAGCTCGATCAGTTCGGCGTGGTTGAGCGACACCACCCGCGCCCCCACATGCGGCACGCGCACCAGCAGGCGCTGGCCTTCGAGGCGGTGGATGGCCTCGCGCAGCGGCCCGCGGCTGATGCCGTAGGTACGCGCCAGCTCCGGCTCGGAAATCTTGCTGCCGGGGGCGATATCGCCCTTGACGATGGCCGCCTGGATGCGCCGGAAGACGTTTTCGGACAAGGTTTCCGTTTCGTCTGCCAGCACCGGGCTGGGGGTGGATAGGTCCTGCATATTGTCGACACCTTGCAAATCTCTTTGCCGGAAATTAGCTAATTCGATCGCTGCAGTCAAAGACAAAATGAATATTGTCGACAATCGTCTAAGAACGAACTAATGCCAGCCCGGTGCTGTCAGAACGCGCACCGCTGGCGTCAAGGCGCCGGCGTGATAGAATGCCGCGCCTCCGATGGAGTATGGATAGCCTGTCTGTCATCCATTCATGCTGCTGACAGATGAACGAGGAAGCTTGCGCAGTCGCTGCCAGTCGCCTTGCCCTGAACACGGCTCTGAACATGGCTTTGAAAACAGCCCCGAACCTTGCACTGCACCGCGCCAGGAATATGAGACTTACACCCGCATTATTGCTGCTCTGCCTCACCCTGCTGCCGGCCCTTGGCCAGGCCGCAGGCAAGACCGTGTACGGTCTCAACGAATATGCACGCCTGGGCGACCTGGACCTGGAAGTGGCCGCCAAGCTCGACACCGGCGCCAAGACCGCGTCGCTCAGCGCCCGCGACATCAAGCGTTTCAAGCGCAACGGCGAAAGCTGGGTGCGCTTCTACCTGGCCATCGACGCCGCCCATTCGCACCCCATCGAACGCCCGCTGGCACGCGTAAGCAAGATCAAGCGCCGGGCCGGCGACTATGATGCTGAATCGGGCAAGGCCTACACCGCGCGCCCGGTCATCGAACTTGAAATCTGCATGGGCCAGGCCATGCGCACCATCGAAGTCAACCTCACCGACCGCAGCGCCTTCCAGTTCCCGCTGCTGATCGGCTCCGAGGCGCTCAAGCACTTCGACGCGCTGGTCGACCCAAGCCTTAAATACGCGGCCGGCAAACCTGCCTGTGCCACCGACGCTCCCAAAGCAGAGTAATCCCGATGCGCTCTCTTACCCTCCATCTGAAAGTCCTGATCACCGTGCTGGTGCTGTTGGGCGTGGCGGTCACGGCTTATCAGATCTTCGTACTCGGCATCCCGGTAACCGAGGATGAAACCGACGACCTGTGGAACATCGACGCCAAGGTCGAGTTCGTGGCCAGCACCAAGGACCCGGTCAAGGTGCAGATGTTCGTGCCACCGCTGAACCGCGACTACGTCAGCCTCAACGAGAGCTTCATCTCCAACAACTACGGGGTGAGCGTCAACCGTGCCGACGGCAACCGCAAGGTCACCTGGTCGGCCCGCCGCGCCAGCGGCAACCAGACCCTCTACTACCGCCTGGTGCTGACCAAGCGCTACAGCAACGAGAAGACCACGGTCAAAGGCCCGACCTTCCGTGACAGCCTGGCAGTGGAAGGCCCCGAGAAGATCGCCGCCGAGGCCCTGATGGCGCCGATCCGCCAGCACTCGGCCGACGTCGAGACCTTCGTCAGCGAGACCATCAAGCGGGTCAACAACCTCAACGACGACAACGTCAAGCTGCTGCTGGCCGGCGACACCACGGCCATGAAGAAGGCCCAGGTCATCGACCTGCTGCTGTCGATCGCCCACGTACCGATGGAGAAGGTGCACACCATCCGCCTGGTGGCCGACACCCCGCAAACCCCGGAACTGTGGCTGCGCAGCTTCAACGGTACCGACTGGCTGTACTTCAACCCGGACACCGGCGAGCAGGGCCTGCCCAGCGATCGCCTGCTGTGGTGGACCGGTGACGACAACCTGATCACCGTCGATGGCGGCAAGAAGGCCAACGTTACCTTCAGCATGAACAACAGCGAGATGAACGCCATCCGCCTGGCCAAGCTGACCGACGAAAATACCGACGCCGACTTCCTCGAATATTCGCTGTACGGCCTGCCGCTGCAGACCCAGCAAACCTTCATGATCATGGTGATGATCCCGATCGGTGTGCTGGTGATCCTGGTGCTGCGCAACCTGGTCGGCCTGCAGACCCTGGGTACCTTCACCCCGGTACTGATCGCCCTGGCCTTCCGCGAGACCCAGCTTGGCTTCGGTATCGTGCTGTTCACGGTAATCACCGCCCTGGGCCTGTCGCTGCGCTCGTACCTGGAACACCTGAAGTTGCAGATGCTGCCACGCCTGTCGGTGGTACTGACCTTCGTCGTGGTACTGATTGCCGCCATCAGCCTGTTCAGCCACAAGCTGGGCCTGGAGCGCGGGCTGTCGGTAGCGCTGTTCCCGATGGTGATCCTGACCATGACCATCGAGCGCCTGTCCATCACCTGGGAAGAGCGTGGCGGCGGCCATGCCATGAAAGTGGCCATCGGCACACTGTTCGCCGCTTCCCTGGCGCACCTGTTGATGATGGTGCCGGAGCTGGTGTACTTCGTGTTCACCTTCCCGGCCGTGCTGCTGATCCTGGTGGGCTTCATGCTGGCGATGGGTCGCTACCGCGGCTACCGCCTGACCGAGCTCGTACGCTTCAAGGCATTCCTGAAGAAGGCTGACGCCTGATGTTTGGCCTGATCAAGACGTGGAAAGCCCTGGAGGCCCGGGGCATCATGGGTATCAACCGGCGCAACGCGGACTACGTGTTGAAGTACAACAAGCGCCACCTGTACCCGATCGTCGACGACAAGATCATCACCAAGGAGCGTGCCCTGGCGGCCGGCATCCATGTGCCGGAAATGTACGGCATCATCGAGACCGAGAAAGAGATCGAGAAGCTCCACCAGATCATTGGTGGGCGTAGCGATTTCGTCATCAAGCCGGCGCAGGGCGCCGGTGGTGACGGCATCCTGGTGATCGCCGACCGCTTCGAGGACCGCTACCGCACGGTGTCCGGCAAGATCATCAGCCACGAGGAAATCGAGCACCAGATCTCGAGCATCCTCACCGGCCTGTACTCGCTGGGCGGGCACCGCGACCGTGCGCTGATCGAGTACCGGGTCACCCCCGACCAGATCTTCAAGAGCATCAGCTACGAAGGCGTGCCGGACATCCGCATCATCGTGCTGATGGGCTACCCGGTGATGGCCATGCTGCGCCTGCCGACCCGCCAGTCCGGCGGCAAGGCCAACCTGCACCAGGGCGCCATCGGCGTGGGTGTCGACCTGGCTACCGGCGTGACCTTGCGCGGCACCTGGTTGAACAACATCATCAGCAAGCACCCGGACACCACCAACGCGGTGGATGGCGTGCAACTGCCGAACTGGGACGGCTTCATGAAGCTGGCCGCCGGCTGCTACGAGCTGTGCGGCCTGGGCTACATCGGTGTCGACATGGTGCTGGACCAGGACAAGGGGCCGCTGATTCTCGAGCTCAACGCCCGCCCCGGCCTGAACATCCAGATCGCCAACGACTGCGGCCTGACCCAGCGCACCCACGCCATCGAGGCGCACCTGGAAGCACTGGCCAAGGATGGCATCAGCGAAGATGCCGAACAGCGCGTGCGGGTATCGCAAGGCTTGTTCGGGCACGTGCACCCGCGCTGAAATCGCCGAGGCTGCTGCGCAGCCCTATCGCGACACAAGGCCGCTCCTACAGGATCACGCGATCTCCTCTAGGAGCGACCTTGTGTCGCGACAGGGCCGCAAGGGCGAAACACAGTGCTTGAATGTCGCCACAAAGCTAGGCGCATTTCCTGCACAGGTCTACAATCGCCCTCCTCGCTTTTACATCGCCGTCCACACTGATGCCGACCTGTACGCTCCACCCCCTGCCCTACCAGCCCGACCCTGCCGCCTATTTCGCCCGCCTGCGCCAGGCCCCCGGTGCGATCCTGCTGGACAGCGCCCGCCCCGGCGCCGAACGCGGGCGCTTCGACCTGCTCAGCGCCTGGCCGCTGCAACACCTGCAAGCGCAGCCCGACGAAGATGGCCGCACCTTCCTCCAGCGCCTGCGCGCCAGCCTGGCACGACTGGGCCATGCGCAGCTGCCCGCAGGCAGCGAGCTGCCGTTCGCTGGCGGCCTGATCGGCTACCTGAGCTATGACTTCGGCCGCCGCCTGGAACACCTGCCCAGCCTGGCCGTGGACGACCTTGGCCTGCCGGACGCGCAACTGGGCCTGTATGCCTGGGCGCTGGTGACCGACCACCAGTGCGCGACCAGCCAACTGGTGTTCCACCCGAGCCTGCCCGACAGCGAACGGGAACGGCTGATCGCCCTGTTCGAAGGTGTCGACAACGCGGAAAGCGGCAGCTTCCAGCTACTCGCGCCGATGGCCGGCGACCTGCAGCCCGAGCAGTACAAGGCCGCCTTTGACCAGGTGCAGCACTACATCCAGGCCGGCGACTGCTACCAGATCAACCTTACCCAGCGCTTCCGCGCGCCCTGCCAGGGCGACCCGTGGCACGCTTACCAGGCCCTGCGCAAAGCCTGCCCCACCCCCTTCTCCGGCTACCATCAACTGGCCGACGGCAGCGCCCTGTTGAGCTTTTCGCCCGAGCGCTTCATTCGCGTCAGCCAGCGCCAGGTGGAAACCCGGCCGATCAAGGGCACCCGCCCGCGCGCCAGCAACCCGGCAGAAGACCTGCGCAATGCCGAGGAGCTGCTGCACAGCCCCAAGGATCGCTCGGAAAACCTGATGATCGTCGACCTGCTGCGCAACGACCTGGGGCGTACCTGCGAGATCGGCTCGGTGAAGGTGCCCGAGCTGTTCAGCCTGGAGAGCTACCCCAACGTGCACCACCTGGTCAGCAGCATCACCGGCCAGCTGGCCAGCGATAAAGACGCCCTGGACCTGATCGGCGACAGCTTCCCGGGCGGCTCGATCACCGGCGCGCCAAAGATCCGCGCCATGCAGATCATCGACGAACTGGAGCCGGCACGCCGGGCGCTGTACTGCGGCTCACTGCTCTACGTGGATGTGCGCGGCGAGATGGACAGCTCGATTGCCATTCGCAGTCTGCTGGTCAAGGGTGGACAGGTCAGCTGCTGGGGCGGCGGCGCGGTGGTGGCCGACTCCGAGTGGCAGGCCGAATATGAAGAGTCGATTGCCAAGGTGCGGGTGTTGATGGAGACCCTGCAAGGCTTGTGATCGGCGGCGCCTGCTTCGCGGGCTCGCCCGCTCCCACAACTGGCAGATGTGCGCTGTACCTGTGGGAGCGGGCGTGCCCGCGAAGCAGGCGCCACCGACTCCAAGCCCGCCTACCCCGCCATTTTTTGTTACCATCACCTCACTACGAGCGCACAGCGCCACAGCCACGATGGAAACCGCCTGATGAGCCAACCCTTCGACGTCGCCGCACTGGCCGCGACCTATGCCAACAAGTCCCCGCAGGACATCCTCAAGCTTGCCTTCGAGCACTTCGGTGATGACCTGTGGATCTCCTTCAGCGGCGCCGAGGATGTGGTGCTGGTGGACATGGCCTGGAAGCTGAACAAGCAGGTCAAGGTGTTCAGCCTCGACACCGGTCGCCTGCACCCGGAGACCTACCGGTTCATCGACCAGGTCCGCGAGCAGTACAACCTGCCGATCGAAATCCTCAGCCCCGACCGCGCCAAGCTCGACCCGTTCGTCAAGGAAAAGGGCCTGTTCAGCTTCTACAAGGACGGCCACGGCGAGTGCTGCGGTATCCGCAAGATCGAGCCGCTGCGTCGCAAGCTGGCCACCGTGAGCGCCTGGGCCACCGGCCAGCGTCGCGATCAGAGCCCGGGTACCCGCAGCCAGGTGGCGGCAGTGGAAATCGACAGCGCCTTCTCCACCCCCGAGCGCACCCTGTACAAGTTCAACCCACTGGCACAGATGACCAGCGAGGAAGTGTGGGGTTATATCCGCATGCTGGAGCTGCCGTACAACAGCCTGCACGAGCGCGGCTTCATCAGCATCGGCTGCGAGCCCTGCACCCGCCCGGTGCTGCCAAACCAGCATGAGCGCGAAGGGCGTTGGTGGTGGGAAGAGTCGACGCAGAAGGAATGCGGGTTGCACGCGGGCAACCTGATCAGCAAGGCATAACACAGCTGGGGCCGCTTCGCGCCCCAATCGCCGGCAAGCCAGCTCCCACAGGAACATCACAAGCCTTCAGGCAACGGTAATCCTGTGGGAGCTGGCTTGCCGGCGATTGGGCCGCAAAGCGGCCCCCTGCAATTCTAGATCAGTGCACCGGCAGCTCGACGCCTTCGAACAGGTCTTCCAGCTCCTGCTTGTTGTGGCACTGGATGGCCTTGGCCATCACTTCACGGGTCAGGTGCGGGGCGAACTTCTCGATGAAGTCGCACATGAAACCACGCAGGAAGGTGCCGCGGCGGAAGCCGATCTTGGTGATGCTGGCTTCGAACAGTTCACTGGCATCCAAGGCCACCAGGTCGCTGTCGAGCTTGGTGTCCACCGCCATCTTGGCGACGATCCCCACGCCCAGCCCCAGGCGTACATAGGTCTTGATCACGTCGGCGTCAGCGGCGGTAAACACCACTTTCGGCGTAAGGCCGCGGTGGTTGAACGCTTCGTCCAGCTTCGAGCGGCCGGTGAAACCGAACACGTAGGTAACGATCGGGTATTCGGCGACCGCTTCCAGAGTAAGCTTTGGCAGCTTGGTCAACGGATGGCCCTGCGGCACCACCACGCAGCGGTTCCACTTGTAGCACGGCATCATGATCAGGTCGCCGAACAGCTCCAGCGCCTCGGTGGCGATGGCGAAGTCGACCGTACCGTCCGCGGCCATTTCGGCAATCTGCATGGGCGAACCCTGGTGCATGTGCAAGGACACTTCCGGGTACTGCTTGATGAAGTTGCTGATCACCGGCGGCAAGGCATAACGCGCCTGGGTGTGGGTGGTGGCGATGGACAGCGTGCCCTTCTTCTCGTTGGAGAATTCCTGGGCAATCTGCTTGATGCTTTCGACCTTGCGCAGGATTTCGCCAGCGGTATTGATGATGCGCTCACCGGCCGGGGTAACGCGGGTCAGGTGCTTGCCGCTGCGGGCAAAGACTTCAACACCCAGCTCATCCTCGAGCAGGCGGATCTGCTTGCTGATACCTGGCTGGGAGGTATACAGGCTCTGCGCCGTCGCGGAGACGTTGAGGTCATGGTGCGCCACTTCCCAGATGTAGCGCAGTTGTTGAAGCTTCATAGGTTCCCCTCGGTTCAGCGATGAGTCAGCGGCAGCAGGCAGCGACGATATATAACTATATTAGTGGTTCTGGAAATAAATCTAGAACTATTTTGTTACATACCCCCGGAAATGGCCTACGGCCATCTTCATGCTTTCCTACGCCCCAAATGCTGCGCCAGCGGCACCATGTACACCGGTACCGGCGACAGCTGCAGCAGCCGCACCGCCGTGCGCCCCAATGGCACATCCACGCCGGCGCCAGCACTGTGGCTACCGAAAATCAGCAGATCGACGCTCAGCCGCTGCGCCTGGTCGAGGATCACCTGCGCCGGGTCGCCCTGGCGCACCCGCACCGCCTTTATCACCGCCAGGTCGGCCTCCTCGCCCAGTTCGTCGCGAAAGTTTTCCAGCACACGCTGCTCGATATTGGCCATCACCGTGTTCACCCCCTGGCTGTGCAGCTGGTCGAGCGTCTGTTCATCGAGGTAGCTTTGCAGGAGAGATTCAGCGAACTGGCCCATGGGCTCTACCGCATGGATCACATACAACTCGGCGCCGAATGTGCGCGCCAGCGCCAGCGCGTGTTGCATGACAAAAGGGGCGTAGACACCGAGGTCGGTGGCGTACAGCATGGAGTGGATCATTCGACCTCCTTGACTGCCGCTGCGGCAGAGCAAGCTTCAGCTTAGCAGCGCGCCGGACGCACGCTTTGCCGTCCGGCGCGCTGCTGGTGCGGGCTGGAGGGCCCCGGCGGGGCCAGAGCCACCCTCAGCGGGGCTGTTCGCCCCGGTCGATGAACGCCAGCGCCTGGTACAGCATCTCCATGCGAGGCAAGTGGCAGCCTGCCGCACGCGCCTGCGCCAACGGCTCGGCATAGATGGCCTGCAGCTCCAGCGGGCGCTTGTGGACATGGTCGTGGTACATGCTGGGCCAGTAGTCGGGCATGCGCTCGGTCACCTGGAACAGGTGCTCGGCATACCCCTCGGGCAACACATGGCCACACGCCGCCGCCCCCTGCACCACCTCGGCCATCAGGGTCTGAATCAGGGCGCGACCATGACTGTCGGCCATCAGCGGCGTGGTGCTGGCGCCGAGCAGCACCGACAGGCCGTTGTAGGGCACGTTCCACACCAGCTTCTGCCAGCGTGCCTGGGCCAGGTCGGGCATGGCCTGCGAGTCGATGCCCGCAGCCCGGAACAGCTCCGCGCCTTCATTGACCAGCGCGGCACCGCCATCGTTGGCCAGCCCGCTGTGGTAGCCGAGGTTGACCGCGCCCAGGGCCTGGTGGCGGATCACGCCGGGCGCCTGGCGGTTGACACAGATGAAACACAGGCCGCCGAGCAGGTGCATGTCGCTGCGCAAGGCCGGGCGCAATTGCTCCTCCACGCCCAGGCCGTTCTGCAGCAGCACCACCTTGGCGCCCGGTGCGGCCGCCTGCACGATCAGCGGCGCCAACTGGTCATTACTGGTGGCCTTGGCCCCCACCAGCAGCCAGTCGCAAGGCGGCATGTCGGCGGCACTGGCATAGGCCTGCACCTCTATCTGCAAGTTGCCATGCACGGCACTGTCCAGGGTCAACCCCTGCTCGCGGACAACCTCGTACTCGCTGCGCAACAGAAAATGCACATCGAAGCCGGCCCGGGCCAGCATCAACCCATAGAAGCCGCCGATGGCGCCACTGCCGATGATGCCGATACGTGGTGTGTGCGGATGCATGCCGATCTCCAGGTAAAAGTCAGCCCTCTTTTTACACAGGTTGCGCAGCGCTGGGCAGCCCATGCACGGCAAACACCTGCCATCTCGGAAAAACCCCACACGGACTGGGCCCAGCCCATTGTCGCGCCACCTGTAACGCGCTAAGGTTCGGCTCCCCGCTGCGATTATTCTTGCTGCTGGGCCGCACGGGGATAGTTGGCGGCCGGCACCCGTGACCTGACGAGTAACACGATGGCTGATTTACCGATCGATGACTTGAACGTTGCCTCCAACGAGACCCTGATCACCCCCGATCAGCTCAAGAAGGAAATCCCCCTCAGCGCCAAGGCCCTGCAGACCGTGACTGCCGGCCGCGAAGTGGTGCGCAATATTCTCGACGGCAAGGACCATCGCCTGTTCGTCGTGGTCGGCCCTTGCTCGATCCACGACATCAAGGCCGCCCACGAGTACGCCGAGCGCCTGAAAGTGCTGGCCGAGGAAGTGTCCGACACGCTGTACCTGGTCATGCGCGTGTATTTCGAAAAACCGCGCACCACCGTCGGCTGGAAAGGCCTGATCAACGACCCGTACCTGGATGACTCGTTCAAGATCCAGGATGGCCTGCACATCGGCCGCAAGCTGCTGCTGGACCTGGCCGAAATGGGCCTGCCGACCGCCACCGAAGCGCTCGACCCGATTTCCCCGCAGTACCTGCAGGACCTGATCAGCTGGTCGGCCATCGGTGCCCGCACCACCGAATCGCAGACCCACCGCGAGATGGCTTCGGGCCTGTCCTCGGCGGTCGGCTTCAAGAACGGCACCGACGGCGGCCTGACCGTTGCCATCAACGCCCTGCAGTCGGTGTCCAAGCCGCACCGCTTCCTCGGCATCAACCAGGAAGGCGGCGTGTCGATCGTCACCACCAAGGGCAACCCGTACGGCCACGTGGTACTGCGCGGCGGCAACGGCAAGCCGAACTATGACTCGGTCAGCGTCGCCCTCTGCGAGCAGGACCTGGCCAAGGCCAAGATCAAGGCCAACATCATGGTCGACTGCAGCCACGCCAACTCCAACAAGGACCCGGCCCTGCAACCGCTGGTGATGGAGAACGTCGCCAACCAGATCCTCGAAGGCAACCAGTCGATCATCGGCCTGATGGTCGAGAGCCACCTGAACTGGGGCTGCCAGTCGATTCCGAAGAACCTGGACGAGCTGCAATACGGCGTGTCGATCACCGATGCCTGCATCGACTGGTCGGCTACCGAGAAGACCCTGCGCAGCATGCGTACCAAGCTGAAGGATGTGCTGCCGCAGCGTAAGCGCGGCTGATGCAATAAAAGGCGGGGCCGCTTCGCGCCCCATCGCCGGCAAGCCGGCTCCCACACGTACGGCGAAACGCTTTAAATGTGGGAGCTGGCTTGCCGGCGATGGGGCGCGAAGCGGCCCCGCTTTTTTTTTACAGAATCAGACCTTGCTCGAATGCCGCTGCTGGCGCTCCATGTAGCGCTCCACGTACGAGCAGGACGGAATCACCGTGTAGCCCATCTGTTCAGCGTACTCCAGGGCCCGTTCGGTCAGGGCGGCAGCAATCCCGCGGCCACGCAGGGCGTTGGGTACGAAGGTGCGATAGATGTCCAGCGTCTGCTTGCCCAGGTCCATATACGTCAGATAGGCACGATGACCGTCCACGTTGGTCTCGAACTGATGACCGGCCTGGTCATGGTGGATGGTCAGCGCTTCGCTCATCACTACTCCTCGCAGGTCTTCTCGGCAGACCCATACCTTAACCGATGGTGGTTTATCCGGCACAGAATCCTCTACGCCACCTGTTGCCCCCTTCGACCACTGGACGATTGCAATCGTTCGGATCCTCTGGCACTCACAAGATAGTAGGCGCCGCAGGCGGGATTGCTCAAGGTGGTGGCGGTTAAAAATGGCGAAAATGCAGCCAGATGCCATTCTTGGCAACGCGCCAGGCGGCCACCGGATGTACTAGGGCTTAAGACGCCGAAGGACAGTTAAAGTCACCCTTAGTTCAACAAAAAAGTTCCTGTACTACAGTCGCTTGCGAACCCTGTACGTTTTTTTCACAGGCGTGTCGCAAATCTTGTCGGAAAGGCGTCAAGCAACATTTTTTTTGCAGTTCTTGCGCTTAGTCAGTTTACTTACTACAAGTAATGGGTACTATGTACGCCGGCCAGTTTCTCTTTTCCGAGAGATGGCTATTTAATAGAAAGTCCTTGAAGGGGAACACGATGAACAACGTTCTGAAATTCTCTGCTCTGGCTCTGGCCGCAGTTCTGGCTACCGGTTGCAGCAGCGTATCCAAAGAAACCGAAGCTCGTCTGACTGCGACTGAAGACGCAGCAGCTCGCGCTCAAGCTCGTGCAGACGAAGCCTACCGTAAGGCTGACGACGCACTGGCAGCCGCTCAGAAGGCTCAGCAGACCGCTGACGAAGCCAACGAGCGCGCTCTGCGTATGCTGGACAAAGCCAGCCGCAAGTAATAATCCTCACGGATTGTTATGGAGCCGACCCACTTGTGGGTCGGCTTTTTTATTGCCTGCGCACAAGGCAAACGCGCCAGGCAGAAACGAAAAGGCCTGCACTAAGGCAGGCCCGGGTGTGTCGCAATTACCTTACTGCAGTTCGGGCGGAATGCTCGAAACCATCGGTGCGCCACCCTGGTTTTCGGTCGGCACGGCAATTTCCACTGGCATGCCATCTTCCGCGGCCACCACGTCACGCACCATGTCCCAGTTCATGCGTAGGTTATTGGCCAGGTCTTCACGCTTGAGCAAGGCGTTGATAACAGCAGTGTGTTTATCGACCACCGACGGATTACCCTGGTCGTCCAGCGGCGTGTGCGCCTCCAGATAGACCTTGCCGCCACTGATACCAAACTTGTAGGGCTCGTTGATGATGCGCACCGGCGTACCCACCGGCACCATCTTCGACAGTTCCAGCACGTTGTTGTTGAGCATGCGGAAGCAACCGTGGCTGGTACGCATGCCAATGCCGAACTTCTTGTTCGAACCATGGATCAGGTAGCCCGGCACGCCGAGGGTGAACTTGAACGGCCCCAACGGGTTGTCCGGGCCGGCCGGCACCACGCTCGGCAGGATGTCGCCGTCAGCCGCGTGCTCGGCACGGATCGATGCTGGCGGGGTCCAGGTCGGGTTCGGCGTCTTGGCGGTGATCTTGGTATTGGCGATCGGCGAACCCCAGCCTTCACGGCCAATGCCCAGCGGGAAGGTATGCACCACGTTCTGCCCTTTCGGGAAGTAGTACATGCGGTATTCGGCCAGGTTGATGACGATGCCCTCGCGCGGGCCCGGCGGCAGGATGTAGCGGGTCGGCAGGATGATCTCGGTGCCGGCACCTGGCAGCCATGGGTCCACGCCCGGGTTGGCGGCGATCATTTCCAGGTAGCCGAGGTCGTTGGCAGTGCCGATATCGGCGAACGTGTCCTCGTACTTTGCCTTGATCACATGCACCTGGCCGATGATGTCTTCACCGGGTGGTGGCAGTGGCAGCTCCAGCGCAGCAGCGGGGCCTGCTACCAGCAGGGCGGCCAGGGACAGGCTACGGGTGACGGCAGGAAAGCGCGGCAACATCCGGTAAATCCTTCGAAAGGTGGGTCAAGAGAATCGATTGTACACCTGCGCCGATGCAAGCGGGAGGCATTGGCGCCATGCAAGCGTTCCAGATGATGAAAGGCGCGGTGTTCAGGCGCCCTGCAGCTCCGGCCACACCGGGCGCATGCCGCGCCGCTGGGCATCGAGGATGGCGCGGCACAGGTCGCACAGGCGGCCGTCGCGGTAGATCGAGCGCGCCACCCCCGACCAGCGCGGTTGCGCCGGCAGCAGGCCCCCACACAGAGTGCGGTCGGCCGGTACGCCCAGCTCGAGCTGGCGGGCCACGAGGTGGACGCGGATTTCCTGGCAGGCGAACAGGTCGAGCTGCTCATCAGGCTCGATCAGTTGGTAGGCATACAGGGACCAGGCAGGGCGCGGCATCGGTGGCACTCGAAACGGGGGGCGCAACATTAGCCGAAAGCCGGCGCCGTTTAAAGCGTCACAGCAAGGGTTTTATCGCCGGCCAGGCATTTTCCAGCAGGCGCTGCTGGGCAGCCTGGGCCGGGTGAATGCCATCCGCCTGCATCAACTCAGGCACGCCCCCTACCCCCTCGAGGAAAAACGGCACCAGCGGCACCTGTTTTTCTGCCGCCAGCTGTTCATACACCTGGGCGAACGCGGTGGTGTAGCGCACGCCATAATTGGGTGGCAGGCGCATGCCCAGCAGCACCACCTTGGCACCGGCCTTGCGCGAACTTTCGATCATCGAGGCAAGATTTTGTTGCAATTGCGCTGGCGACTGCCCGCGCAGGCCATCGTTGCCGCCCAGCTCCAGCACCACCAGGCTCGGCTTGTGCGCTGCAAGCAGCGCCGGCAGCCGCGCCTGGCCACCTGCACTGGTGTCGCCGCTGATCGATGCATTGACCACTTTGTCGTCGAAACCTTCATCCCGCAGGCGGGTCTGCAACAGGGAGACCCAGCCCTGGCGGGTATCCAGGCCAAAACCGGCGCTGATACTATCGCCGACAACCAGCAGTGTTCCCGCCGCCGCGCTCTGGGCCAGGCAATACAGGGCCAGACCGGCACTCAACCACCACACTCGCATCGGATTCTCCATGGGCCCCAGCATTCTCGTTGCGCAGAACCTTAGCAAAGTGGTCCCCAGCGCGGAAGGTGACCTGACCATCCTGCACGCGCTGTCCCTCGACCTGGCCCAGGGCGACAGCCTGGCCATCGTCGGCGCCTCGGGCTCGGGCAAGTCGACCCTGCTCGGCCTGCTCGCCGGCCTCGACCAGCCCAGCGCCGGCAAGGTCATCCTCGCTGGCCACGACCTGGGGCCGCTGGATGAAGACCAGCGCGCGCGGGTGCGCGCCGAGCATGTGGGCTTCGTGTTCCAGTCGTTCCAGCTGCTCGACAGCCTCAACGCCCTGGAAAACGTCATGCTGCCGCTGGAGCTGGACGGCCGCCGCGACGCCCGCGAACACGCGCGCACCCTGCTCGAACGGGTCGGCCTGGGCAAGCGCCTGAGCCACACCCCGCGCCAGCTTTCGGGCGGCGAACAGCAACGGGTGGCCATTGCCCGTGCCTTCGCCGCGCAACCGGCAGTGCTGTTCGCCGACGAACCCACCGGCAACCTCGACAGCCACACCGGCGAGCGCATCAGCGACCTGCTGTTCGAACTGAACAAGGAACGCGGCACCACCCTGGTGCTGGTTACCCATGACGAACGCCTGGCCCGGCGCTGCCGCCGCCAGATCCGCCTGGATGCGGGCCGCCTGGTGGCCCCGGTGGAGGCCTGATGAACCACATGCCGCTGTCTCGCCTGTGCGGCCTGGCCCTGCGCCAGTTGCTGCGCGACATTCGCGCCAGCGAAGTGCGCGTGCTGTTCTTCGCCCTGCTGGTGGCGGTCGCGGCCAGCACTGCCATCGGTTATTTCGGTGCCCGCCTCAACGGCGCCATGCAGCTGCGCGCCAGCGAGTTCCTCGGTGCCGACCTGGTACTGCAGGGCAGTGCCCCGGCCCGCGACCAGCAGATAGAAGCCGGCAAGGCGCTTGGCTTGCGCCACGCCCAGGTGGTCGAGTTCACCAGCGTGGTCGGCGGCGACAACGGCATCCAACTGTCCAGCGTCAAGGCTACTGATGGTGCCTACCCGTTGCGCGGGCAAGTGCGCAGTGCCGCGGCGCCCTATGCCGCAGAAACCCCGGGCGGCGGCCCGGCACCTGGCGAAGCATGGGTCGAACCACGCTTGCTGGCGGCACTGGGGCTGAAGGTTGGCGACAGCATCGACGTGGGCATGAAGACGCTGCGCATGAGCCGCGTACTGACCTACGAACCGGACCGCGCCAACAACTTCTACAGCCTTACCCCACGAGTAATGATGAACCTGGCCGACCTGCAGGCCACCGGCGTGATCCAACCGGGCAGCCGGGTCACCTACCGCGACCTGTGGCGCGGCGATGCCGAAGCGTTGGCCCAGTACCGCGGGGCGTTGAAAAAGGACCTGGCCGCCAACCAGCGCCTGCGCGACACCCGCGATGGCAACCAGCAGGTCGGCGGCGCCCTGGGCAAGGCCGAGCGCTACCTGAACATGGCCAGCCTGGTGGCGGTGCTGCTGGCAGGCGTCGCCGTTGCCCTGTCGGCCAGCCGCTACGCCGCACGCCGCCTGGACGCGAGTGCCTTGCTGCGCTGCCTGGGCCTTTCGCGCCGCCAGGCACTGGGCCTGTACTGCCTGCAATTGGCCATGCTCGGCCTGGTCGCCGCGCTGGCCGGCGCCCTGCTCGGCTGGCTGGCCCAGCTGGGCCTGTTCCGCCTGCTGCATGGCCTGCTGCCAAGCGTGGTGCCTGCAGGCGGCATCGTCCCGGCCCTGGCCGGCATCGCTACCGGGCTGGTGGCCCTGGCCGGCTTCGCCCTGCCGCCAATTGCCGCGCTGGGCCAGGTGCCGCCGCTGCGCGTGCTACGCCGCGACCTGCTGCCGATACCGCCCAGCAGCTGGCTGGTGTACGGCGCGGCCCTGTTCGCCCTGGGCCTGATCATGTGGCGCCTGAGCCTCGACCTGCTGCTCACCTTCGCCCTGCTAGGTGGCGGCCTGGTCGCCGCGCTGCTGCTCGGTGGCCTGCTGCTGCTCGGTTTGCGCAGCCTGCGCCAATTGCTGGCCGGGGCCCCGCTGACCTGGCGCCTGGGGCTGGGCCAACTGCTGCGCCACCCCATGGCCGCTGCCGGCCAGGCCCTGGCCTTCGGCCTGATCCTGCTGGCCATGGCCCTGGTCGCCCTGCTGCGCGCGGAACTGCTCGACACCTGGCAAGCGCAGCTGCCCAAGGATGCACCCAACCATTTCGCCCTGAACATCCTGCCGGATGACCGTGAGCCCTTTGCCCAACACCTGCAGCAGGTCAATGCCACCTCGGCACCGCTGTACCCGGTGACACCCGGCCGCTTGGTGCGCATCAACGAGCAACCGGTGCAGCAGGTGGTCAGCAAGGATTCGGCAGGCGAGCGCGCCGTGCAGCGCGACCTCAGCCTGACCTGGGCAGCCGAACTGCCCGAAGGCAATGCACTGACGGGCGGCAACTGGTGGCAGGCGTTGCCCGCCGAAGATGAAATCCCCGGTGTGTCGGTGGAGGCGGAACTGGCCAGCAGCCTGAAGCTGCAACTGGGCGACCTGCTGACCTTCGACATCGGCGGCCAGCAGCGCCAAGCCCGGGTCAGCAGCCTGCGCAGCGTGCACTGGGACAGCTTCCAGCCGAACTTCTACATGATCTTCCAGCCCGGCACGTTGCAGGGGCTGCCGACCACCTACCTGACCAGCTTCTATCTGGCAGCGGGCCATGACCTGGATGTGGTGGCGCTGTCACGGGCATTCCCGGCGGTGACCATCCTGCAGGTGGACGCCTTGCTCGATCAGCTGCGCAGCATCCTCGCCCAGGTGACCTTGGCGGTGGAGTATGTGTTGCTGTTCGTGCTGGCAGCCGGGTTGGCGGTGCTGTTCGCTGGCTTGCAGGCGACGCTGGACGAGCGCATCCGCCAGGGCGCCTTGCTGCGTGCGCTGGGCGCGGCGCGGCCATTGCTGGTCAAGGCGCGGCGGATCGAGTTCGGCTTGCTGGGTGCGGCCAGCGGCTTGCTGGCGGCGGTCGGGTGCGAGCTGATTACCCTGGTGCTGTACCGCTATGCCTTCGACCTGCAATGGAGCCCGCATGTGTGGTTGCTGCTGTTGCCGCTGGCAGGGGCGCTGCTGGTAGGTGGTGCGGGGGTGCTGGGGACGCGGCGGGCGTTGAATGCCAGCCCGTTGGCGGTCTTGCGGGAAGGGTGAGACTTACCTGTCAGGGCCCTATCGCCGGCAAGCCAGCTCCCACCTCGACCGCAGCGGCCTCGAGCCATGCGCTATCCCTGTGGGAGCTGGCTTGCCGGCGATAGGGCCACAACAGGCAACATCAGATCACTGCCCGTAGCTGATGCTGTTCACATACCAGGTCGCTTCACCGGTAGGCGTATGCACCACCACCTCATCACCCTCCTCCTTCTTCAGCAGGGCACGAGCCATGGGCGAGTCGATCGAGATGTAGTCATTGCGCCCATAGATCTCGTCATACCCGACAATGCGAAACTTCATGGTCTCGCCCTCGTCGTTCTCGATCTCCACCCAGGCACCGAAGAACACCTTGCCCTCCTGCTGCGGCGAGTAGGCCACCACCTTCACATCTTCAAGACGCTTGCGCAGGTAACGCACCCGACGGTCGATCTCGCGCAGCAGCTTCTTGTTGTACTGGTATTAGGGCCCCAGATCAAAACATACTATTAACAGGGCTAGTCCTCGTAGGATGGCCCGACGATACAAACGCTCCAGATCATCTTCGGTTCGCTTCGTCGTAGATCAAAGCAGAAGCTACCTAGCTTCGGTGCGGTTACGCCGGCTTAGCGACAGCCCTGGGTTGGAGGCGATCAGTACGGCCCGCTCTGTTTTTGGACCGTAAGTAGCCAATTTGTAAGCCCCTTATTGCTGGTCATAAATGAGTGTCTGTGGGCAACTTGATGCTTCCCCAGAGTGCCACCGCGATCATCATCGCCATCAGCAAAAGCATTACAGGAGCGCCCTGAGCGCTCAACACAATGGCCGCAGCAAATGGACCTGCGGCCTGTGCGAGAAGCATGGGCCGCGCCAGTGCTCCCATCCGTGCGCCATATCCCTGGGGGCCAAAAAGCACCAACGGCAATGTGCCTCGGGCGATGGTCAGAATCCCCATTCCCGCGCCGTAAAGTGCCGCTCCAGGAAATGCCAGCCAAGGCACACCAGGGATAAACAGGCAGATGCCGATGAGGCTTACCATCACACCGACGCGAGCCGACCAGCTCGGATGAAGATGCCGGGCAATCGAAAATTCCAGCACCCTGGCAACCACCTGGGCCGGTCCAATGACCATCCCGACTGCCAACACCGTGACCGTTGGCAGACCCAGTTGCTTGAGCGCCGTGAGCAGGTGAACAGACAGGCTGGCCATGACGAAGGCGACTACTGTCAGCAGCCCTGCAACAAGCCAGAAAAGGCGGCGGCTACGTTCATCGAGCGTCACCGACGCCAGGTCTTCCGAGGTTGACTCTTTTCCTGAGCCGAGCGGTTTCGGCACCGCCAGCCAATGAACAGGTAAGCCAACCACAACATGTATCGCAGCAAGTACCAAGCAGGTATCCCGCCAGCCTATCCATGACTCCAGTGCCGCCAACGCGGGCCATCCAACAGTACTGGCAAAGCCGCCAATCAAGGTCAGCCCCGTTATTGCACCCCGCGCACGCTCTCCCAGCAACGTCCCCAGAGTTGCAAATGCCGCGTCATACAAACCCGTGGCCATGGCTACGCCAAGGAGCGACCAAGCCAGGTAATAGAGCCACAGAGAGTTGGCCATCGACATCACCGTGAGCCCAGCACCCAGCATCAGCGAACTGAAAACAAGGACCGAGCGCCCGCCGCGGCGATCAATCAGTCGGCCAGCCAGCGGAGAGCAAAGGCCAGCAACCAGCATGCCCCAGGACAGTCCGCCCACGACAAACGATAGAGACCAGCCCGTATCGCGAGCAATTGGACCTGCCAGGACCGCCGGCAGGTAGAACGTCGACGCCCAAGCCAAGATCTGGGTGATGCCCAAGGTGAACACTAACCGAGCGCGACCCACGTTGGCTGGCAGGAGCTGTTCATGTCGAGTCACGGCAGTCCTTGTTATGGTTGTTAGTAACAACCAATGTAGTCGACGGAGCTCTGAAAGGTCAATCTGATGACCGGTCAGTTGACGAGCGCGCTCATCGCCCATATTGTTGCAGGTAACAACTAACTGGAAATGACATGCTGAACGAGCACAACGACGACCTTAGCCGTGATGCTGAAGACCTCTACGAAGCCCTGAACCAGCTGGTGCGCGTCTACCAGTTCAGGGATCGCGATCGCATCTGCTGCTATGACGTATCCGTCACCCAGTGCTACGCCATCGAGACCTTGGTGAAGCAGGGACCACTACGTCTGCAGGCCCTGGCCGAGGAAATGTTCCTGGACAAGAGCACGGCTAGCCGTGTCGTCGATACGCTGGAACGCAAGGGGTATGTCTCCCGCGTGGAAGATCCGGAAGACCGTCGTGCCGTGCGGGTCCAGGCTACCGAAGCCGGTGCCGACCTGTATGAGCGCATCCGCGATGACCTCATCAATGAAGAAAAGGCGATGATCAGTTGCATGGCACCGGAAGTACGCCAGGGAGCCCTGACGCTCCTGCGGCAGCTGACCCGCGCTGCTGAGGTACGTTGCGGCTTGGCAAACGAGAGTTGCTCAGCGAAGCCGCAAGAATAATGAGGGGGAGATCCCCCTTTTTTATCTAAATTGTTGTTACTACCAACTTAAAAAGGAAGCCAGATGCACATTCGCCCCGCTCAGCTCGGTGATGTTCAGGCCATCGCCGAGATTTACAACCAAGGGATCGATGACCGTAGCTCTACGTTTGAGACCCAGCCTCGGACCGCCATGGATGTACAGCCCTGGGTTGCCGATATGTCTCGCTTCCCGGTGCTGGTCGTCGAGCTAGACGGCGCAGTAGTGGCGTGGGCAAACCTGAGCAGCTACCGGGCGCGCTCCTGCTATGCCGGCATCGCTGATTTCTCGATTTACTTACGGCGAGATGTCCGTGGGCGTGGCATCGGCAAGGCACTGCTGAACGCACTGTTGAGCGAAGCAGAGGCACGGGGCTTCTGGAAAGTCCTTTCCCGCATTTTCACCTTCAACGAAGCGAGCCTTGCGCTCTGCCAGTCCTGCGGTTTCCGGAAGGTCGGCGTCTATGAAAAACACGCATGCCTTGAAGGACGCTGGCTTGATTGCGCCATCGTTGAACGAGTCTTCCCCTCCAACCAACCTGACACAGGAGAACGAGCATGAGCCAATCTGATCTTCCCATCGTAATCATCGGCGCCGGCCCCGTGGGGCTGGCGGCTGCTGCGCACGCAGTGGCCCGGGGTATGAACCCACTCATTTTTGAAGCAGGCGGCCAGGCTGGAGAAAGCATTAGCCAATGGGGCCACGTCAGCATGTTCTCGCCCTGGGAATACAACGTAGACAAGGAGGCTGCAAAGTTACTGTCGGCAACGGGCTGGCAAGCGCCTGATTCCGACACGTACCCCACAGGTCGTGAACTGCTGGATCACTACTTGCTCCCGCTAGCTGAGCTGCCAGTCATCAAGGAACGACTTCATCTGAACTCTCGCGTCACTGCTGTGACGAAAGTCGGCGCTGATGTGCAGAAAACCAAAGGCCGCGAATCTGCCGCGTTCCTGGTGCGTGTTAAAGGGCCAAAGGGTGAGCAAGACATCCAAGCTCGCGCAGTCATCGATGCCTCGGGCACGTACGAGACCCCGAACTGGATGGGCGCATCCGGCATCCCGGCATTGGGAGAGTTGAACGCCAAAGCGCATATTGCCTATGGGATTCCCGATGTCAGCGGCAATGCGCGCGATCGTTATCTCGGGCGCCGAGTGCTGGTTGTAGGTGGCGGACACTCGGCATTCAACGCTCTTCAGGATCTGGTCCAACTGCCCGGTACCCAGGTTTCGTGGGCTATTCGCGGACACTCGCTAGATAAAATTCTGGGTGGTGGTGCCAATGACAAATTGGCCGAGCGCGGCAGCCTGGGTCTGCGAATCCGTGCATTGCTCGAACAAGGAAAGATCTCGCTACACCAGGACATCTCCATCAGCCAGGTCGACACGACCGAACAGGGGCTGGTCGTGCACAGCAATGGCCAAGCTCTGCCAGAGGTGGATGAGATCATCGTCGCCACTGGCTTCCGCCCTAATCTGCAGCTTCTGGGCGAGCTACGACTGGCTATCGACCCGGCTACACAGAGCCCTGTTCAGTTGGCCCCGTTGATCGACCCGAATGAGCACAGCTGCGGTACCGTTCGCCCCCATGGCATCGATGAGCTCTCTCATCCCGACGAAGGCATCTTTATCGTAGGCATGAAGAGCTACGGTCGTGCTCCGACATTCCTGATGATTACCGGGTATGAGCAGGTGCGCTCAATCATGGCCGGGCTTGCAGGCGACTGGGAAGCGGCACGGCGTGTCGAGCTCGAACTGCCTGAAACCGGTGTCTGCAGCCTTCAGTTCGAGGAGCAAGATGAAGCTTCCAGTTGCTGCGCACCCAAGCCCACTACTCAAACCAGTTGCTGTGCATCACCGGAACCCCTGGCAACGCCTTCAGCCCAAAAGTCGAGCTGCTGCACACCGGCAAGCCGCGCATAACCCCATGCTCTGAGACTGCTCTTTCGCCCTGCACGAGTTCAAATCGTGCGGGGCGAAGTGGACAGGTGAGGCAATCGCCTATCGCTCAAGTGCTCAAGCAGCCGCGGCATCAGGTATGCCGCATCAGCTCCAACACCTCGCAGGGTCGCCGAGGCAAAATTCCTTTGCTTGGGCAGACCCACGAAGTACAAGCCAGGCACCTGAATTGCCACGCCGTTTCGCTGTAGCGTACGCCCGTGCCGGTCAACGACTGGGAGCTGCGCCAGAAACTCCTGGTTAGGGCGAAATCCTGTTGCGAATATCAGCGCGTCAATCTGGGTGCTGCTTTTGTCTGGCCAAATCACACCGTCGGGCAGTACCTGCTGGAACATGGCTCTGCGCTGAAGTCTGCCGCTGCTCAGTGCCTTTCGGTACTTGCCGGTGTCGAGCACTGGAGTGCTTTGATCACTCAACCATCGTGTTTGCTCCAACCCGGTGAATTTCAGCCAGGCATGAAAATCGAGTCCAAGAATCCGCTGAGGGAAGAAGCGGATCTTCTCGCGGGTAGCCAGCACTACCTGTGCAACGCCGGCAAGCTCATAGGCAATCTGAACAGCCGAGTTCGCTGCCCCCACAACGACAACACGCTGGCCGGCAAAGGCCTCAGGTGTTCGATAAGCCGAGCTATGCAGACAGTGTCCTGAAAAGTTCTCCAGCCCAGGAATGTCAGGCATGAAAGGACAGCTGAAGCCCCCTGATGCCACTACCACAGCACGCGCAGTGAAAGTCGCTCCGTTGGCGGTGCGAACCTCAAATGCCTTTTCCTTCTGTACGACCGCCACCACTCGGGTACCGCCCTGGAAAGGCAACTGAAACTCGGCGGCGTATGCCTCCAGGTACTGCACCACATCGTCTCGCAGCGGGTAGCCCTTGGGATCGCCAGGAAACGCCCGCCCCGGCAGCGCAGAGTACTCAGCTGGTGAGAACAGCTGCAGGCTTTCGTAGTAGTTACGCCAGTTCCCGCCAAGGGATGCCTGCTCATCCAAGATGAGGAACTCCAAGCCGCGCTGCTGCAAATGCCAGCCAGTCGCCAAACCTGCTTGCCCACCACCGATGACGACCACATCCAGAACGCGATTCGAATCATTCATATGTGCGCACTCATGCATATATAAGGGCAAAAAAAAGGCCGGCCTACGGACAGCAGAGCGAAACCAGACCTTTGGTTCGCTGGAGCAGACCCTCCAGACGCTCGACGATCGCCTCGCCATTTACTTCATAGAACACCTGCCTGCCCACCTTGGTAGCCTTCACGATCTTGGCGTCATGCAATACCTGCAGGTGCCTGGAGATCACCGAGCGCTCCTGTGGCAGCTCTTTGGCGATTTCGCCGACATCAGCCCGGCCGAGCAAAAGCACGCGCTTGAAAACCGCGACTCTGGAAGGCTCGCAAAGCGCTTTGAAGAAGGCCTCGTCCAGCGACTCGATGGCGGCGTCGATGGTTTGAGCACGGAGATTTTGGTTGATCGTCATGCGGTCAATATATGTGCATAAACGTGCACATGTAAAGCCACCCATCATCGAGGGCTTGCGATACATTCGGAAAAGCGTATATTCGAAAAACCATATACGCGCAGGGTACCAAGTGATGACTGGCAAGATCCGCGTCCTGTTTGTTTGCACCGCGAACGCCGCTCGCTCCCAGCTCGCCGAAGCTTTGCTCCGACACACAGACCCTATTCACTTCGAAGCCTTCAGCGCAGGTACCCAGCCTGGCCAAGTCGATCCGCGCACCTATGAAGCCCTCGAATATCTCGATATCGATACCAAGGCTCTACGCAGCAAGTCCATCGATGAGTTCGCAGGGGAGCGGTTCGACTACGTGATTACGCTGTGCGACAAGGCAGCCCATGAGTGCCTTACGTTGCCTGCCTTCGGCGAGGTTCTGGCGTGGAACTTCGAAGACCCTGTCACCAGTGACCAACACGATGCCTTCCGACACACGCTTCACGAGATTCATGAGCGCATCAAGATGTTCGTCCTGGTGAAAACCAAACACTGAGAATTGCTATGACTGACTCGCTGACCCCCACCAAGGTTTTCAAATGCCTCGCCGACGAGAACCGCATTCGGATGATGCTGCTGATCGCTCGCGAGGAAGAACTCTGCGTCTGTGAACTGACCTGCGCGCTGGAAGAAAGCCAGCCCAAGGTTTCTCGCCACCTGGCGCAACTGCGCACCTGTGACCTGCTGGAAGACCGCCGTCAGGGCCAGTGGGTTTATTACCGGCTGCATCCATCGCTTCCCGCCTGGGTACGTGAGGTCCTGGCGACGACGCTGGAAGCCAACCGCGAATGGCTAAGTACTAGCACCAAACGACTGGACACCATGGGTGACCGCCCTCAACGCGTCGCCTCCTGCTGCTGATCATTGCCGAGAAAACCCGATGAAAGTTCTGTTCCTCTGCACCGCCAATAGCTGCCGCAGCATCCTCTCCGAGGCTGTTTTCAATCATCTGGCCCCGGCCGGCATGAAGGCCTACAGCGCCGGCAGCCAGCCAAAGGGTGAGGTGCACCCGCTGTCCATCACCGCGCTGCAGCGTGCCGGTATCTCCACCGAGGGCCTCAGCAGCAAGTCCAGTGACGCGCATGCCGAGCTGGCACCGGACTTTGTCATCACTGTCTGCGACAAGGCCGCTGGCGAAGCCTGCCCCGTGTTCTTCGGACCAGCAGTGAAAGCCCACTGGGGACTTTCTGACCCTTCGGATTTGCACGGTAGTGCCGCCGAGCTGGACGCGGCATTCGACAACACGCTTGAGCAGATCAAGCGACGCCTCAAGGCATTCATCGCACTGCCTTTCGACCAACTGGATGCCGCGCAGCTCAAGGTCGAGCTGGCCCGCATCGGAACGCTCTGACGTTTAGGGAGATCCACCATGAGCAAAAGCCGACTTTCATTCCTAGACCGCTACCTGACGGTCTGGATCTTTCTGGCCATGGGCCTGGGCATTGGTCTGGGCAGCCTGTTCCAGGGATTGCCTGCGTGGCTGAATAGCCTGTCGGTAGGCTCGACAAACATCCCCATCGCCATTGGCCTCATCGTCATGATGTACCCACCTCTGGCGAAGGTGAAATACGAGGAGTTGCCGCAAGTCTTCAAGGACAAGCGCATCCTTGCCCTGTCGCTGATCCAGAACTGGGTGATCGGCCCGGTCCTGATGTTCGGGCTAGCCGTTGTCTTCCTTTCCGACAAGCCTGAGTACATGACCGGCCTGATCCTCATCGGCCTGGCACGCTGCATCGCCATGGTGCTGGTGTGGAACCAGATCGCCGGTGGCAACAACCAGTACGTGGCCGGTCTGGTCGCCTTCAACAGCATTTTCCAGATCCTGTTCTTCAGCGTGTACGCCTGGATCTTCCTGGGCCTGTTGCCGCCGCTGTTTGGCCTTGAAGGTAGCGTCATTGAGACCAGCTTCCTCGATATCGCTCAATCGGTGCTGATCTACCTGGGCATCCCGTTCCTGGCTGGTTTCCTGACCCGCAAGATTCTGATCAGCAGCAAGGGCGAGACCTGGTACCAGGAGCGCTTCATCCCGAAGATCAGCCCGCTGACCCTCGTGGCACTGCTGCTGACCATCGTCGCCATGTTCAGCCTGAAAGGCGACATGGTGCTGCAACTGCCGCTGGATGTGCTGCGCATCGCTATCCCGCTGACCATCTACTTTGTGGTGATGTTCTTCATCAGCTTCTGGATGGGCAAGCTGGTGGAAGCTGACTACCCACGTACCACTGCGCTGGCGTTCACCGCAGCGAGCAACAACTTTGAACTGGCCATTGCCGTGGCCATCGCCACCTTCGGTCTTGCCTCGCCGGTCGCATTTGCCACCGTCATCGGGCCCTTGGTGGAAGTGCCGGTACTGATCTCCCTGGTGGGCGTGGCCTTGTGGCTCAAGCGCCGCTGGTTCGATCAGCCATCTGGCGCCTTGTCTCAGGAGTAAATCATGACCGAACACCACATCCCCAATATCGACAACGATCTGGTCGACCTGCCGACAGCAGACAAGTTGGCAGTCGAGCCAAAGTCCACCCACAAGCCTCGCATTCTGCTGCTGTACGGATCGACCCGCGAACGCTCGTTCAGCCGCCTGCTGACGGAAGAAGCGGCACGCCTGCTAGAGCACTTCGGTGCCGAGACGCGGATCTTCAATCCGACCGGGCTGCCACTGGCGGATGACGTGCCCGATGACCACCCCATGGTCAAGGAGCTGCGCGATCTGGTGCTGTGGTCCGAAGGCATGGTCTGGTGCTCGCCGGAACGCCACGGTGCAATGACCGGCGTGTTCAAGTCGCAGATCGACTGGATTCCACTGAGCATGGGCGCCGTGCGCCCCACTCAAGGCAAAACCCTCGCGGTGATGCAGGTCTGCGGCGGCTCGCAGTCGTTCAACGTGGTCAACCAGCTGCGCGTCCTCGGCCGCTGGATGCGCATGTTCACCATCCCTAACCAGTCGTCCGTGCCGAAGGCCTACCTGGAATTTGACGAGGCGGGTCGCATGAAACCCTCTTCGTACTACGACCGTGTCGTCGACGTAATGGAGGAGTTGGTGAAGTTCACCCTGCTGCTTCGTGATCGCTCCGACTACCTGGTCGATCGCTACTCCGAACGTAAAGAGTCGGCTGAAGAACTATCCAAGCGTGTCAATCAACGATCCATTTGAGGCTTTGTGAGCATGCAATTGCACCCGTATTCCGTGTTGGCTAATTCCGAACTGGTCGGCCAGCTGATCTTCACTCCGTGCCCCGGTACCAAGGAGACATCGGTATCTCAGGCTCTGGCAACGTTGCACGATGCCGGCGCGAGCGCGCTGGTAACCCTGATGCCGAGTGAAGAACTGCTGCAGAACGAGATCGATCTGCTTCCCGAGGAGTGCCAACTGCTGGGCCTCGAATGGTTCCACCTGCCGGTCGAGGACGACGAAGCGCCCGGTGAGCCGTTTGCGGCCGCCTGGGAGGCTCACCGGGAACGCCTGAAAGAGCTGGTGATGACCGGTAAGACGATCGCCATTCACTGCAAGGGCGGCTCTGGCCGCACCGGCCTGTTTGCCGCCCGCCTGATGATCGAGTGCGGCATCCCTGTGCAGGAAGCTGTTTCCCAGGTCCAGGCCCTGCGTCCACGTGCGATCCAGAACCCTGCGCACGTTGGGTATATCAACCAGTTCAGCGACACCCTCTGACCTTTCGCTAATCGCGATTCGAGAACAAGAACATGGCTATCAAAGTAGGTATCAATGGGTTTGGCCGTATTGGTCGCTTGGCGCTTCGCGCATCCTGGGACTGGCCGGAATTCGAGTTTGTGCAGATCAATGACCCGGCCGGTGACGCCGAGACCCATGCCCATCTGATCAACTTCGATTCGATCCACGGACGCTGGCACCGTGAAGCCTGCGCAGAGGGCGACGCGGTAGTGATCGAGGGCAAGCGCATCAAGGTCACCGCCAACAAGACCATCGCGGACACCGACTGGTCGGGCTGCGACCTGGTCATCGATGCCAGCGGCAAGATGAAGTCGGTAGCCGTGCTCCAGGCCTACCTGGATCAAGGCGCCAAACGTGTGGTCGTCTGCGCTCCAGTAAAGGAGAAAGGCGCACTGAACGTGGTGATGGGCGTCAACCAGCACCTGTTCGACCCGGCGCAGCATCGTATCGTCACCGCCGCTTCCTGCACTACTAACTGCCTGGCCCCGGTGGTCAAGGTGATTCACGAGAATTTGGGCATCCGCCACGGCTCGATCACCACCATTCACGACCTCACCAATACCCAGAGCATCCTCGATACACCGCACAAGGACCTGCGTCGTGCCCGTGCCTCAGGCATGAGCCTGATCCCGACCACCACAGGCTCGGCCACCGCAATCGCCGAGATCTTCCCCGAACTGCGCGGCAAGCTGAATGGTCATGCCGTGCGTGTACCGCTGGCCAACGCCTCGCTGACCGACTGCGTGTTCGAAGTGGAACGTGAGACGACGGCTGAAGAGGTCAACTCGCTGCTGAAAGCCGCTGCCGAAGGGCCGCTGAAGGACATTCTGGGCTACGAAGAGCGCCCCTTGGTGTCCATCGACTACCGCACCGATCCGCGGTCCTCGATCATCGATGCGCTGTCCACCCTTGTAGTCAACGGTACCCAGGTGAAGATCTACGCCTGGTACGACAACGAGTGGGGCTACGCCAACCGTGCCGCGGAACTGGCACGCTTAGTCGGCGCAGCGGAGTAAACGGCGATCATGAAGGCGTTGTCAGCCCTGTCTGCGGAAGTGCGTCAGTACCTGCTGGTTACCGGCAATTACTGGGCCTTCACCCTCACCGACGGCGCATTGCGCATGTTGGTGGTACTGCACTTCCATTCGCTGGGCTACACGCCGCTGCAGATTGCGGCGCTGTTCCTGTTCTACGAAGTGTTCGGCGTGATCACCAACCTCGTGGGTGGCTACCTCGGCGCCCGCCTGGGGTTAAACCGCACCATGAACATCGGCCTTGGCATGCAGGTCGTCGCCCTACTGATGCTCACGGTACCAGCAGCCTCGCTGACGGTGCCGTGGGTAATGGCCGCCCAGGCGCTCTCCGGCATCGCCAAGGACCTGAACAAGATGAGCGCCAAGAGCTCCATCAAGCTCCTGGTGCCGGACAGCCAGCAAGGCACCCTCTACAAATGGGTGGCCATCCTGACGGGCTCGAAAAACGCGCTCAAAGGCGTGGGCTTCTTCCTCGGGGGAGCACTGCTTGCGCTGCTCGGTTTCAGCCAGGCGGTACTGGCCATGGCGGCGGTGCTGGCCCTGATTTGGATCGGCAGTCTGATCCTGCTGAAAAAGGACTTGGGCAAGGCCAAGGCCAAGCCGAAATTCCGCGACATGCTGTCCAAGAGCCGGGCCATCAACATCCTCTCCGCCGCACGGCTGTTTTTGTTTGGTGCTCGGGATGTCTGGTTCGTGGTGGCTCTGCCGGTGTACCTGAACTCTGCGTTTGGCTGGGACTTCTGGCTGGTCGGTGGCTTCTTGGCCGCATGGGTAATCGGCTACGGCATCGTCCAGTCGTTTGCCCCCCACATCACCGGCAAGAAGCGTGGTCATGTGCCAGACGGCCGAGCAGCCTTCATCTGGGCAATCGCCCTGGCCGGGCTACCTGCGCTCATCGCCGTGGGCCTGTCGGCAGGCTGGTCAGCGCAAGTAGTGCTGCTGGGTGGGTTGATGCTGTTTGGTGTGCTATTCGCGGTGAACTCATCGCTGCACAGCTACCTGATCGTCAGCTATGCCAAGGAAGATGGGGTCTCGCTGGATGTGGGCTTTTACTACATGTCCAACGCCCTGGGTCGCCTGGTTGGTACGCTGCTCTCGGGCTGGGTATTCCAAGCCTACGGGCTGGGAGCTTGTTTATGGATTTCCTCGGCCTTCATGCTACTCGCAGCCCTGATCTCTATTGCTTTACCCAAGCACGTTGAGGTGATTGCAACGTCGCAGTAGTAAACAGAAGTAATTGCGTTTTTCTTAAGTAAAGGCGCAGTTAATGCTGCGCTAACCAATATCACCTAAACTCGCCCCTATGATCCGCATCCTGCGACTGTTCACTATCCTGATGCTCGTACTTTCGCTTCCTCTCAACGGGATGGCGGGAGTCGACTCAGCCATCGAGCCTTGCCCCATGCAAACCATGGGCATGCAGATGATGGCAGGGATGGAGCACGACTGCTGTCAGGACCAGGATCAGGGGAAAACCTCTCAGCACGCCAACAAGGCCTGCAAAATCGGCCAGGAATGCAGGACCGCAAGCACATTGCAGGTCAGCATGCTCGAGCCCGCGCTCACCTTCTCGACTCCCCGCCCTGTCGATACCTATGGCGAAGGCCTTCTGACCAGGCCCCCCCCCGATCATTGGCGTCCTCCCCGCACCTGATTCCTTCGTGAACCTCACACCATTGTTCTGCCTCGGCGGCTGAACGATGACATGCGCCTGTGCGCTGGTTTTTTCGAGGAATCATCTTCATGACTCCCCTATGTTCCCATTCAGGGCGGATGCTTGCTGCCGCCCTGACACTCCTGCTGCCGGTGCTATCCGCGCAGGCGAATTCGCTCACGCTGGACGATGCGCTGCAACTCGCCGAGCGCAACGCACCTTCGCTTCAAGCACGCCAGGAACAGGCTTCCGCAGCACGTCACTCAGTTGTGCCTGCGGGTGAATTGCCAGATCCACGATTGAATCTCGGTGTGCAGAATCTGCCCGTGGATGGCAGCGATCGATGGAGTACCAACCGAGACTTCATGACCATGCAGGTGGTCGGCCTTTCTCAGGAGGTGCCCAACCGCGACAAACGAAAAGCGCGGGTCGAAACCGCTCAGGCCACGGTCGAGCGGGCGGATGCCGAAGCGCTGTTCGAGCGTCTGAAAGTGCGTGCAGCCACGGCACAAGCCTGGATTACCGCGTACACCCTGCAACGCAAATTGCAGCAGTTCGACAATCTGTTCAACGAGAACCGCCTGCTGGCAGCGGCGGTACGTGCACGCCTGGCCGCAGGGGGCGGCGCTTCCGCCGACGCCCTGGCCCCGGGCCAGGAGGCCGCGCAGCTGGAAGAGCAGAAGGACCAACTACTGACCCAAGCCACCCAGGCCCGCGCCGCACTTAAACGCTGGATCGGACAGGATGCCGACGCATTACAAGCGCCGACGTTTCCGCAGTGGCCGGTACGCGCACCTGACTACCTGCACACCCTACACGCCCATCCGGAGTTGGCCGCCTACGGGGCCATGACCCGTGAAGCCCAAGCTCAGGTGCAGCAGGCCATCGCCGAGAAAAAGTCAGATTGGGGCTGGCAGGTTGACTACCAACGCCGCGGGCCTGAATTCAGCAACATGGTCAGCCTGCAGGTCAGTTTCCAGTTACCGCTGTTCAGCGGGTCGCGGCAGGACCCGATGATCGCCGCTCGCCAGGCCCAGGTGCGGCAACTGGAGGACGAACAGGAAGCGGCACTGCGTGAACACACCGCGCAGCTCGAAGCTGACCTGGCGGAATACCAACGCCTGCAAAGGGCGGTGACGCGCAGCCGCGAAACCTTGCTGCCGCTGGCCGAACAACGCGTCAGCCTGGCCTTGGCCGACTACCGGGCAGGCAAGTCGGCGCTGGAAGAGGTAGTCACAGCGCGGCGTCAGCGCATCGAGGCACGGTTACAGGATATCGACCTGCAAGGGCAGCTAGCGGCGACCGCCGCTCGCCTGCACTTCGTATATGGAGAGGTGCGTGCATGAACAACAGGTCTATCGGTTTGATCACAGCACTCGCCCTGGCCATTGGCACCGGGACAGGCTATTGGCTGGGGCATCCTGGGCAACCTGCACAAGCACCCGCAGCAACAGCGGAACAGAAGCCATTGTATTGGTACGACCCGATGTACCCGCAGCAACACTTCCCAGCGCCCGGCAAGTCGCCGTTCATGGACATGCAACTGGTAGCGAAGTACGCCGAAGAAGGCACAGGCCCCGCAGAGCCTGCGGTGCAAATCAGCCAAGGCGTACAACAGAACCTTGGGGTACGCCTGGCGACGGTGAGCCGTGGCCGGCTGCAGCGCAGCCTGCAGGTCAGCGGTGTGCTGGCCTTCGATGAGCGAGATTTCAGTGTGCTCCAGGCACGCACCGCAGGCTTCGTTGAGCGCACCTATGGCCGAGCCACGGGGGATGTGGTGGCCAAAGGCGCGCCTCTGGCAGATGTACTGGCTCCGGAATGGGCTGGGCTGCAGGAAGAGTTTCTCGCGCTGCGCCACTTGGGTGATGTGCAGTTGCTAGCTGCAGCACGCCAGCGCCTGCTGCTGGCCGGCATGCCGGGTGAACTGCTCGACCGGGTCGCACGCAGCGGCAAGGTGCAGAACCAGGTAACACTGGTCGCACCGAGCGCCGGGGTCATCCAGGCACTGGACCTGCGTCCAGGAATGACCGTGGCACCTGGCGCAACCCTGGCACGCATCAATGGCATAGCGAATGTGTGGCTCGAAGCCGCTGTGCCGGAAGCTCAGGCAAGTGGCCTGCACGAGGGGCAAGCAGTAGAGGCCCACTTGCCGGCTTATCCCGGCGAGACCGTTCTAGGCAAACTGACAGCTCTGCTCGCGGATGCAGACCTGCAAAGCCGTACCTTGCGCCTGCGTATTGAGCTGCCCAACAAAGATGGTCGGCTACGGCCGGGAATGACCGCGCAGGTTGCGCTGCGCCCAGGCGAAAACGCCGATGACAGCCTGCTGCTACCTGCCGAGGCCGTAATCCGCACCGGCAAACGTGATCTGGTGATGGTGGCCGAAGACCAAGGCCGGTTCCGCCCAGTGGAAGTGCTGCTAGGCCAGGAGAACGGCGGCCAGGTTACCATCTTGAAAGGCCTGCAGGCCGGGCAAAAAGTCGTGGCATCCGGACAGTTCCTGATCGACTCCGAAGCCAGCCTCAAAGGCATCGAGGCGACCACCGCCTCGGACTCACCGGCCGCCTCGCAACCGCCCGAGCTGCATGAAGCAGACGGTCGAATCGTGCAAATTGAAGGTAATCAGCTGACCATCGCCCATGGGCCTTTCGTCACCCTGGGAATGCCTGGGATGACCATGACTTTTCATGTGGCCGACCCCACGCTGATTACTGGGCTCAAGGTGGGTGAACGTATCCGCTTTGGTGTTCGGGAGCGCGACGACGGCATGGTCATCGAGCAGATCAATGCGCTGGAGGGCCAGCCATGATCGAAAAACTGATTCGTTGGTCAGTGAGCAATCGCATACTGGTTCTGCTCACCACTTTGTTCCTGGTGGCCTGGGGGATATTTTCGCTGCGCAGCCTGCCGATCGATGCCTTGCCCGATCTGTCGGACGCCCAAGTAATCATCCGTACCTCCTACCCAGGGCAAGCACCCCAGATCGTCGAAAACCAGGTCACCTATCCGCTGACCACCACGATGCTCTCGGTACCGGCCGCCAAGACCGTACGTGGCTTTTCTGCCTTCGGCGACAGCTTCGTCTACGTGCTGTTTGAAGATGGCACCGACGTGTACTGGGCACGCTCACGCGTGTTGGAGTACCTGAGCCAGGTTCAGTCGCGCCTGCCTGCCTCAGCCAAACCAGCACTTGGGCCGGACGCCACAGGCGTTGGCTGGATCTACCAGTACGCTTTGGTCGACCGCAGTGGCAGGCATGATCTGGCACAGCTGCGCAGCCTGCAGGATTGGTTCCTGCGCTTTGAGCTCAAGACTGTACCGGATGTCGCTGAAGTGGCAAGCATTGGCGGCATGGTCAAGCAGTACCAGGTGGTACTCGACCCGCTGCGTATGGCCAGTCTCGGCATCACCCAGGGCGAGGTCGCAAACGCCATCGGCAAGGCCAATCAGGAAACGGGCGGTGGCGTGCTGGAACAAGGTGAGGCGGAATTCATGGTGCGGGCCTCGGGCTACCTGAAGACGCTGGACGACTTTCGCGCCATCCCCCTGCGCTTGGCTGCCAACGGTGCACCGGTGACGCTGGGCGACGTCGCCCGAGTACAACTCGGGCCGGAAGCCCGGCGGGGCATCGGGGAGCTGGACGGCGAAGGCGAAGCCGTGGGCGGCGTGGTGATCCTGCGCAGCGGCAAGAATGCCCGGGAAGCCATCACCCGTGTGAAGGAAAAGCTCGAAACACTGAAGAAAAGCCTGCCCGCCGGCGTCGAGCTGGTGACTACCTATGACCGCAGCCAATTGATCGACCGCGCCGTAGACAACCTCAGTCACAAGTTGATCGAGGAGTTCATCGTGGTCGCACTGGTGTGTGCGGCCTTCCTGTGGCACCTGCGCTCGTCGCTGGTTGCGATCGTGTCATTGCCGGTGGGGGTGCTGATCGCGCTGATCATCATGCGGCACCAGGGCATCAACGCCAACATCATGTCTCTGGGCGGAATTGCCATCGCCATTGGCGCAATGGTCGATGCCGCTGTGGTGATGATCGAAAACGCGCACAAACGGGTCGAGGCCTGGCATGCCCGTCATCCGGGGCAGGTGCTGAGAGGAGCCGAGCACTGGCGGGTCATGACAGATGCCGCCGTGGAGGTCGGGCCGGCGCTGTTCTTCAGCCTGATGATCATCACCCTGTCGTTCGTGCCGGTGTTCACCTTGCAGGCCCAGGAGGGACGGCTGTTCGCACCCCTGGCGTTCACCAAGACCTACGCCATGGCGGCCGCGGCGGGGCTAGCCGTGACATTGGTGCCGGTGCTAATGGGCTACTGGATCCGTGGGCCATTGCCTGCCGAGCAGCGTAATCCACTCAACCGTGGGCTGATTCGCGTGTACCGGCCGGCGCTTGAGGTCGTACTGCGTAGGCCGTGGTTGACGCTGTTGGGCGCGCTGGCGATCTTGCTCAGCAGCCTGTGGCCATTGAGCCACCTGGGTGGAGAATTCCTGCCGCCGCTGGACGAAGGTGACCTGCTGTACATGCCCTCGGCCCTGCCAGGCCTGTCGGCGCAAAAGGCCTCGGAGCTGCTGCAGCGCACCGATAGACTGATCCGCACGGTGCCAGAAGTCGCCAGTGTGTTCGGCAAGGCCGGTCGCGCGGAGTCAGCCACCGACCCGGCACCGTTGGAGATGTTCGAGACCATCGTGCGGCTCAAGCCCAAGGATCAGTGGCGGCCAGGAATGACCAGCGAAAAACTGGTCGAGGAACTCGACCGGACCGTACGCGTACCGGGCCTGACCAACATCTGGATTCCGCCAATCCGCAACCGAATCGACATGCTCGCCACCGGTATCAAGAGCCCGATTGGCGTAAAGGTGGCCGGCAGCGACCTGGCGCAGATCGACCGCACGACCCTGGCCGTCGAACGGGTAGCGAAGACTGTACCTGGCGTGACCTCGGCACTGGCCGAGCGTTTGACCGGCGGACGGTACGTCGATCTCGACATCGACCGCCAGGCTGCTGCCCGTTACGGCCTGAACATCGCCGACGTGCAAGCCATTGTCGCCGGCGCCATTGGTGGCGAAACCATCGGGGAGACGGTGGAAGGCCTGGCGCGTTACCCGATCAGCGTCCGCTACCCCCGCGAATGGCGCGATTCAGTCGAGGCACTGCGTCAGCTACCAATCTACACCGCTCAAGGTGCCCAGATAACCCTCGGCACCTTGGCCCGTGTGCGAATTGCCGAAGGCCCGCCGATGCTCAAGAGCGAGAACGCCCGCCCCTCTGGCTGGGTGTACATCGACGTTCGCGGCCGTGATCTGTCGTCTGTGGTCGCTGACCTGCGTCAGGCAGTTGACCGCGAAGTGAAGCTTGATCCAGGCGTCAGTCTGAGTTATTCAGGCCAGTTCGAGTATCTGGAGCGCGCCAACGCTCGGTTGGCCTGGGTGGTGCCGGCGACATTGGCCATCATCTTCGTCCTGCTGTATCTGACCTTTGGCCGCCTAGGTGAGGCGCTGCTGATCATGGGCACTCTGCCTTTCGCCCTCACCGGCGGTGTGTGGTTGCTGTACCTGATGGGTTTCAACCTGTCGGTAGCCACCGGCGTTGGCTTCATTGCCTTGGCCGGGGTCGCGGCGGAGTTCGGGGTGATCATGCTGATCTACCTGAATAACGCTTGGGCCGAGCGACAGGCCAATGGTGAGCCCACTCAGCCAGCTCTACTTGAGGCCATTCGCGAGGGCGCGGTACAGCGCATCCGGCCGAAGGCGATGACCGTGGCAGTGATCGTTGCAGGCTTGCTGCCCATTCTCTGGAGCAGCGGGACCGGCAGCGAAGTGATGAGCCGCATCGCCGTACCCATGGTAGGCGGAATGCTGACCGCCCCCTTGCTCTCTCTCTTCGTTATTCCCGCAGCGTATTGGCTGATCCAGCGCCGCGCTCTTGTAGTCACTCACGATTCCACACCAGGAGAAATCCGATGAAAAAGCTCTACCTCAGTGTTGCACTGCTCTTCGCCTTTGCATCAGGCGCACAAGCTCAAGACTCCATGGCCGGGATGAACATGGATGGTATGGATATGAAGGAAGCTCAAGCAGCACCTGCCGCTCACGCTGAAGGGATGGTAAAGGCCATAGACGCCCAGGGCGGCAAAGTGACCTTAATGCATGGACCGGTGGCGGCGCTGAAATGGCCAGCCATGACCATGGGCTTCAAGGCCACTGCGCAGCAGCTGGAAAAGTTGAAGGTGGGAGATAAGGTAGCGTTTGACTTCAGGATGGACGGCAGCAGCGCGACGATTATTGATATCCGTAAGGAGTAAATCGTCTAGCCCATAGCTATCAGCGAGAAACCGCCCACAGCAGTGATCGTCATAGGCAACTCCCGAGCAATGCTCGGGAGTTGGGCAGCAGATGACCACCTATCCCAACAAAACTCCCAGCTGTTCAGGTGATCACTTTGGGGAAATAGGGGAGCTCAGGCCTCCACCTTCACCAAAAAACGCTCGATCGCAGCAGCGGTGCTGCGGGCTGTACGGGTCACTCCGATCAAGGTCGCCGAGGCAGAACCAGTCCACTCGCCATAGCCGACCAGCCATAGTCTCGGCTCACTCACAGATTGGGTCCCTTCGACTTCTACACGTCCTTGCTCAGTAACAACCCCAAGGCTGGCGAGGTGTCCCAAGGCGGGTTTGAACCCGGTGCCCCAGATCACCGCATCAACTGCGGTCTCCGAGCCGTCTGCCCAGACCACACCGTCAGGGGTGAAACGAGCGAAGGGCCTCACCGCGTGCAGAACGTCTCGCTCTCGCGCCTCCATTACAGGCGGGACCATTACCACATCGCCCAACCCGCCGACCGGCTGCTCAATAACACGTCCCTCCATCTGCGCTTTCCAGCGCTCCGTAGCCCGCTCGAACAGCACTCGGCCATCCACATCGTCAGGTAGGAAGAGTGGATCGGTGGGTGTTACCCAGGTCGCATTCGCTACTTTGGAAACCTCTGCGAGAATCTGCGCGCCGGAGTTGCCACCGCCGACGACCAGCACGCTCTTGCCAGAGAAGGCCTGCGGTTCAACGTAGTCAGCCGAATGCAGCTGTTGGCCACGGAACAACTCAGCGCCAGGGTAGGCAGGTATGTTCGGATTGCTCCAAGTACCTGTGGCACTGACCACAGCTTTTGCATCCCAATAGCCAGACTCTGAATGGACACGCAACGCGCCGGTAACGCGCTCGATTGAGGTGACGCGCACTGGCCGTTCGATTGGAAACTGATAGCGCGCCTCATACTGGGTGAGGTAGTCGATGACATGCTCGCGAGACGGATAGCCATCCTGAACAGCTGGCATCATCCAACCGGGAATGGAGCTCCACGTGGCCGGCGAGAACAGCCGCAGGGAATTCCAACCGTGTCGCCAAGCTCCGCCCGCCGCTTCCTCGGCATCGAGCATGATGAACGAAAGCTCCGTGCGGCGAAGGAAGTAGGCAGTTGCCAAAGCCGCTTGCCCCCGCCAATGATGACTACATCCCACACCCGCTCTCCATAAGCCGTCATTCCAACCCCCTTCGAAACAGTGATGAAGCACATCATTTCAGAAAGCGGAGCTGAATTCTAACCAAAGCCATACCCAGCTCAGGCGCACTAAGTGGCACTGATCGCAACCGACTGATCAATCCGAATGCATCTGGGTAGTCGAGTCGAATGCAAGCAGATGGTCAAATGACTACAACTACCCTCCGGTCCTCCTCCCGCATGTCGGTGGCTAGCTCTCGTCAAATCGGCAGCGCTCAACGCGCCTTGCCGGCGGGGCAAGATAGTTTGTAGCCTACGGGCTCCCTCAACGGAGAAACCTGATGTCCTCCAGCAACGAAAGCAACACCCCTGCCGAAGGTTCTACCAAAAAAGACGACTCGCTCCCGATGCTTGAGTTGACGGTGCTCAACCCCAACTTCTCTTTTGACTCAAAGGAGCGGGATGTCGCGGCTGCCCTCAAACGTCTCCCCAAACTACGCGCTGACCTGCACGCTGACCTCGTTCGACTGATCGATGAGGGCAAGTCGATCGATGAGGCAGTGCGAATCATCAAGCGCAAGATCGATAGTGAACCCAAAGGGCCAGGCGAGGATTGATGCATGCGGCCCCGCGTGAAAATTCCCGCGGGGCCACCTTAGATTACTGAGCCGTGAAAACGAAAAAACTCACCAAAACATTGCGATTAGCGTCGCCGTTCGGAGCCCCGCATGATCATGCAAGGTGTGTTGGGTGGACGCTTACGGCCGCTTTTTTTGCCAATCCAAATCTACTGGCCAGCCGAGCAGTGAATTCTAAATATCGCCTACCAGCTCACAGGCGCGAGCTGGTGATGACTACTCCAGCGTGTTCACTCCCCTAGTTCAAAGTCCATAGCCTCCAACACAGCGACAAGGGCTTTATCACAACCCTCGGCAAGGTGAAAAAAACTGGGCTCGAAAATTGCCATGGGTGGTGCGGGCTTCTCGAATGGCGACCACTTTCTTTTCGTGGGTCGCATGACCTCGAATCTCATTGCGAAGCTCATGAAGCTTTCTCATGGGCGCCAGAATTTTCCTGGCTTCTTCCGCACTGATTGAACTTGCCACTAAGATTTCGTACAGCAACTTAAGCGAGCGCCAGGTTGACTCCAGTACGCACCCTTTTCCTTCAGCAACTTTGCGCAATGGCTTGTCGAGAAAACCTTCTACCAGGCATTGATCAAGAGCCATGATTTCATCACCCCATTCCTTAGGTGAGTCTGTGGCGGGAGCTAGCACGCTGTCGATCAACTCCTCGCCTCGGGGGTTCCACCATACTGGCTTACGTTTGTCCAGTTCACGCACCTTTCGCTTGAGGGCATCCAGTGGCTGATACTCGGTGTACCAATCACCTTCAATATCCGTTCGATTTGCTCGCTCAGAGATTGGCGCCTTTGGCCATTCGTTGAAGGCCTTCCAGTACAGCTGTTCATCGAAGGGAAGTTTCGACAGATCCCAGATCCATGCATGAACTTGCCCAGCCTCATTGATATCGTAAGACTTGAGGGTCCAAGCTCCTCTGCAAGAAATGCTCCGGTCTTCCAACGTGTATTTTTCCGGATCTCCTTTAAAGCGATTAAGCACCTCTGCCCTGAAAAAAGCAGGCGATATCTGCCAGGGAAGATCACTGTCCTCAAAATAACTGACAATGTGATCGGGGCTGCAAGAGGTCTCGACTTGACGATCGTTCTTGCGGTCATAGATTTTAAAGACCGCATACTCACGATCCGGATCACCATCAAAATCCTTGCGCCACACCTCTTCTTGCTCTTCAACCGTGGTCTTTGGCCTGACCACCATGGCTCCATGCGCGAAGCTCGCTCGGCTTATCGATCCACCATGAAAAAAAAGATCCGACTCGTCTCGGTGATATCGAGTTGCGCCATGCCAGCTGTCGAAACTGCCAGGCACGTATCTGGTGAAATCAAATTTCAAGACCAGCGCCAAGTCCGCCAGAGCCATGTAGTTGTCCAAGTCTTTACGAAGAATTGTGACAACCTCGCGACCCTCTATCTGATCGGGAATTGCCAAAGTCAGAATCCTGATGACATCTTCGATGTCGCCATCGCCATTGAGCCGACAGTACGCCTTCCGCTCTTCTACATAATGGATGTCGAGACAATGTACGAGCTTTTGGTTAATTTCGATCGGCGTGGGTCCGGTATGAACCCCCTCAAGGCGCCGACGGATGACAAGTGGTTCCCCCCCAGCTAAGGGAGATCCGCTGTCCTCAGGGAAAGCGGGCTCAATATAGACACGATGTCCTTCACCTGAGCTCCAGGACCTTTGAATGCACCAGGTTGCATTGGTAAATAGCGTAAGATTTTGTAGCGCACCCCCATCTGGCGGCGTGACATTTTCAGTTGGGGCGAGCGCCCCCACGATAAGCAGGAACGGTGCGCTCGCGTAAATCACAATCTCGTCTGAATCCGAGTTTGCTGTCATGTAATGCACAGCCTGCTCGGCATATACATACCAGGGATCGTCTTGATCCTCCGGAGCCGTCGCCAAAGCAATCAGGGGTTTGGTATCGAAACGACGCATGCCCACTCCCGCAAGCTAGTTGATGATTTCAGGTTTTTGATCGGTAAGCCTGATCGTGCAAAAAGATGATCGCAGATGCAGTCATGTTCATCGTGTACTTCGCCACGTGCTCCGGCACTACTTTTTGCAACTCCCCGGCACCATGCGACGTGCTCAATTTGTTGCGGAGCGTGCCGACGGTCATCAGTGGCTGCTCCCAGAAAGATTCCAGCGCAGTCTTCTCCATGATGGTACGAATGAGCTTGGAGGTTGTGTCTCCCTGGGAATACCCGAAACCCTTCTGGCCACAGATCACTTTCATAACACTCTCATAGCTGCTGTTGCACTTGGTAACGCAGTCGCCGAATTTTCCGTGCCGAAAATCCTCAAGAGCTGCCATGAACTCGGAATTGGCATTAAGGAAAGCTGGCTGACGTAAAAGCTTCAGGGCGGGCTCAATAGCCGTCTCGTGAACAGCCTGGTTTTCCCTTGGAATAACCTTCGCGTGCTCACGGATTCCGGTGAACTTAGTGAGTTCTCCCCTATACATTTCCTCAGTGGTTTGCCATACCGGTTTCGTAACGAAATAGGGAAGATCGTCAATGTTCAAGAACTCGTTCAAGCGGTCAATCACAGGCTCATGGTAACCCCCGATGTAATTCCATCCTTCCTGATGGACAAGATACTCAATGGCATCAAGAAAATGAGGGTCACTGCAGGTGCGCAGAAAGTTGAATGCGTCATCGGCGTAAGAAAGGTTCTTGTTTCCGGAAAGGTTATGGGCCCAGTGAGATAGGAGAGCTTATCGTGTAGAAACTCAAGAGTTTCGCCCATTCCGGGGCCCATGTCTCGGATGAGCATGAACGTCCGTTGCCGAAATTGCTCTGTAAGGGAAACTCCGAACAAGTCAGCACAGGCCATCTGACCTGTGCTGAAATAGCCCTCCGTCCAACAGCCCTCTACAAGCCCTCCTTCCCATGAGTCAGATGAGCTTTTCCGATTTCGAGTACGCCGGTAAGCGCAAGCAAACCCGTCGCGAGCGTTTCCTGGCCGAGATGGAGCAGGTGGTGCCGTGGAGCGGTTTGGTGGCATTGATCGAGCCGCATTACCCAAAGGCCGGCGGTGGTCGCAAGCCGTACCCACTGGAAACCATGCTGCGTGTTCACCTGCTGCAAAACTGGTTTTCGCTGAGCGATCCGGCCATGGAAGAAGCACTGTACGAAATCACGTCGATGCGCCAGTTTGCTCGCCTGACGCTCAGCGCTCCGATCCCCGAAGACACGACGATCATGAATTTCCGGCACCTGCTGGAGAAGCATCAGCTGGCGGCGGGCATTCTGGAAACCATCAACAATTACCTGCGAGACAAGGGCCTGTCGTTGCGCCAGGGCACCATTGTCGACGCCACCATCATCCACGCGCCCAGTTCGACCAAGAACAAGGAAGGCAAGCGCGATCCTGAAATGCATCAAACGAAGAAGGGCAACCAGTACTATTTCGGCATGAAGGCGCACATCGGCGCGGATGCTGAATCGGGTCTGGTGCATCACGTTCATGGCACCGCCGCGAACGTGGCCGACGTAACGGAAGTTGCACAACTGCTGCATGGCGCAGAGAACGTCGTGTGTGCCGACGCGGGCTACACCGGCGTAGAGAAGCGGCCTGAGCACGACGGGCGGCCAGTGATCTGGCAGATAGCTGCGCGACGCAGCACCTACAAGCACTTGAGCAAACGCAGCGTGCTCTACAAAGCCAAGCGCAAGATCGAAAAGGCCAAGGCGCAAGTGCGTGCAAAGGTGGAGCACCCGTTCCGGGTGATCAAACGCCAGTTCGGCTATGTAAAGACGCGTTTTCGCGGCTTGGCCAAGAACACAGCGCAACTGACCACGCTGTTTGCGCTGTCGAATCTGTGGATGGTGCGCCGGCAATTATTGCCTGCTGCGGGAGAGGTGCGCCCGTGAGGGCAGAAAACCAAGGCTGTGCCTTGGTTATCCAATAATCAGCGGGTGAAAATCGGGCTTTTCGGCATGCCCAAGCCGTCCATTTCCGGCTGATGGGCAACTTGTTCGGAGTTTCCTAAGCTGCTTTTTCGGCTGGCTCTGGTTTCCTTTACGTCGCGAAAAAACGTTGAAAATATTCCCTATCACCGCTGTACCCTGCCTCCGTTCAAAGGAACATCATAGACAGGAACGATGCCCGATTGCCATCACAGTGCTTGGACCGCTGCTGTCGCGAGCCAGCACGATACGGGTGGCTTAAAAAATGAAAACCAAGGAGTCATCGATGCTAGATCGGATCGCGGAATGGAAGCGGGTTTTTGAGGCCGAAGAGAACGCCATCACTAAGGCGTTGAATCAAATGACGTGGGACATCGCGGCGTATTCATGTGTCGTAGAAATGGTACGCCAAGCTCCCACGGTCTGCGGCGAAAAACAGCTGAACGTTTTGATCATGGACATGCTAGCTAGCGGATTCTGGGCAGGAACCATGCAGGGTATCCGTAGACTCGTAGAGGTCGAACCTATTCGCGGCCCGAGGAGCGTGTGCTCATTAGGTAGCTTAATCGCCGACATCCGCGCCTCGCGTGGAAAGCTCACGCGCCTGGTATACGTCAGGGATATCGCTGAGCTGAATTACAATTACCGCAGCACACACGCCGCTTATGACAAATTTGCCACTGAGCAACTCCAGCAGGGAAAGCGATCGTACTGGGTGCCCACGAAATATCACTATGAGCTCGCGGTTAAGCGGCACGAGGAGTTTGACTGGCTAAGCGGGGTGAGCGCAGGTGCATCCAGACCGGATGATCTGATACGGATCGAGGTATTCGACATGTTGGAGTCCCGCCTAGGCCGGCTATCTTCCGTCATTGAACATGTGAACGTGGACATCGCACACGCTGCAACTGAGGCTAGTCGGCAAGGGCGCATATTAGAGCGGTGGGGCCTGGCAGATGCCAAGCAAGCTTTGCGTGAAATTGCAGAAATTGCTCAGGTGGTGGGCTCCTGGTTCTGCTACAGCGGCGCTGGCACTGTTTTGCCCTTCGCCGAGTTCGATCAGTTCGCTCATTTGGACAGCCCTCTTTTTCAAGGTGACCGCGCCAAGCTGCAGGAGATATGGACGGACTTTGATCGTGAAGCACAATCATGGCATCTGGTCGATCCCACAGAGTGGATGCAGAGCCAATAGCCAACACAGAAGAATCAGAAAAGCCATTGGCCAACCTCGCTCAGATATCCAGCCCCTGCAGGTCCTCGCAAAGACTGTCGACCTCGACGCTCGCTAGCTCATTACGCACAGCTTTGCCAAAGCAACGGATGATCAATTGGCCCGATCAGGGCCCTCATGCGTCCTTTGCGCCATATCCTGCATGGCATTTGGGGCATTCCCACTGACCGACAAATCGAAATTCGCTGGCCAGGTCGGTCAAGCGCATCTTGCGCTCATCGCTGTCCCAGCAAGCAGTGCAGAAGCGACCGACTTCGCCTTCAAAGGTATAAACCCCCTCAGAGTTGTAGGTGGGTTTACCTTTGTCTCGCTGCTCAATCACCTGCTTGAGCCTGACTATCTCCTCTTGCGCCAATGCTAATTTTATCTTCAATTCCCCAGACTCAAGCTTCGCATCAGCCAAGGCGCTGTGAAGATCCGCCAGTATCATTTTGAAGTCCGCATCTTCGAGCTTTTTCGAGAGGTCTCGCAGCTTCCCTGACGCTTCAAGCGCCTGCTGAATCAGTGCCATCAAATCCATAGAAATACACCGCCTTGCTTAGTGGTATCGGTTGAGCGCATACAGTTGACAGATTGTAGGTGTGAAAGCGAAAAGGGTCGGACTTTTAGCCGCTCAGCCAGCCTGTGCTGGAGGCCTCACCTGATGGCGATCTTGACCACCATCACCGTACCGGCGGAAACTCATCGGCGACTTCAACCTTGGAGCTGATTATGGATGAGCATCGCGACCCGCCTGTACGACTCGACTATTTCCGCTTAGTCAAACGCCTCAACGAACATCTAGCCAGCCTTGGTCAGGAGCGCATAGATGAGGACATGCAGGAAGCATGGGCCGGGTACTTCCAGGAAATAGCCATCACTCAGGACGAAATCGACATTATCGGTCCTTGGTACATTAAGCATTACTCCATAGGTCTCTCGATTCCTTCGCTACGTCAGTACGTGGAGCATCTTCGTAGACACTCCACCTTGCCAGACCAGCGTATCACTGGCGGAACCGAAAGCGATGCGGTCACCATCCTCGAAGCATGCGCAGCACTGGGACTCGATCGATACCGACTTTCCGACGCGCTTTTCCAGGCTGCCGCATTGGTTCATCACGCGGCCTATCGTGTGGATCTTCCAAACATTGATCCAGAAGATATCCGGCAGGAGATAGAGAGCCGCGCACGGCTCGCAGACTACTTCTCTCGTGACATTCTTAATGAGGCCCAGAACGGTGTCGGGGCCGCAGCCAAGCTGGGAAGAACGCTTTTTCCACGTCATTGAGCATCATTTGATGCCCCCATGGTGATGCGCCAGGGCAGGAGGAACAACTTGAGTACCACTCGCGATTTAAGCAAGCCCCTACTAGTGATCGATGGTCCCGACCAAGGCGACTGGCGCGCTTGGCCGAAAGACTCTTTTGTTTCTGTGACGGTGTGGGATAGCAAACGAGTCAGCGAGCAGCCACCGCCGGTCACTTACCGTCTGCGTCACCATGCCTGCCAAGGTCTGGTGTGGGCCAGTGAAGATGGGCAGGACCTGAGCGATCCGGCTCAATCTTGAGTGCTAGCAATAACCGGAGTGATGCGTAGTCAGAAACGGTAATCGACCCCAAGGCTAGCGCTGCGGGGAGCCCCTGGGTAGTTGGAGTTGTCGCTGCTAGCTTTGGCAGATACGAAGTACTCTCGATTCCACGGTTTGTCGCCGCTCACATCGTAATCCTGACCGCAGTATCCACCTGCCAAAGCGGCTGTCGTATTCGAACCGGTCGATACCTTCGAAACTCGTCGTAGGGAGGCTCGCCTTTGGGACCTTCATCTGCCGCCGGAGGCAGTGGGATGCGGCATCCGAGCCAAAACACTCGCGGTTGATCGGAAAAACAAGCGTCGTAAGCTGAGTGCCGCATACTGCTATCTGCGCTTTGAAAATCCCTGATGGATTCCAGCCCTCTGTGATGCTGCGGTCTGTAGCCCCTTAGCTGGAGGTGCTTATGAGCACTCCCTTTGCGCGCATCCAATCTAGGTGCAAGCCTGCCGCTGCATCGGACACGACTGACAACAAGGTAGCCTTGATTGCCACCTTGTCGATTGAGGCCAATTCAGACCGTACGATCGATGCGTACCTCGGCGGGCTGCAGATGTACAACGACCTTTTCGAGTGGAGGCTAAACGAATATCCCAAAAAAGCGCTCGACTTCATTATCGACTGCTTCCTCCCCGCAGAATCGGTACCCCAATCGATTTTGGAGAAAGGCGTTTCTGCAGGCAGAATCCGCTCTAAGCTTTTCCAAACCGGAGACTGGATATCAGCCAAGCAGTGGATTTATCTGGCATCGTCCTCCAACCCTGGCGTCGAGATAGACCCTGATGAGTTGTTGGCCAATGGGAAGATTTTTTCTCTAAGACCGGGTAAGGTTGATTTTTTCCCTACATACGGCTTAGACGGTCGCAATGGATACCAACCGATCCACATCCTTTGCGATGTGTTGTCGGTGCTATCTGCCCGGATGAACGCCTGGTCAATCGCAGTATGGTTCCAGTCCGAAAATAGTTCTCTCGGCGGTGTCGCGCCGAAAGTATTGCTGGCGTTCGCACCAGACAAGGTCCTGGCGGCGGCAAAGGGCAAACCTAGACGGAATCGTGTGAGCAGATAATTGTATTCAGATCCCGTGTAAGGGTTTAAAACGTGTCTCGACCCGGTGTCCGTGGCCGACGATGTTTTTGAGGGCGCTCTGCCATATGCGTATGCGACGCTCGGCGCCTGAAGCACTATACAACTGCCGAATGGCACTTGAAGGAATATAAGATGAGCAGCAAACAAGCACCTCCGAGGCACCACATTCAACGACCTCTCTTCCGCGATTGCTATTCGACAGTAATCAGGGCAGTTGACGCCCGCTATGACGTACGCGGCTATTTGCTGGCGGAACTTGTGAAGCTATGCTTAAAGAATCGAGCGACAATCCCGCCTGCCAGACGCCGTTACTACGAATGCAATGTTCAGGAGCAAGCCATAACTTATTTGGAGCAATGTACGAGTCGTCTACTATTTGGCCCTAATGGACGATTCTCGCCCGACGAGTACCGATACAGCCAATATTGATGTTCTTGAGGGTTCAGCTCAAGCGTGATTATTGACCCAATACCAATTTAACCATCAAAAAAATCACTACCGGAACCGCCGCGTCTGGATTGAGAACATGACACATCCAGTTACCAGTACACGCCATATTCGATTCGTAGTAAAAAATCCACTACTTGTTCGAAGCCAGAATGACTAACAAGCAACGCACAAGGTGAATTCCAGCCAAGGCCTAACGCCCGATCAGACATCCAACGCGTCGCAAGGGCTCGCCGTCCGAACACTCGTTGCGCCACAGATAAAATCCAAGCTTTTCGCCATTCGTAATAGCGCTGATCAGCGGACCAACATCCCAATTGAGCAGCCTCGTTAGGGCCGATGAGGCGAGCCGGTACCATTGTCAAAGCTCCTCTAGGCCAGGCCAAAAACCATAGGAGCAGCATGTTAACTCAGATAAGTCTGGAGCCAGAAGCCTGGAGCGAATGTCACCTTGAGGGTATTTTTCAAGAGATCAAGCAGGCGGAGGATTACATCAACCGATCGATTTACCCTGACCAGCTTGCATCCTAGCCGCACAGGTCTGTGGGCAGAAGCGATTGCGGGGTACATCTCAGCTCGGTCGCTATCCGATAGAGCTTCTCAATAGTCAGATTCACCTCCCCTCTCTCTATACGCCCTATGTAGCTCCGATCCATCTGGCAGGCGAAAGCTAAAGCGTCTTGCGAAATCCCAACCATCACTCTCTGCTCTCGGACTTTGCGTCCTAGAGCCCTCGCCAACTTTTGCATATCCGCCTCGGTGTACATAAGGCGGGACTATCAGCGTTTGCGGGTTGATCGGCGACGGATTATAATCCGCATTTGATGTATTTCTGCTAGCTAGGTGCCTGTATGAAACCGGCTTCATTCGCTCTCGACAGGCACGTCTATGAGCTTCTACAAAGCGGCGAGCTAGACAGCTTTACCTGTCGCGGCCTTCGAGACGCCTATGCCCGGTCATATGGCGTAGCGCGCGAGCATACTTCTGATCTCCGGCGCTATATTTTTAGGCAGATCCTCCGCCTCGAAAGGATCGAATGGGTCGTACGAGACCCAGAAAAGCGCGGCCGCGACCAGCTCTATCACCTCCAGGATCTACCACCTTCAGTCAACCTCCGCTTGATTGACGAGGGGTATCAATTCTTCGCCCCTCGCGCCGAGCTACCTGCGGACGACACCGAAAAAGGTGCCTCGACCAACGAGCACACAGCTCGACGTCTCCAGGCAATGGTCAAAGAAACCCGATTGGACTTCCTCACCTCAATGGGCGAAGCGGAAAGGTACAAGCAACTGTTGGAAGACCTGCCACACCTCCACTCGAAGCTGGAAAGCGACTACGTGGAAGCGAGAGATCGTAGCTCCCGCCTGCTAGGTCACCTCAAAGCGGTCGAAAAAACCCTAAAAATACTAGGTATTGAATGAGCAGTGTTCTAAGAGAGTGGCAGACCTCATGTATCGAGAAAGCACTACGACACTTTCAGGTAAATAGGCATTTCTTTTGCCAAGCAACGCCAGGAGCAGGCAAGACGAGAATGGCTGGCGAATTGGCAAAAGAGCTGCTCAAAAAAAATGTTATCGATCTTGTGTTGTGCTTCGCGCCGTCCTGCCAAGTAGTCGATGGTTTCAGGGCTACGTTCTCAAAAATACTTGGGCGTCGAATGGACGGATATGTGGGAGCAATTGGTGATGCTTCTACTTACCAAGGCATGGATACGAAAGGTGAGGAATTTTGGGACCTATTTGAACAGTATCGGATATTAGCGATATTTGACGAAATTCATCACTGCGCGGGTTATGACCTTCAATCCAGCAACACTTGGGGAGCGACAATTATATCCAAAATACAAAATCAAGCGACATTCACTTTGTCTTTGTCGGGCACGCCTTGGAGAACAGATGATAAAGCCATTGCACTTGGACGCTACTCAGCGCCTGCTGGAGCGTTGGCCCGTGATTATCACTATGGACTTCAACAGGCTATTGACGACAAGATTTGTAGATCCCCGAGAATAACCTTAGTTGACAACCACAACCTACAGTTAACCCAAAAAAACCAACAGAGCCGACTAACATCTAATTACGACAGCTTCGCCCATTTACTTGAAAGCTCACCGCTTTGCTTTGAAGACATTCTATGGAATGAAGACGTAATAGATCATATTCTCGACCTAGGCTGTCGAAAACTATCTGAAATCAGGAAAGGAAACCCATCTGCTGCTGGACTTATCGTTGCATCTGACACTAATCACGCTAAGTTAATCGAGAGTAAGCTCAAACGCCGCGGCGAAAACTGTCGCGTGGCTACGTCGAAAACTGGTAGCGCTCAAGATAAAATCAACGAGTTTAGATCTGGGATTGGTTGCTGGATTGTTGCGGTAGGCATGATTAGCGAGGGCACTGACATTCCTCGCTTACAAGTATGCTGTTACCTGAGTCGCATTCGCACAGAACTGCACTATCGTCAGGTCTTGGGCAGAATTCTCAGACGAACAGGGGTCAACGATGATCAAGCTTGGTTATTTGTGGTAGCCGAACCTTCACTTATAGAATACTCGCGACGGCTCTCTGATGATCTGCCTCAAGACCTGGCTGTTATCAGCATGCAGACTGTACCGCGACCCCAGGAGAAAGAAGCTTTAACAGGCGGAGAAAACAAAGGTATCGACACCTGGCCGATCCTCACAGCCGATACTGGCCGCCCCTCCAAAGTGGATTACCTTGAATCTGCTCCAAATTCGCACTCATCAACGAGCTACGAATTGAGCGTATCGTCACAGTTTCGAGCCGAACTGTTAGAAATCTCATAGACTTAGATTAGAGCGAGCCTTAAAACTAGCCAGACTACACAATTGCGCATACCAAGAACTAGTCTAGACTATGAGTGCAGCTCTGCGAACATCGGTTTGCAATAAGCTTTTGAAAACCTAGATACAAAACCTGCTTACGATCCTAACGATACTTGCCAGGTAATTGCGATGGCTTACATCATAAAGATTAAAGCACGCTACCAAAACGATCAAACCGGCCGTACCATTAAGCTCCCTGCTTTATGGACCGAAAGCGGCGTATTAGTATCACACCTTCGCTACCTGGCTGACAACAGCAAGAAGAGCTCATCCTGGAAAGAGAAGTCCACACAAGCCGTTAAGCTACTAATAGAGTATATTAATGCCAATGTGGGATTATTTAAGAAAACAACAAAACTTCTCGCATCATTTGCAAGAGCTTTAGAAGAGGGCACCGTAGATCCAAGAACATTAAAAGACCCCTCGCAACTCTTTTGGCTACCAAAATCTAGCGAACACTGCTCAGACCTCCTGTTCCTAATAACAGACTATACCGACTGGCTAAGCCGTCAAAGTGACTTTAAAATAAAGCTCGCCAATCCTTTCAGACAAGCCACCTCTACGGAGCAGCGGATGAACTGGTGCGCCTTCCACAATAAACGAAACAGAGTCTTTTTGAATCACCTTGTGGACCCGGACAAACACGTCGAAGCGTTAAGCACCATTCGCGAAGTAACAGGACCACAGCGCCCCACCGAAAACATTGCACCCGCGAAAAGATTTCCTGAAGACAAAATTGATCTCTTGATGAAAGCGGGATTTATTATTCTGAACACCAAGAAGTCCGACATGCCGCGCCCTGACTACAAGGGCCAGGCATTAACGCTGCTCATGCACTACGGAGGCTTGCGCAAATCTGAAGCACTGCACCTTTACTTGTCAGATATCATTCTAGACGAGAAAAAAAACGAGGCCATTGTAAGGGTCTATCATCCGTCTAACGGAAAGTCACCTGACGAGCAATACCCTACCAGAAAGCAATTTTTAGCAATACATTACGGGCTATTGCCCCGAACTGAATACCTGAAAACAGAACGGCTGCATTTAGGGTGGAAAAACCCAGTACTTGACAACAAAGATGGTTACTTTTCAGTTCAGTTCTTCCCACCCCATAAAGCCGCAGAGTTCTTGAGTGTATGGATTAAGTATCTTAAAGAACAGCGCACCGACCCAGATTCATCACACGACCACCCTTATGCATTCACCAATTCAAAGGGAGAGCCTGAAACTCTAAAAAACGCCCAACGCCTACATAAGTCGGCTGTGGAGCGAATTGGCCTACTGCACCGAAAATTAGTTGGCACAAGCGAGCACGGGCATCGGCACAGCTATGGATACAGGCTTCGAGAAAATGGATTCAATCAAATTGAAATCCAAAAGTGCATGCACCATAGAAGCCCCGATTCATGCTTAGTTTATATTCAGCCGACACATGAAGAGATACGACAAAAAATGTCAATAATCGATAAAAGCAGCCTACACTAAATCATTATTTCTGCGGACTCAAGGTGAGGCTCCATGCCAGAAAAAATAAAATACGCAACCTTACTCGAAGTTAAAGCCGCAGTTAGAAAGCTTGGTATAAAAAATAGCAGAGCCTACAGACTTCGCTGGCAAGAAGATCCTAGGCTACCGGCCAACCCTTATATTGATTACGCCAGCGAATGGCTCTCATGGTACGACCTCTGTGGTAGTGAAAGGCCAATTGAGAAATATCTGACGCTTGCAGAGGCACGTGAGGCCGTAGCTCGCCTAGGTATATGGACAGTGGCCCACTATTCAACTGATCACCATAAAGACCCAAAGCTCCCAGGCGACTTGCGCTTTTACCCGAACTTTAAAGGGTGGCCAGAGTTTATTGGCAAAAGCATATATAAAGATTTCTATAAAACACTCAGCGAAGCTAGTAGAGCAGCGCTTGCGCTCGGCATCAATAGCTACCACCAATACACTACGCTAAAAAGATACAAAGCAGACCCAAAACTGCCTGCAAACCCTAGCACCATCTATCCAGACTGGCAGAATTGGAAGCATTTTTTCGGAACAAATCATTTAGTCCCAGTTTATGAAAGTTATGAACTGGCCTCTGCAGCCGCTATATCCTTAGGAATCCAACACTCAAGTGAGTATTTCACTCGCCGAGAGGAAGACCCGAAATTACCTATTCACCCCCAGACCCGCTACAAAGAGCGATGGGAGGGCTGGGTAAATTTCCTCCATCCTGGTAAAACTAGGAAAGTTTACGAGACCTTTGAACAGGCTAGAGCTGCAGCCCGCAACCTGAATTGCAAGTCACGAACAGATTACTACACAAAATTTAAAGAAGACTGGCGTCTGCGCAGAGATCCAACAAGTGTTTATACGGATCAATGGACGTCATGGAAGGACTATTTAGACCTAACAGTACAATATGAAACGCTACATGAAGTGCGCATAGCTGCACAGAGATTAGGCATCAGCACAAAGCGACAGTATGAATTAAATTACCACAACGACCCGCGCCTTCCAAGCAACCCGGAACAATTCAAAAATGAATGGAAGTCGTGGATTCACTTTTTCTTACCCATTGCTTACGACTGCCTTGACGACATTAGAATAGCAGTAACTCGACTCGATATAAAAGACAGTCAGGATTACCGCAACCGCTATAAACTCTACCCTCCATTACCCGCCCACCCTGAACGGGTATTCCGAGACGAATGGAAAAGCTGGTATGACTTATGCTCTATCAGAACGTTTTACACTTTCGATGAAACAGTAAAACTAATTCAGCCTCTTAATCTTAACTCCTTACGAGAATATAGAAAACATGTGAAGTCCTCAGGAGACAATAGATTACCGTACACTCCGGACAAAGTATATTACAGAGACTGGACCACCTCGTATGCGTTTCTCGGAAAGACGGAGCCATTTTCAGAAAGCTCGATAGATGCTGACCATTCGAAGTGGCTGGAGGATTTAAATAGCTTCATGAAAGAAGCTCGTGGCGGACGGGGAAAACAGCTAGCAATCTGCCGTTTTTTGGCAACTTACGTGCAGCCAAACGCATACGGAACCACACCAGGAGAATTCCTCTCAAACAAGTCTATAGAATTACAACATTTCAAAAACTATGTAACCTCCACAACCCCAGAATATCTTAGACGAAGCTTCGTCATGGCCATAAACGAATTCATGCGATTCATTATCCGCGAGCAATTCACGCTTGAGGATGACGAGACTGGTGAATTGATAATCGCAGACGGAATAAGCAACCCATTACGCGGCAGCGAAACAGAATACTCAGGCACGACAAGCAGTAGCGGCCCTGGCGAAACATCTAAACCAGCTTTGGCCTATCAATATGTTGCAGCCCTGCAAAAATGGATAGTTCCAGATACTGCAACCAGCTTCTCTGACTTAACCCACCTCCATAATTTCGACGCTGACTGGGTAGAGATCGATCTAAATAATTTCAAATTGGATAACAGCGATCCTGATCTCATTACACGCTGGATTGGAGGAAAGTTTAAAGCATGGTTTCCAATGTATTGGATGCAGGTACTCACCCTAGTTTCGGTCCCCTCCAGAGGTAGACAAATTGCATACTGCGACTCAGGGGAAGGCGATGAGTACATCCCAATTCATAATGACTGCAAGGTTTTCTGGGCTAAAAATGAAGGTCCGCTTTCAGGCATAACAAAAAATCAAGGCTTCATAAAACGATATCCTGGCGATCAATGCGGAATGTTTGTTACTAGCAACAAGACCAGTATTGGGTATAGCGGCTACAGTGTGCCATGGATACCCCCTCATTTGCTCCCATGGATAATTAAGCTCCGTCAGTGGCAGGCAAAATATAACCCAATAATTCGCCCTATGCCATGGATTGAATGTATTCGCACCAACCTGAATGAAAGCCAGCGTCATGCCAAAGGTGCTAATTGCTTCTTGTTTCGTCTCTTCGGGGCTGAAGAACCTGGATCCCCAACAAATATACTAACCCCTCGACTCGCAGCCGCACTTTATTACTCACAACCTCGGGACTTACCATTAGCCACGCTGACAGGCCCCAGAGAGAAACTAAGTTGCTATTCGTCTATTTATACTCCACACAGCATGAGGGTAAGCCTTATCACGGCATACGTCCATGAGTTTGGGCTACCCATTGAAATCACCATGAAGATTGCTGGGCACAGTTCAATCGTGATGAATTTGTACTATGTAAAAATCGGAGGAATTGAATTACAACGTCGATTTTCAGAAGGTGAGAAGCGCGCGCTTCAGAATCAAGTATTTGTTGCACAGAGCATGATCGAACAGGGCAGAATCGATCAAATCCAAGGGCAATTAGTCGCAAACAACCAAGATGCCCTCGAGCTGATATATAGGCAAAAATCTCCGGGCAGCTATTTATTTCGAGACTACGGCTTTTGCCCATATGCAGGTGCTAGGTGTGATGACGGAGGATCGCTCGGTAAAGGTGATATTTGGTTGCCGGTGCCAGGCGGGTATCTAGGCAGTCAGAACTGCATAAGATGTCGCCACTTCGTAACCGGCCCTGCATTCATAGGTGGCCTGCTAGCTCTAGGTAATGAAATATCGCTAGAAGTAAATCTTCAATTCACAAAATACGACGAACTCCAAGCCAAAGCTGAAGAGTTAAGATCCGAAATTGACAGTCGGGATGAGCGAGAGTATGAATTAAGCAAGTACGGAAAAGACATTGAAGCCCGAGACCTAAGTCTAGAGGCTAAGCATCGAAAACTGCTAGCCGAAGCTGAGAGTGCAGCTAAAAAACTTGATGTATTGATTTGTGATGTGCAGGCTAGCGCAAGCCTAATAAAGCAAATCGAGCAGGCTACCCTTACAAAATCCAAGTCCGAGCCTCAAGACTCACTCATGCTTATTGTGCAAGAGGGTCATGAGCTTAGGCTCGCGCTAGAAGAAACCACTCACTTTCATCAGTTAAGCGAGGTATGTGAAAATGCCGAGATATATGAATGCGCTTCTGCCCACTCTGCCTTGGCCGCAAGATCCCAGCTGTTGGACAAAATGCTTGAAGACAATAATTCCCCGCAGCGAATGTTCAGGCTAAATAAGGAGCAGCAGCTTTTAGTTGGCAATCAGATCGCAAGACTCTTGATATCACGACTCAGAAGCTGGGAACGTATCGACTCACTAATTGAAGGGAAATTCAGGCTGGCCGAACTGGTTGGACTTGAGAGCATCTCTCTTAAAGAAATCAGCGATGCCTTTATAAATAACGCAAGAAACTTGCCTCAGGTTTAAAATCATGACGCCATCTGAAACCCTGAGTAAACTAAAGAAAAATTGCAGCTTAAAAAAACAGCATACTCTGGACGCAGTGTACGAGGTATGCAATGAGATGCTATCGAACGGCGAAAAGAACTTTTCATTTTCAGCCATTGCACGCCTAGGCATTGATTGTGGAGTACCAAACGCTCAAAGCATGCGAAATAGTTCGGGCCAAGCATATCGCGTGCTAATACAGGCATTCAAAGAGGCGGCAGGTCCGGCCCACCATGACCGAGCACCGTCAGATTGGATAGACGCGATAAAAGATGGTAAGGCTAAATTTTTGGCGCGAGCCCAAGAGGCTGAGAATCATCGCCTCCGAAGACTGCTGAGAGAAATTACGCCGCCCAATCTCGAAATCCGGGTTGATGATCGCACTCCGTTTTCATCCGAGAATAAATTATCAGAAATAGAACGCAGAGCTCTTTTGTATTTAATGTCAGAAGAGTTCAGGCTACAATGGGGCTGCACACTGGGCAAGCACGGCGACTTGATTGACAAGAAGGGAGCAAAGGTGTTTCGCCCAGGAACCCTTGATGCAATACAGAAGGCTCTCAGGGCATTGTGACCGCTCTTTGAATTAAAAACAGGCATAAAATGGCTACCAATCTCATTACTGAAGCTGGCTATCAGTCCTTGAAAGATGAACTAGATTGGCTCTGGCGCGAAGAGCGACCGGAGATTACCAGAAAAGTCACTTGGGCTGCGTCTTTGGGCGACAGAAGTGAAAATGCTGACTACCAGTACAATAAAAAGAGGCTAAGGGAAATAGATCGGCGCGTAAGATACCTCCGTAAGCGTATCGAAGACCTTCGGGTAGTCCCTTATTCCCCTACTCAGGAAGGCAAGGTATTTTTTGGAGCTTGGGTAACTATTGCCAACGAGGATGATACAAGCAAGAAATTCCGCATTGTAGGTGCTGATGAAATTTACGATAGGAAAGACTTCATCTCAATTGATTCCCCGATGGCACGCGCATGCATTGGCAAGTGTGCAGGTGATGAGATTGTTGTTCGGACTCCAACTGGCGATGCCTACTGGGAAGTCACCGAAATTGAGTACAGGGAGGCGGAAGACGCACCCCGGTTCATTAAACCCTGAGGTGCCTCCAAATCGGCCACCACTATGTCAAAACCAGCTACAGTGATGGCCGACAATGAATAGTACGACGCAAAAGTACAGTACTATTCCGAAAAACCAGCAAAATCAATGTGTAAGACCAAATAGTACACGAGCTTGGGGTTCTTCCTTCCAGTCGGCATTCTCGCTGCGGTCGCCCAGCGATGCCGCCCAGGTAACCTTCTGGGTAATCTCCGGGCGGTATACCCGCCACAGGTGGTCCAGTTCTTTCTTCAGCGCCTCATGGCCTTCCGTGGTGATGATGTTGGTACTCAACAGCGCGCTCCTCAGCGGCGGGTAATCAGGCCTTGGCGCGCGATACGGGTGAGGTGGCCGATGATTTCGGCGGCCTCGTCCGATGCCGGGGCCTGGATCACGGCCAGGTCGAAACGGTCATTGCCATACTGTGCGAGGTGGCAGCCGGTATCGGCGAACTGGATCAGAAATGCACGCGCCTGGCCCTTGCGCCGGGACAGGCCTTCAAGGTGACGTAAAAGAGTGGGTTGATGCTGGCCGCCGAGCAGGATGCGCGGTGTGCGGGACGCCTGGCTGGCAGGCAAGGGGCTCAAACAGACACTGGTACGTGGGCAACTCATGGAGCTTCTCTCCGCCTCGCGAATCCCGCTGGGCAGCGGTGGGAGGCGTCACCGAACCAGCGCTTTAGCGGTATTTCGGATGACCCGGAGAGGGGCTTTCCTGCGCCCCGCAAGTAGCTGTTTAAATCGGCGCAGACGGTATGCTAGAGCTACAAGCGGCAAGATACAAGCCTCAAGCCGAAAGTGATCGGCCTGAGGCTTGTATCTTGGCATTTGCGGTGTATCAGCGGGCGATCAGGCGGTCCAGCGAGAAGCGGCCAGCGCCTTCGATCAGTACCGCGACGGTGCCAGCCAGCAGGGCCAGGCCGAACTCATAGCCGTTGTTGGACATGAACAGGCCGTTGCCGATATGCACCGAGAGGATCGCCACCACCAGGGTCACCGCCAACACCAGGGCCGCCGGGCGGGCCAGCAGGCCGATCACCAGGGCCAGGCCGCCGAAGAACTCGGCACTACCGGACAACAGGGCCATCAGGTAACCCGGGGCCAGGCCGATGCTTTCCATCCACTGGCCGGTACCTTCCAGGCCATAGCCACCGAACATGCCGAACAGTTTTTGCGCGCCATGCGCAATGAAGATGATGCCGACCAGGATACGGATGACGCTCAGGCCAGCACCGGCGCGGGTGGAGAACAGAGCGTTGAGGGTAGCGTTGTTCATGTCGAAGACTCCTTGAAGCGGGGAAGTTGTGTTGGGATGGGCGCCATCATAATCGATTAGATAGATATTAAAATCGCAAAAAACCCAACATAACAATCGACAAAATCGATTTGTTAGCGTTTAGCCACACGCTCCAGCGCGGCACGCTCCCGGTTGAACGCTACAAAGTACTTGTTGACGCTATTGACGAAGTTGACTGGCCCCATGCCCACCTGCTCCATGGCGATACGTTCGGTCTGAAAGAACCACTGGTCGCCATTCAACCCGCGTCGCCGCGCTTCGGCGCGCATGGCCTGGACGCGCTCGGGGCCCAGGTTGTAGGCCGCCAGCACGAAGGCCATGCGCTCGCGCTCGTTGATCTTGGCGCTGGCAAAGAACTTGCGCCGGATCAGCGCCAGGTAACGGGCGCTGGCCTGGACATTGCCATCCACCGTGGCGGTGTTGCTCACCCCCACACGCTGCGCCGCCGAAGGGGTGATCTGCATCAGGCCATGGGCCCCTCCGGTGCCGCGCGCGGCCGGGTTGAGCGTCGACTCCTTGAAGGCCAGCGCGGCCAGGTTGAGCCAGTCGATCTGCTGCGCCTCACCGTGTTTCTGCAGCACCGCCCGCAGCGCGCTCAGGCGCTGGCGATTCTTGCTGGCCAAGGGGTCGTGCACCCGGTACTGGCGGCGGTAGATGCGCTCGAACGCGGCGTCCTGGTTGTCCGGCGCGCGGTAGCCCTGCAGAAAGCGATCGACCGTGGCCAGCAACTGCGGCGCATCGGGCCTCACATACCAACGCATGGCTTGCGGCGCCCCCAGTTTCACGCGGCTGTCCAGGCGCAGGCGCGGCATCACCCGGGCCCAGCGCCGGGCGATCGGCTGCTCGACCACGGTCAGGTGATAGATGCCGGCCTGGACCATTTCCAGCACATCCTCCACCGCCAGGGTCGAGTCGACCCACTCCACCTTGATCGGCGCGCGCTTGCGCAGCGCCAGCTGCTGGTTGACCTGCTGGATCAACGGGCCGGCGGCACTGGCGCTGGTCAGGGCCACGGTACGCCCGGACAACTGCTCGACATGGCTGAAGCTGCGTTCGCCCTTGCGCCCCACCAGCAGCAGCGGCACCTGGTCGAGCACCGGCGCGCTGCTACTGACCCCACGCACCACGGCGGGGTCGAGCAGTTCACCCGGCGCGGCCAGGTCACCCTCGCCCCGGGCCAGGGCGCCGAGCAACTGCTCCTTGGCCCGCGGGATCAGCTTGAGCTGGATCTCCTGGCCGTCGGCGGCGCGGGCATTGAGGTAATGCTCCAGGGCACGCAGGCGATAGTATTCGATACCGACCGGCTCGCCCTTGACCTCACCGGAGCTGTTGCGGCTCTGGTTGACCAGCACCCGCAGCACCTGGCTGGTGCGAATCTGTTGCAGGTCACGGACCTTGGCCGGCGCGATGTTCTGCTGCGGTCCCGGCACGCGCGCGTGGGCAGGCCCGGTCAAGGTCAGCCCAAGCGTCAGCAGGAAAATGGGCCAGCATCGCTGCATGCGAAAACGTGTCCGTGGTCGGTGGGCGGCATCCATGGGGTTGCACCGCCAAGAGAGAAATGACGGTAAAAGACCACGGCAACAGCATGAAGTTCTTGGTTTTTTTCAGAAAAACACGGTTTTTGCTATGCTGGCCGCCCCGCGGCACGAGATAGCACCATGCAACTGATCGATATCGGCGTCAACCTGACCAACAGCAGTTTCCACGACCAGCAGGCGGCAATCGTCGAGCGCGCCCTTGAGGCCGGGGTCACGCAGATGGTGCTGACGGGCACCAGCCTGGCGGTCAGCGAACAGGCGCTGGAGCTGTGCCAGCAACTGGATGCGAGCGGCGCGCACCTGTTCGCCACGGCAGGCGTACACCCTCATGATGCCAAAACCTGGGATGCCGGCAGCGAGCGCCAGTTGCGCCAGTTGCTGAATGAAACACGCGTGCGCGCCGTGGGCGAATGCGGCCTGGACTTCAACCGCGACTTCTCCCCTCGCCCGCTGCAGGAAAAAGCCCTGGAGGCACAGTTGGCACTGGCTGCCGAACTGCATCTGCCGGTGTTCCTGCACGAACGCGACGCCAGCGAACGCCTGCTGGCGATCCTCAAGGATTACCGCGACCACCTGACCGGCGCAGTGGTGCACTGCTTTACCGGCGAGCGCGACGCGCTGTTCGCCTACCTGGACATGGACCTGCACATCGGCATTACCGGCTGGATCTGCGACGAACGCCGCGGCACTCACCTGCACCCGCTGGTAGGCAACATTGCCGAGGGGCGGCTGATGCTGGAGAGCGATGCGCCTTACCTGCTGCCGCGCAGCCTGCGGCCCAAGCCGAAGAACGGGCGCAACGAACCAGCGTTCCTGCCAGAGGTGTTGCGTGAAGTAGCCTTGCACCGGGGCGAGTCGACCGAACAGACGGCGGCGCATACCACGGCAACGGCGCGGGCGTTTTTCCAGATATCCTGAAGCTGTAATGGCCCTATCGCCGGCAAGCCAGCTCCCACCTCGACTACATCGGCCTCGAGCCATACGCTACCCCCTGTGGGAGCTGGCTTGCCGGCGATAGGGCCATTACAGGCGGCGGAACTTTCTTGATGCACATCAAGAAAGGCCCTGGCTTGCGCAGGCACAATGATGGCACCTTGCCAATATTGTTCCCGCTCAACTCAGAGAAGACCTGCCCATGGGTGCCTGGCTTAGCAATGTTTCCCTGAAGTACAAGTTCTGGGCCGTCAACGCGGTGGCCTTTGTCACGACCTTGCTACTGGTGCTCTATGCCGTGCACCTGGAGCAGCGCGCCCGCGCCGAGGCCGCGCAGGCCCAGGCGGCCGCGCAGGCCCAACTGCTGGCTGCCTGGCCGGCCGGCCAGCCGCTGCCCCGCCCGGCCAACGTCATCAGCTGGTCAGCCGGGCAAACGCCCACCTTCGCGGGTGAACCCCTCGAGGCCCTGCGCAATGCCCAAGGCTGGGTCGAACTGCCCGCCGCCCGGCTCTTGGGCAACAACCCGCTACAGGGCGCGCAGGTGCTGCGCAACGGCGATCAGCAAATGGCCGTGCTGGCCCAGTCGCCCAGCCTGCGCCAGGTGTTCCTCGACCGCTTCAGCAACTACGCGGTATGCGTGCTGGTCCTGATGCTGGCCATGCTCGGCGCCTCGCAGCTGCTGATCCGCTTCCTGCTCAGCCAGCTCAACACGCTCAAGGACGTGATGTTGCACGTGGAAAAAACCGGCGACCTGTCGGCCCGCGTACCGCTGGCCTGTGGCGACGAGGTCGGCCAGATGGCCGGGGCCTTCAATGCCATGCAGGCGACCTACCACCGCGTGGTCAGTACCGTCGCCCACACCGCAGCGCAACTGGACTCCGGTGCCGCGCGCCTGGCTGCGAGCATGAGCGACGTGCGCCACGGCATGCTCGGCCAGCAGAGCGAGACCGACCAGGCCGCTACCGCCATCAACGAAATGTCGGCGACGGTGCACCACATCGCCCAGCACGCCGGCGCCACCCGTGACCTGTCACAAACCGCCGACACCCTGGCCGGTAGCGGCCAGGAGGTGGTCAGCCGGGTGCAGGACTCGATTTCCGGGCTGTCCAGCGGCGTTCAGCAAACTGCCGAGATGATTCGCCAGCTGGCCGAAGACAGCCAGAGGATCAATGGCGTGGTCAGTGTGATCCACAGCATCGCCGAACAGACCAACCTGCTGGCGCTCAATGCCGCCATCGAAGCAGCGCGCGCCGGCGACCTCGGCCGCGGCTTTGCCGTGGTGGCGGATGAAGTGCGCAACCTGGCCAAGCGCGTGCAAAACTCCACCGACGAGATCACCACCATGGTCTCGGCCCTGCAGTCGGGCACCCGCGATGCAGTGGATTTCATGCAGGAAAGCTCGTACAAGGCCGACGACTGCGTCAGGCAGGCCCAGGAGGCCGGCGAAGCACTGGCCGAGATTACCGGAGCCGTGGCGCAGATGCGCGAAAGCAACACCCAGATTGCCGTGGCAGCCGAGCAGCAAAGCCAGGTGGCCGAGGAAATGAACCGCGCCGTGGTGAGTATTCGCGATGTCACCGAACAGACCGTGCAACAGACCGTGGGCTCGGCGACCACCAGCAGCGAACTGGCGACCCTGGCCGGTGAACTGAACAAGGCCATTGGCCAGCTCAAGCTATAGTCACCATAGCCAGCCTCGATTGGCCCCCGCCTGGGGGGCGCACTAAGCTTTGGGCATGACCGAGAGGAAATGCCCATGAGCAAACGCCTGCCCAACCTGCCCGCCTGGCAATGGCGCGGCTACCACCACAACCACCGCCACCCGACCAACCTGGTGCTGCACCTGATCGCCGTGCCGTTGTTCATCCTTGGCGCGTTGCTGATTCTGTCCGGCCTGTTCGGCCTGGATCTGGGCCAGATTGCCGTTGGCATCATTGCCTTGATCGCCGGCCTGGGCCTGCAGCGCCAGGGCCATCGCCTGGAAGCCGAGCAACCCGAGCCCTTCGCCAACCGCAAGGATGCCGTGCAACGTCTGCTGACCGAGCAGTTCATCACCTTTCCGCGCTTCTTGCTGAGTGGGGCCTGGTGGAAGGCCTGGCGGGAACGACACAAGCATCGGCGCTGATGCCATTGGGGCTGCTCTGAAGCCCAATCGCGACGCAAGGCCGCTCCCACAAGAACCGCGCATGTCCTGAAATTTACGCGATCCTGTGGGAGCGGCCTTGTGTCGCGATAGGAGCGCAACGCGCTCCCAGGCTCGGTCAGGCAAACACGGTAACCGTCTGCCGGCTCAAGGCCAGCAATTCGCCCTGCGCCGTCCTCAACGCAGCGGCAGCGTGCCCGTAACCATCCCGCGCATGCTCGGTTTCCACGCAATAACGGCACCAGTCCAGGGTCGACAGCTGCGCCCTGGGCTGCATGAATTCGATGGTCCAGGTCAACGTGCTGCCGGCAGCCGGCTGCTTGAGAAACGGCATCAGGCTCGGTGGCCAGGCATCGACCAACGCCAGCAGGTGCGCCTCGTTGACCGGCTCTTCCTCCACCCCGCGCAAACGTACCCAGCCGCCCATCTGGCGCGACTGATTGCCACTGAACGGCAACCCACCCACCGCCCAGCGCAAGGCCACATGCTGCATGAACTCCGGGGTAACGCCTTTGATATGGGGCAACTCGGGGGCTGCGTCTTCGAGCGCTTTCATTTCCGTGGCCGGCAACGCCGGCACATCGACCACCGATGGCCGCCCCGCACCGAAATTGCCCTGCACCAGGGTCACCACCTGGCCGTCTTGAACGGCACGGCCCAGCAAGGTGCTGACTGCCTTGCCTTCACGCAGCACCTCCACGTCGAAGCGGATTGGCACATCCGCCGCGGCCGGCGCCACAAAGCTGATGGCCAGCGAACGCACGGGGCGGTCATCGGAGATTTTCTGGCGCATGGCTTCATACACCATGGCCGCCATTAGCCCGCCAAAGGCGGCGCGACCCTGGGCCCAGCTTGGCGGGACGCTCACCGCTTCGGGGTTGGCCCGCACGGCGTCAAGCAGTTGGTTGAAATTCATTGGCCGGCTCCTGCCTGCAGCGAAAAAGGTCTGTCCATCCTAGCCAGCAACCCCCTGTCGATCAGCCCGCATATCGGTCATTTTTCGGGCTTTCGCCGCGCCAGCGCCTGCTGCAGTGCATCCAGCGTCACATCCGAATGGCGCTCGGCCTCGTGCAACTCCTGCTCCCAGGCGGCCTTGCACGGTGCCAGGTCGGCATGGTCGCGCGCCTGCAACAGCCATTGCAGGCGGTCATGCCAGTCACCCAGGTCGCCCTGGGCCTGCTTCAGCAAGCGCCGCAACTGCTTGCCCGCATGGTCGAGCTGCGGGTATGCCTCATCACCGTAGCGCGCACGCTTGATCAGCAAACGCAGGCGGTGGCGGTCGTGGGCCGGGTCCTGCAGCGCTTTGTGCAACTTGCGCCACTGTTTGACCAAGCGTTTGTCGATACGCTTTTCCAACGCCTTGACCAGGCCCTCGCGGCCAGCTGCACGCAGGAACAGCGGAAACGCGTCGACAATCGCCAGCACCCGGGTCAGCTGCGGGCTGGCGGCAACACTGGCAAAGGTACTGCCACGCCCTTCCAGGCGCCGCTGCCCGGCCTCGGCAAAACCACGCCCGATCAGTTCGGCCGCCAGCACCTCACGGTCACGCAACGGCGTGGTCAGTGTACCCAACGACTTGGCGGCGTCCTCCAATTGCTCCACCCCCGGCAGCCCACGCAGCGGCCGCAGCAGGCTGCGCAGGCGCCGCAGGGTGGTGCGCAGGTCATGCAAGGCCTCACTGTCGGTATCGGCAGCCAGGCGCTCGCGGCAGGCCAGCAGGCGCACCTGCAAGGCCACTATCTGGGCAACCACATGATCGAGCATGGCAGACATCGAAAGACGCTCCTTGGTCAGCGCCCGGCGCGAGACTCACGAATGTAGAAACGGGCCTTTTCGGCTTTTCTGGTACAGCTTTCATAACCTTCGAACTGCTGCTGGGTCTTGGCCCCGGTCAGCAATGACAAGGCCTTGGAGTAGCTCACGGCACCGGCAAAGCCTTCGGCCTTGGCCAGGTCCAGTTCCTTCCAGGCGGCATCCAGTTGGGTCGCGCAACTCTCGCGGTAGGCCGTCTTGCCCGCGCAGCCAGCAAGGGCCAAGGCGATCAAGGGAAGGCAGATCCAGGCTTTCATCGGTAATACCTCAAAAGAAAAAACGTTGGCTTTTTGACGCCTCGGCAGCTGAAAAGTGCCCTGCCCAGCCAGCTTGGCCCAGCCAGTTTTATTACAGTAGCTCAGCGCGATGCACATTGAAGCACAGGTGGCGATGGGTGCATTGTAGGACCATGGTTGCACTGGCCGGGGAATGTTCATGAGCAAACGCGTGGCACTGGTACTGGGATCCGGCGGAGCCCGGGGGTATGCACATATCGGGGTGATCGAGGAAATCGAGCGCCGTGGCTACGACATTGCCTGCATCGCCGGCTGCTCCATGGGCGCGGTGATCGGCGGCATCTATGCCGCCGGCAAGCTGGAAGACTACCGCAACTGGATCGAGAGCCTCGACTACCTGGATGTGTTGCGCCTGGTCGATGTCAGCTTTCGCCTCGGCGCAATTCGCGGCGACAAGGTGTTCGGGCAAATCCGCAAGATCGTCGGCGAGATCAACATCGAGCAATTGCGCATCCCCTACACGGCGGTTGCAGCCGACCTCACCAACCAGCAGGAAATCTGGTTCCAGGAGGGCTGCCTGCACCAGGCCATGCGCGCCTCGGCGGCCATCCCCAGCCTGTTCACCCCGGTGATGCAAGGCAACCGCATGCTGGTCGACGGCGGCATCCTCAACCCGCTGCCGATCGTGCCGGTGGTGTCCAGCCACTGCGACCTGATCATCGCGGTCAACCTCAACGCCACCAACCAGAAGCAGTACCAGTTACCGGTGATCGAACGCCCGGCGGCGTTCAAGATGCGGTTCGATGCCCTGCTCAGTTCGCTGGGCTCGCGCTTGCCGTTCCGGCGCAAGCCGGCGGAGGAGCTGATCCGCATCGAGCAGGAAATCGTCGCCGAAGGGCTTGCGCCGCCAAACCCATGGCTGGCCGATGCCGCCAACCCGGAAGGCCAGCAACCGGCGGCGGCGCCGGAGCGCGAAGGCGCACCGAAGTCGGCGACCGGCTCGTTCATCATCGACAACGTGGGGCCCGCTTCGCTGCTGGACTTGATCAACCAGAGCTTCGAAGTCATGCAGACATCGTTGGCGCAGTACAAGATCGCCGGCTATCCGCCGGATGTACTGATCAACGTGCCCAAACGGGTATGCCGGTTTTTCGAGTTCTACAAGGCGCCAGAGCTGATTGCCCTGGGGCGGGAGATTGCGCGGGATACGCTGGATAACTATGAAGGGGTGAAACGCTAGGCCTTGTACTGCCTGTAATGGCCTCATCGCCGGCAAGCCAGCTCCCACAGATACCCCGCAATGCTTGAGGCAAGTGTGATACCTGTGGGAGCTGGCTTGCCGGCGATGAGGCCGGAACAGGCAGCAGAAACGAAACAGGCCGCACTGGGCGGCCTGTTCGTTCATGCATCCATCACCTTAGTAACGGGTGATGTCCGCCTTGGCTTCCAGCTGCTTGCGGTACGCCGCGAAGTCTTGCTGGCCAGCACGCGACGCGAGGTAGCGGCGGATCTGCTGCTTCTCTTCGTCGGTGGCAGTAGCGCCTTCGTTGACACCCTTGAGCTGCAGTACCACCAGGCTACCGTCACGCAGCACGACGCTGCCATAAACCGGCTTGTCCTTGGCCTGTGGCTTGCCCAGGCGGAACAGTGCCTGCAGCTCGGCCGGGTCGATACCGTCCTCGCCGCGGGTAACTGCTTCATAGGCCTTCCAGCCCTGCCCTTCGTGCACACTGCCCGCTGCGATGGAGCCGTCACGCAGGCCGGCAATCAGCTTGTCCGCCTTGGCCTTGAGCTCGGCAGTCGCCTTCTCCTTGGCCAGGTGTTCGCTGATGTTCTTGGCCACGGCTTCCAGCGGCAGCTGCTCAGGCTTGCGGTGCTCCTTGACGCGCAGTACCACGGTGGTTTCCGGGTCGAGCTCGATGGCGGTGCTGTTGGCACCCTCCTCCAGCACTTCTTCGGAGAATGCGGCCTGCACGACCGAACGGTTGGCAGTGATGCCTTCACCACCCTCACGGCCGAAGGCTGCGGAGGTTTGCACCTTCAGGTTCAGGTCCTGGGCCGGCTGGGCCAGGTCGGAAGCCTCGTAGGCGGCATCCTGCAGCTGCTTGCTGGCATCTACGTAACGCTGCTCGACCAGCGGGATCTTCAGGTCACGGGTCAGCTTGTCCTTCAGGCTGGCGAAGCTCGGCACTTCGGGCGCCTGCACGCCCAGCAGCTTGATCAGGTGGTAGCCGAACTCGGTGCGCACCGGCGCCGAGACCTGGCCATCCTGCAACTTGTACAGCGCATCTTCGAACGCCGGGTCGTAAACGCCCGGGCCGGCGAAGCCAAGGTCACCGCCGCTGTTGGCCGAACCCGGGTCCTGGGAGAACTCCTTGGCCAGCGCGGCAAAGTCTTCACCCTTGGCCAGACGCTGCTCGATCTCTTCGGCGCGGGCCTTAGCCTGGGCGTCGGTGACCTTGTCGTTGACCTCGATGAGGATGTGCGCGGCATGGCGCTGCTCGGCGAGGTTGGCGACTTCCTTCTCGTACTGGGCCTTGAGCTCTTCGTCGGTCACCTTGACCTGGTCGAAGAACACCGACTTCTTCAGCTCGATGTAGTCGATCACCACCTGGTCTGGCGACATGAACTCCTTGGCATGCTGGTCGTAGTGCGCCTTGATCTCTTCATCGCTGACCTTGACCGCGGCCGGGTCGGCCTTGAAGGTCAGGGAAGCGAAGTCACGGGTCTGCTTCTCGAGGCGGGCAAAGGCATCGACCTGCTGGTCGGTGACGAAGCTGCTGCCGGCCAGGCCGGTGCGCAGCTGGCCGATGAGCATTTCCTCGGCGAGCATGTCGCGGAACTGCATGCGGCCATAGCCCATCTGGCGAATGACCTGGTCAAAACGGTCGGCACTGAACTTGCCGTCCACCTGGAATTCCGGCGTCTGCAGGATCACTTGATCCAGCGCGGCCTCGGAGAAGGCGAATTTGGCATCTTCGGCGCCTTGCAGCAGCAGCTTGCGGCTGATCAGGCCTTTCAGTGCCTCTTCGCGCAGCAATTTGTCGTCCAGCAGCGCCGGGTCGAAATCCTTGCCCAACTGTTGCATCAGCTGACGGCGCTGCATGTCGGCCGCCTGGCTCAGCTCGTTCTGGCTGATGGTCTGGCCGTTCACCTTGGCGGCGTCCTGGCTATGTGTGGCGGCCTGGAAAATGGCTTCGAAGCCGGTCAACGCCATCAACACGACGATAAGGCCGATGATGGTCTTGGCAATCCAACCTTGTGAATTGTCCCTGATATTTTGCAGCATGCGTCCCCCAGAAACGGCTGTACCACTGCGTCGACAACCGCGGAGCGTGGGTAGAAACCTGATAAAAGAAAGGCGCATCCGAGGATGCGCCTTTTCTTAGCAAACGTGTCAGGCGGGAACGTTTGCGCCCCGCCATCACCGTGCTCGGACCTGGCCAGGCCGGGTCCGGCTGAAAGAGACGACTTAGTTGACGGCGTCTTTCAGGCCTTTGCCAGCCTTGAAGCCTGGAACCTTGGCGGCAGCGATCTTGATCGCGTTACCGGTTTGCGGGTTGCGGCCGGTGCGCTCTGCACGCTCCTTGACCGAGAAGGTACCGAAGCCAACCAGTACCACATCGTCACCTTGCTTCAGGGCGCCGGTGACGGATTCGATGACTGCGTCCAGCGCACGGCCGGCTACAGCTTTCGGGATGTCAGCAGATGCGGCGATAGCGTCAATCAGTTCCGACTTGTTCACTCTAAGTCCCCTTATTTCTCTATTGAGTTTGTTTCTAAGTATGTAATGAAAAGCTTATGAAACGTGCGCTGGGTGGCCTGATGACAATAGCGTGCCGCTTTATAGCAAGGCCCCGAAAAAACTGTCAAGGAAAGCCCCCCAGCCAAAAACTACTAGTGCGTGCTAATTCTTTCCTTAGCATCGCCGTCGCGCTTTTCATCTTTCGCGACAATCTCCGGAGCCACATCTGGCAAGGGCTCCGGGGCGTATTGCAGCGCAATTTGCAGGACTTCGTCAATCCATTTGACCGGTTTGATCTGCAGATCCTGTTTGATATTTTCCGGAATCTCCTTCAGATCGCGAACATTCTCCTCGGGAATGATCACCGTCTTGATCCCGCCACGGTGTGCCGCCAGCAGTTTTTCCTTCAACCCGCCAATGGCCAGCACCTGGCCACGCAGGGTGATTTCGCCGGTCATGGCCACGTCGGCACGTACCGGAATCTGCGTCAGCGCCGACACCAGCGCGGTGCACATGCCGATACCGGCACTTGGGCCGTCCTTCGGCGTGGCGCCTTCCGGCATGTGGATATGCACGTCGTGCTTCTCGTGGAAGTCGGCGGCGATACCCAGGCTGCGGGCACGGCTGCGCACAACGGTCTGCGCGGCGGTGATCGACTCGACCATGACGTCGCCCAGCGAGCCGGTCTTGATCAGCTGGCCCTTGCCGGGGATGACCACGGCTTCGATGGTCAGCAGTTCGCCGCCCACCTGGGTCCAGGCCAGGCCGGTAACCTGGCCGATCTGGTCCTGCTGCTCGGCCAGGCCGTAGCGGAACTTGCGCACACCCAGCAGGTGTTCCAGCTGCTCGCTGGCCACCTTGACCTTGACCTGTTTCTGCCCGGTATGTTCCTTGACCACCTTGCGGCAGACCTTGGCGATTTGCCGCTCCAGGCCACGCACACCGGCTTCGCGGGTGTAGAAGCGGATGATGTCGCGGATCGCCGAGACGTCGACTTCCAGCTCGTCCTTCTTCAAGCCGTTGGCCTTGACCTGCTTGGGCACCAGGTACTTGACCGCGATGTTGATCTTCTCGTCCTCGGTGTAGCCCGGCAGGCGGATGACTTCCATCCGGTCGAGCAGCGCCGGCGGGATGTTCATCGAGTTCGAGGTGCACAGGAACATCACGTCCGAGAGGTCGTAGTCGACCTCCAGGTAGTGGTCGTTGAAGTTGTGGTTCTGCTCCGGGTCGAGCACTTCGAGCAGTGCCGAGGCCGGGTCGCCACGCATGTCGCTGCCCATCTTGTCGATTTCGTCCAGCAGGAACAGCGGGTTGCGCACCCCCACTTTGGTCATCTTCTGGATCAGGCGGCCAGGCATGGAACCGATGTAGGTACGGCGGTGACCACGGATCTCGGCCTCGTCACGCACACCACCCAGGGCCATGCGCACGAACTTGCGGTTGGTGGCAGCGGCGATCGACTCGGCCAGCGAGGTCTTGCCGACGCCAGGCGGGCCGACCAGGCACAGTACCGGGCCGCGGATTTTCTTGACGCGCTTTTGCACGGCAAGGTACTCGAGGATGCGTTCCTTGACCTCTTCCAGGCCGTAGTGGTCGGCATCGAGGATTTCCTCGGCCTTGGCCAGGTCCAGGCGCACCTTGCTCTGGGCCTTCCACGGCACCTGCACCAGCCAATCGAGATAGGACCGGACCACGGTGGCCTCGGCCGACATCGGCGACATCTGCTTGAGCTTGTTCAGCTCGGCCTGGGCCTTGGCCAGTGCGTCCTTGGGCAGGCCAGCGGCTTCGATGCGCTTTTTCAGCTCTTCGACTTCGTTGTGGCCTTCGTCGCCATCGCCGAGCTCTTTCTGAATGGCCTTCATCTGCTCATTCAGGTAGTACTCGCGCTGGCTGCGCTCCATCTGTTTCTTGACCCGACCGCGAATGCGCTTTTCGACCTGCAGCAGGTCGATTTCGGCATCCAGCAGCGCCAGTACGTGCTCGACACGGGTCGGCAGGTCGACGATTTCGAGAATTTCCTGTTTCTGCTCGATCTTCAAGGCCATGTGTGCGGCCATGGTATCGACCAGGCGCCCTGGCTCTTCGATGCTGTTCAGCGACGACAGCACTTCGGCAGGGACTTTCTTGCCCAGCTGCACGTACTGCTCGAACTGCGACAGCAGCGTGCGCACGAACACTTCCGACTCGCGCTCGGCGGCGTCGACTTCGTCGATCAGGGAAACTTCGGCACGGATGTGCCCTTCTACTTCGCTGAAACGCTCCACGGCGCCGCGCTGCTCGCCCTCGACCAGCACCTTGACGGTGCCATCGGGCAGTTTCAACAATTGCAGCACGGTGGCAACGGTACCGACGCGGTACAGGGCGTCTTCGCCCGGATCATCGTCGGCCGGATTTTTCTGGGCCAGCAGGAGGATCTGCTTTTCGCCCGTCATCGCCGCCTCAAGGGCTTCGATGGACTTTTCGCGCCCCACGAACAGCGGGATGACCATGTGCGGGTAAACAACGACATCGCGCAATGGCAAAAGAGGCAAGTCGAGGGTGGTCTTCATGATTTCGCCTCTACAGCGGCCTTATGGCCGGAAACCGGTGGAAATGATGCTTGGACCTAATGTGGGGGCACGCTTGGGAAATTACAAGCGCTAGCGCAGGAAAAGCAGAAAGGGGCCCGTAGGCCCCTTCTTGCTTGCAACCGTCAACCGGCCATTGCCTGGATCAGGCGTCCGGTGCGGCCTTGGCTTGCGGCTCGCTGTTCTCGTAGATCATCAGCGGCTGCGAGGTACCATCGATGACGCTCTCGTCGATCACCACCTTGCTGACATCCTTCTTCGAAGGAATCTCGTACATGGTGTCGAGCAGCACGCCTTCGAGGATCGAACGCAGGCCACGGGCGCCGGTCTTGCGCTCCAGGGCCTTGCGCGCCACGGCCTTGAGCGCATCGCTGCGGAACTCGAGGTCGACGCTTTCCATCTCGAACAGCTTGGCATACTGCTTGGTCAGGGCGTTCTTCGGCTCGGTGAGGATCTGCATCAGCGCAGCCTCGTCCAGTTCGTCGAGGGTTGCCAGTACCGGCAAGCGACCGACGAATTCCGGGATCAGGCCAAACTTGACCAGATCGTCCGGCTCGACCTCACGCAGGGACTCGCCAACCTTCTTGCCCTCTTCCTTGCTGCGTACTTCGGCGCCAAAACCGATGCCCCCCTTGGTGGAGCGGTTCTGGATGACCTTTTCCAGGCCCGAGAAGGCGCCACCGCAGATGAACAGGATGTTGCGGGTATCGACCTGCAGGAATTCCTGTTGCGGGTGCTTGCGGCCGCCCTGCGGCGGAACCGAGGCCACGGTGCCTTCGATCAGCTTCAGCAGTGCCTGCTGCACGCCCTCGCCCGAGACGTCACGGGTGATGGACGGGTTGTCCGACTTGCGCGAAATCTTGTCGATCTCGTCGATGTAGACAATGCCCATCTGGGCCTTTTCCACGTCGTAGTCGCACTTCTGCAACAGCTTCTGGATGATGTTCTCGACGTCCTCACCCACGTAACCGGCTTCGGTCAGGGTGGTGGCGTCAGCAATGGTGAACGGTACGTTCAACAGGCGTGCAAGGGTTTCGGCGAGCAGGGTCTTGCCCGAGCCGGTTGGCCCGATGAGCAGGATGTTGCTCTTGCCGAGTTCGACTTCGTCACCCTTCTTGTCACGCTGGTTCAGGCGCTTGTAGTGGTTGTACACCGCTACGGCAAGCACCTTCTTCGCGCGTTCCTGACCAATGACGTACTGGTCCAGGATACCGCTGATTTCTTTCGGCGAAGGCAATTTGTGCGCGCTGCTCTCGGCCTGGGCTTCCTGCACCTCCTCACGGATGATGTCGTTGCACAGGTCGACGCACTCGTCGCAGATAAATACCGAGGGCCCGGCAATCAGTTTGCGCACTTCGTGCTGGCTTTTGCCGCAGAAGGAGCAATAAAGCAATTTGCCGCTGTCCTCGCCGTTACGGGTGTCAGTCATTCGATCGATCCAATCCGGTAGGCTTGCAACACAAGATGAAGGCAATTGCGGGCTTTTTCAAGTCCGCAGGTAGGCGCTTTCCGCGCCTACCTGCTCTGGCACCCCGGTTCAGGAGGCCAGTTGCCGCTTGTCGTAGACCGAGTCGATCAGGCCGTACTCGGCCGCGCGCGAGGCGCTCATGAAGTTGTCACGTTCGGTGTCGCGCTTGATGGTCTCGAGATCCTGGCCGGTGTGGTAGGCCAGCAGCTCGTTCAGGCGTGCCTTGATATTGAGGATTTCCTGGGCGTGGATTTCGATATCGGTGGCCTGACCCTGGAAGCCGCCCAGCGGCTGGTGGATCATCACGCGCGAGTTCGGCAGGCAGTGACGCTTGCCCTTGGCACCTGCAGCCAGCAGGAAGGCGCCCATGCTGCAGGCCTGGCCGATGCAGATGGTCGAGACGTCCGGCTTGATGAACTGCATGGTGTCGTAGATCGACATGCCGGCGGTGACGGAACCGCCCGGCGAGTTGATGTACAGATGGATATCCTTGTCCGGGTTTTCCGCTTCAAGGAACAGCAGTTGCGCGACGACGAGGTTGGCCATGTAGTCCTCTACCGGGCCAACCAGGAAGATCACACGCTCCTTCAACAGGCGCGAGTAGATGTCGTAAGCGCGTTCGCCACGGGCGGACTGCTCGATAACCATCGGGACCAGGCCGCCTGCGGCCTGGATGTCAGAGCTCTGCTGAATATAAGAATTGCGGGACATGTCCTGCGCTCACTCCCAAATAGTCATGGCTTGAATACGCACAAGCCAGCTCGAAGGCTGGCTTGTGGGGGTTTCCTACGAGAGAAGCCTGTTACTCAGCGGCGGCTGGAGCCTGTGCTGGTTTAACGGCATCTTCGTACGAGACCGACTTGTCGGTCACAGTCGCTTTCTGCAGAACAGTATCTACAACTTGTTCTTCCAGCACAACCGAACGGACTTCGTTCAGTTGCTGGTCGTTCTTGTAGTACCAGGCGATGACCTGCTCAGGCTCTTGGTAAGCCGAAGCCATTTCTTCGATCATTTCGCGAACCTTGCCTTCGTCCGGCTTCAGCTCGAACTGCTTGACCACTTCGGCCACGATCAGGCCCAGGACCACACGGCGCTTGGCTTGTTCTTCGAACAGCTCGGCCGGCAGTTGCTCAGGCTTGATGTTGCCACCGAACTGCTGAACAGCCTGCACGCGCAGACGGTTGACTTCGTTTTCCAGCAGGGCCTTAGGCACTTCGATCGGGTTGGCAGCCAGCAGACCGTCCATGACCTGGTTCTTCACCTTGGCCTTGATGGCCTGGCGCAGTTCACGCTCCATGTTCTTGCGAACTTCGGTGCGGAAGCCTTCCAGGGTCGATTCCTTGATGCCGAACTGGGCGAAGAACTCTTCGTTCAGCTCTGGCAGCACAGGAGCAGCAACGCTGTTGACGGTGATGGTGAACTCGGCGGCTTTGCCAGCCAGGTCCAGGTTCTGGTAGTCCTCAGGGAAGGTCACGTTGACAACGCGCTCTTCGCCAGCCTTGGCGCCAACCAGGCCGTCTTCGAAGCCTGGGATCATGCGGCCGGAGCCCAGTACCAGCTGGGTGCCCTTGGCCGAACCACCGGCGAACACTTCACCGTCGACCTTGCCGACGAAGTCGATGTTGACCTGGTCGTCGTTCTGCGCGGCGCGCTCGACGGCCTCGAAGCGGGTGTTCTGCTTGCGCAGCACTTCCAGCATGTTGTCCAGGTCGGCGTCAGCCACTTCGGCGCTCAGGCGCTCGACGTTGATCGACTCGAGGCCGCCAACAGTGAACTCCGGGAACACTTCGAAGATGGCGACGAATTCCAGGCCCTTGCCCTTTTCGAAGGACTTCGGCTCTACCGCAGGGGCGCCAGCCGGGTTCAGCTTCTGCTCGACGATGGCTTCGTAGAAGGAAGCCTGGACCAGGTCACCGAAAGCCTCTTGACGGGCATCGGCTTCGAAACGCTGACGGATCACGCTCATCGGCACTTTGCCTGGGCGGAAGCCGGCAACCTTGGCGCGCTTGGCAGTCTGTTGCAGACGCTTGTTGACTTCGTTCTCGACGCGCTCGGCCGGAACGGCGATGGTCATGCGGCGCTCGAGAGCGGAAGTGTTTTCAACAGAAACTTGCATGGATATTCCTCGTTGCACAGACGTTAGCCGGCGTTAGCCCGACTCCAGAATCAAGGGCAAGCATTCTAGTGAGTCGCGCAGCAGAAGTCACCCCACTCGGGACGACGGGAAACCACGCCGGTCGATTAACTTTCAAGGCCCGCACGACATAACGCCGGGCCTGCTTCAATGGGGGCCGCACGACGCCCGGGGCGACCTGCAGCCGAAATACCTTGTCAAACAACTACCAGGAACGAATTCGCTGCCTTTATTCAGGATCGATTTCGTTGAACTGGCAGTACTCCTCCCACTCCATCCCCAGCGCCTCGGCTACCTCGCGGTGCGTCTCCAGGCGCATGGCCTGCAGCTGCTCGGGGGTTTCGGCGATCAGTTGCAGGGCCAGCTCCCAAGGCTGGATACCCTGCTCCTCGGCCGCATCCTCGAACGCCCACTCGATCTGCTGGGCCTGCTCGCGCGCATCCAGCTCACGGATCTCTTCGAGCAGCTGCGGGTTGGCCTCGGCAAAGCGCTGTAGCGCCAGGGCCTGACGGGCTTCTTTTGCGATCATCGGGCTGTTCCTCTGCCGGCCAAATGGGCCGGTGTTTCAACCGGCTGAAATCTAACAGCTTTTATTGGGATGTCACCAGAGGATTGCAAGGGCCGGGATCGATTGATTTGCAACCCGGCGAACACTCCTACAGCACTGCGGGAAACACGCTATGGCACAAGCGATTGCCCTGCGCTTGAATGGAGCACCTTTTTTGGTACACTTCCATGGACAGGAACGCAACAACACTAGATGTCCGCTTCTTTCGCACCGAAGCCGGCAATGAGCCTGTACGCGAATGGTTGACCTCACTCCCCCGCACCCACAAACACCTGATTGGAACCGAGATCAAGACAATACAAATCGGATGGCCGCTAGGCATGCCCATTGTCAGGAAGCTCGGGAAAGGCCTATGGGAGGCCAGGGTCAATCTTGAAAACACAATCGCCCGGGTACTTTTTACCGTGGATGGAAACACCATGGTCCTGCTTCACGGCTTCATCAAGAAGAGCCAGAAAACACCAGCGCCGGACCTGGCCGCCGCCAGGCAGCGCCAAGCCGCCATAAAGAGGCACAAGCAATGACCACACATATCGGCTCCGACTTCGACGACTTCCTGACAGGCGAGGGCCTTGCAGAGGAGGTATCCGCAGCCGCCCTGAAGCGCGTGATCGCCTGGCAGATCGCCGATGCCATGAAAGCGCAGAAGATCAGCAAGAAGGCATTGGCCGAGCGCATGCACACCAGCCGCACTGCGGTTGACCGGGCGCTCGACCAGAACGACCCAGGCATGACACTGGCAACCCTGGCCAGCGCAGCGCGCGCCCTCGGGCATCGCGTAGAGGTGCGCCTAGTACCGGAAAACAGCCCTGCCCTCGCCTGAGCGCAGCGCGCCAGATCAGGGCGCAAAACAAAAAGGCGCCCGATCTCACGATCAAGGCGCCTTCGAAGAATATGGGGTGGACGATGGGAATCGAACCCACGACAACTGGAATCACAATCCAGCGCTCTACCAACTGAGCTACGCCCACCATATTGCGGTCTTGCGATGTTGCGGTACAGCCTTACAGAAGCATGGTGCGGACGAAGAGACTCGAACTCTTACAGCTTGCGCCGCTGGAACCTAAATCCAGTGTGTCTACCAATTTCACCACGTCCGCGTAACGCTTAAAACAAAGGCGCCAGATGCTATCGAGGCGCCTTCGAAGAATATGGGGTGGACGATGGGAATCGAACCCACGACAACTGGAATCACAATCCAGCGCTCTACCAACTGAGCTACGCCCACCATATTGCGGTCTTGCGATGTTGCGGTACAGCCTTACAGAAGCATGGTGCGGACGAAGAGACTCGAACTCTTACAGCTTGCGCCGCTGGAACCTAAATCCAGTGTGTCTACCAATTTCACCACGTCCGCGTAACGCTTAAAACAAAGGCGCCAGATGCTATCGAGGCGCCTTTGAAGAATATGGGGTGGACGATGGGAATCGAACCCACGACAACTGGAATCACAATCCAGCGCTCTACCAACTGAGCTACGCCCACCATATTGCATTACAGCCTACTTGCTTGCCAAAGCTGCCTAATGGCGCACCCGGCAGGACTCGAACCTGCGACCATCCGCTTAGAAGGCGGATGCTCTATCCAGCTGAGCTACGGGCGCTTAAGCTTGAAGCCTAACCGAACGAGACCTTAACAGGTAACTGCTAAACCACTCATTCTGCCCGACTTAGCCAACCAGTGCTAGGCTGTGCCCGACAAGTGCGGCGAATCTTATAGGCGGGCCTGATAGTCGTCAACACCTTTCTCAAAAAAATTTAAATTATTTAAGGGCTTAGGGGATTTGCCCGACCACCCGCCTTTGCCCTTGGCCCATGTCGTGCGAGAATGCGCCCTCTTTAATTGTTTCCTTCTCGATGGTTAATCACGCGTCTATGACTGCACACCTAATCGATGGCAAGGCGATCGCCGCCAGCCTGCGCCAGCAGATCGCTCAACGTGTCGTGGAGCGTCGCCAGCAAGGCCTGCGTACGCCGGGCCTGGCGGTGATCCTGGTCGGCACCGACCCCGCCTCCCAAGTCTATGTCTCGCACAAGCGCAAGGACTGCGAAGAGGTCGGCTTCATTTCGCAGGCGTTCGACCTGCCCAGCGAAACCACGCAGCAGGCCCTGACCGAGCTGATCGACCGCCTCAATGACGACCCGGCCGTCGACGGTATCCTGCTGCAGTTGCCGCTGCCGGCGCACCTGGACGCCTCGCTGCTGCTCGAGCGCATCCGCCCGGACAAGGACGTGGACGGCTTCCACCCGTACAACATCGGCCGCCTGGCCCAGCGCATCCCGCTGCTGCGCCCGTGCACGCCGAAGGGCATCATGACCCTGCTGGAAAGCACCGGCCAGGACCTGTACGGCATGAACGCGGTCATCGTCGGCGCCTCCAACATCGTTGGCCGCCCGATGGCCATGGAGCTGCTGCTGGCCGGCTGCACCGTGACCGTCTGCCACCGCTTCACCAAGGACCTCCCCGGCCATGTCGGCCGCGCCGACCTGGTGGTAGTGGCCGCAGGCAAGCCGGGCCTGGTCAAGGGTGAGTGGATCAAGGAAGGTGCCATCGTCATCGACGTGGGCATCAACCGCCAGGAAGACGGCAAGCTGGTCGGCGACGTGGTCTACGAGACCGCCCTGCCGCGCGCCGGCTGGATCACGCCGGTGCCGGGCGGCGTCGGGCCGATGACCCGCGCATGCCTGCTGGAGAACACGCTGTATGCGGCGGAAGAGCTGCACAAGTAATACCGCGTGAGATGAAAACGGCACCTCTGGCAGGTGCCGTTTTTTTTGCCCGTGATCAATGCATTGGCTTCACCGGCCTCTTCGCGGGTGAACCCGCTCCCACAGGTTGCGCGCCGTCCCAGAAGATGGCGATATCTCTGTGGGAGCGGGCTTACCCGCGAAGAAGCCGGCGCGGTATTCAGCCGGTCACTTCCTGGCCGCCTCCCACGACTTCAGCAGTTCGTTGTAGCTGACCGTCTCGCCCTTGGGCTTTTCGTTGGCCAGTTTCGGTTTCGGCGCCCCGGGCTGGTCGAACCAGTACTGGGCGTCCTTCTCCGGGTTCAGCTTCGGTGCGCAGGTGGCCTGGGCGTTGGACCGCTGCAACCGCTCCATCATCCGGTCCTGGTCGCGGGCCAGGCCGTCCAGCGCTTCCTGCGGGGTCTTCTCGCCACTGGCCACTTCGGCGATGTGGCTCCACCACAACTGCGCCAACCGCGGGTAATCCGGCACGTTGGTGCCGGTCGGTGTCCACTGTACCCGCGCCGGGCTGCGGTAGAACTCCACCAGCCCGCCCAGCTTGGGCGCCAGTTCGGTCATGGCCTGGGAATTGATGTCCGACTCGCGAATCGGTGTGAGGCCGACGATGGTCTTTTTCAGCGACACGGTCTTGGAGGTGACGAACTGGGCGTACAACCACGCAGCCAGGCGTTGCTTCTCGGGGGTGGACTTGAAGAAGGTCCACGAACCGGTGTCCTGGTAGCCCAGCTTCATCCCCTCCTCCCAGTACGGCCCCTTCGGCGAAGGCGCCATGCGCCACTTCGGCGTGCCGTCAGCGTTCACCACCGGCAAACCGGGCTTGGTCATGTCGGCGGTAAACGCGGTGTACCAGAAGATCTGCTGGGCGATATTACCCTGGGCCGGCACCGGGCCGGCTTCGGAGAAGGTCATGCCCTGGGCTTCCTTGGGCGCATAGGCACGCATCCAGTCCACGTACTTCTGCGTGGCATACACGGCGGCCGGGCCGTTGGTGTCGCCGCCACGGGTCACGCTGGACCCCACCGGGTGGCAGTCCTCCACGCGAATACCCCATTCGTCCACCGGCAAACCATTGGGCAGGCCTTTGTCGCCGCCACCCGCCATGGAGAACCAGGCATCGGTGAAGCGCCAGCCCAGCGACGGGTCTTTCTTGCCGTAGTCCATGTGGCCATAAACGCGTTTGCCGTCGATTTCCTTGACGTCTTCGGTGAAGAACCTGGCAATGTCCTCGTAGGCCGACCAGTTCACCGGTACGCCCAGCTCGTAGCCGTACTTTTCCTTGAACCTGGCCTTCAGCTCGGGCCGCTCGAACCAGTCGGCACGGAACCAGTAGAGGTTGGCGAACTGCTGGTCGGGCAGTTGGTAGACCTTGCCATCCGGCGCGGTGGTGAAGGAAATGCCGATGAAGTCCTTCAGGTCCAGGGTCGGCGAAGTGTAGTCCTTGCCTTCGTTGGCCATCAGGTCGGTGATCGATTCCACCTTGCCGTAGCGAAAGTGCGTACCGATCAGGTCGGAGTCGTTGACCCAGCCGTCATAGATGTTCTTGTCCGACTGCATCTGTGTCTGCAGCTTTTCCACCACGTCGCCTTCCTGCAACAGGTCGTGGGTCAGCTGTATACCGGTGATCTCGCTGAAGGCCTTGGCCAGCACCTTGGACTCGTATTCATGGGTGGTGATGGTTTCCGACACCACGTTGATCTTCATGCCGCGGAACGGCTCGGCTGCCTTGATGAACCACTTCAACTCGGCCAGCTGCTGTTCAGGGGTAAGGGTCGAAGGCTTGAACTCACTGCCGAGCCACTTCCTTGCCGCATCCTCGTACTGGTCGGCCCAGGCTGTGCCCTGCACGCTGGCCAGTACCAGCAACGCGGCCAGGGTCAAATGTCGCCTGTTGTACTTGTTGTCGAACATTGTGATCTCCCGTTTCAGTTATCCCACAGGGCCGCTCGCTCAGCCCCAGCGCAGCACCACCACCAGCCACGCCAGCGACAGCAGCGAGGCCACCCACAATGGCCACTCGCTGACGCCAACCACCAGCAAATGCAGGTAGGCGCTGGCCAGCAGGCCGATGAACAAGCGGTCGCCACGGCTGGTGACCAGCGGCAGGAAGCCGCGTCGCTCCACGCAGGGGCGGCTCAGTTCGAGCAGGGTCATGCCCAGCAGCAGCACGCCAACGGCGGCGAAGAACAGCGCCGTCGGCAAGGTCCAGGCCATCCACTCCATGCCTTGCCCTCCTCACACCCGGCCCAGGGCGAAGCCCTTGGCCACATGGTTGCGCACGAACCAGATCACCAGCATGCCCGGCAAGATGGTCAGTACCCCCGCCGCCGCCAACACGCCCCAATCGATGCCCGAGGCCGACACGGTACGGGTCATCACCGCGGCGATCGGTTTGGCATTCACCGAGGTCAGAGTGCGCGCCAGCAGCAACTCGACCCAGGAGAACATGAAACAGAAAAACGCCGTCACGCCGATGCCGGAGCCAATCAGCGGGATGAAGATCTTCACGAAGAAGCGCGGGAAGCTGTAGCCGTCGATGTAGGCTGTTTCGTCGATTTCCTTCGGCACACCAGACATGAACCCCTCGAGGATCCACACCGCCAGCGGCACGTTGAACAGGCAGTGGGCCAGGGCCACGGCGATATGGGTATCGAACAGGCCGATCGACGAATACAGCTGGAAGAACGGCAGCAGGAACACCGCCGGTGGCGCCATGCGGTTGGTCAGCAGCCAGAAGAACAGGTGCCGGTCCCCGAGGAAGCGGTAACGCGAGAAGGCATATGCCGCTGGCAGCGCCACCAGCAGCGAAATCAGCGTGTTCAGGCACACGTAGTACAGCGAATTGATGTAGCCGCTGTACCAGCTGGCATCGGTGAAAATCACCCGGTAGTTGTCGAGGGTGAACGCCTGTGGCCACAGGGTCAGGCCGCCGAGGATCTCGGTGTTGCTCTTGAACGACATGTTCAGCAGCCAGTAGATCGGCACCAGCAGGAAGAAGAAGTACAGCAACAGGGCCAGCGATTTGCGCGTGCTCATGGACTAGTCCTTGTCGGCATGGGTCATGGCTGTGTAGAACAGCCACGAAACCAGCAGGATGATCAGGAAGTACACCAGCGAGAATGCCGCCGCCGGGCCCAGGTCGAACTGCCCCACGGCCATGCGCGTGAGGGTCTGGCTGAGGAAGGTGGTGGCGTTGCCGGGCCCGCCACCGGTCAGCACGAAGGGCTCGGTATAGATCATGAAGCTGTCCATGAAGCGCAGCATCACCGCGATCAGCAGCACGTTCTTCAGCTTGGGCAACTGGATATGGCGGAACACCGCCCAGCCCGAGGCGCGGTCGATGCGCGCAGCCTGGTAGTACACGTCGGGGATGGCGCGCAGCCCCGAATAACAGAGCAACGCCACCAGCGATGTCCAGTGCCACACGTCCATCACCAGCACGGTCAGCCAAGCGTCGAACGGGTCGCCGGCGTAGTTGTAGCTGACCCCGAGCTTGGCCAGAGTGGCGCCGAGCAGGCCGATGTCGGCCCGGCCGAAAATCTGCCAGATGGTGCCGACCACGTTCCACGGGATCAGCAACGGGATGGCCATGACGATCAGGCACACCGAGGCCATGCGCCCCTTGGTCGGCATGGTCAGGGCAATGGCGATGCCCAGCGGGATCTCGATCAACAGCACGCAGGCGGAATAGATGAACTGGCGCAGCAGCGCATCGTGCAGCGCCGGGTCGCGCAGCACCTGGCGGTACCAGTCGGCGCCGACGAAGTAGCGGTTGGACTGGTCGAAGATGTCCTGCACCGAGTAGTTGACCACCGTCATCATCGGCACCACCGCACTGAATGCCACCAGCAGGAACACCGGCAGCACCAGCCACCAGGCCTTGTTGTTCGGCACCTTGTTCATGGCCCGACCTCCAGCAGCACATCGTCGACGTACAGCATCAGCCACTGCGCCGGCAGGCTGACCCAGGCCTGGGCCACCGGCAGCGGGCGGTCCTCGCCCAGGCGCGCCTTGAGCGCGACACCGCCCAGTTCGAGGGTGACGATGCGGTAGGTGCCCAGGTCCTCGACGTCCAGCACCCGTGCCGGGTAGGCGTCATCGAACGGGCTGTCCCACAGCTGCACGAATTCCGGGCGGATGCCTACCTGCAGGCGTCCACCGCCTGTGGCCGCCAGGCGCTCTCGCAGGTGCTCCCGCAGTTGCCCGGGCAGCACCAGGTGAATATCGCCGAACACCACCCCATCCGCTTCGGCGCGTACCTCGATCAGGTTCATCCCCGGGCTGCCGATGAAGTAACCGACGAAGGTATGCCGCGGCCGCTCGAACAGTTCACGCGGGGTGCCGAACTGAACGATGCGCCCGCCGTGCATCACCGCGATCTTGTCGGCGAACGTCGAGGCCTCCAACTGGTCGTGGGTGACGTAGATCATGGTGATGTTGAACTGCTCGTGGATCTGCTTGAGCTTGCGCCGCAGCTTCCACTTCAGGTGCGGGTCGATCACCGTCAGCGGCTCGTCGAACAGGATCGCCGACACGTCATCGCGCACCAGGCCACGCCCCATGGAGACCTTCTGCTTTTCGTCGGCACTGAGGTTGCGCGCCTTCTTGCGCAGCACGGCCGACAGGTCGAGCACCTCGGCAATTTCCTCCACCCGGGCCTGCACCCGGGCTTCATCCAGCCCCTGGTTGCGCAAGGGAAACGCCAGGTTGTCGAACACCGTCATGGTGTCGTACACCACCGGGAACTGAAACACCTGGGCGATGTTGCGCGCCTGTGGTGACAGCTGGTTGACCGACTTGCCGTCGAACAGCACCTCGCCGTGGGACGGTGTCAGCAGCCCGGAGATGATGTTGAGCAAGGTCGACTTGCCGCAGCCCGACGGCCCGAGCAAGGCGTAGGCACCGCCCTGCTCCCACACATGCTCCAGCGCGTGCAGGGCATAGTCCGCCTCGCTGGCGGGCTGGCGGCTGTAGCTGTGCGCCAGTTGGCGCAGGCGGATCTCGGCCATCACCCTCTCCTTGCCTGGCGCAGCCCAGGGGCCTGCACCAGCGCCCCGGCGCTGTCGAACACGAACAGCTTGTGGGTGGGGATGAACACGCGGATCGGCGTGTCCACCTGGTATTCGTGCACCCCTGGCAGGTGCAGGATCATGCGCCAGTGTTCGTTGCGTACATGCAGGAAGGTCTCTGAACCACTGATCTCGGCCAGTTCCACCAGCACCGACAGTTCCAGGTCGTCGTCGTGGGCCGGCACCAGGCTGATGTGGCTGGGCCGCACGCCAAAGCGGTAGTCACCCTCGGCAAGCGGCTGCAAGTCGGCATTGCGGGCGAAGTGCACGGCCTGGGCCAGGCTCACGTCGTTGCCGCTGATACGGCCAGGCACCAGGTTGATCGGCGGCTCGGAAAACAGCTCGGCAGCAAGCACGCTGCCCGGGCGCTGGTAGACCTCGGCGGTAGGCCCGCTCTGGACGATACGGCCCTCATGCACCAGGGTGGTGGTGCCGCCCAGAGCCAGCGCCTCGTTGGGCTCGGTGGTGGCATACACGGCAATGCAGTGGCGTGCCGCGAACAGTTCGCGCAGTTCCTGGCGCAGGCCCTCGCGCAGCTTGTAGTCGAGGTTGACCAGTGGCTCGTCGAACAAAATCAGCGAGGCATCCTTGACCAGCGCCCGGGCCATTGCCGTGCGTTGCTGCTGGCCACCGGACAGCTCCAGCGGCAGGCGCTGCAGGTAGGCTTCGATGCGCAGCATTTCGGCGGTTTCCTGCACCCGTCGGCGAATCTGGGGCTCGTCCATGCGTGCCTGGCGCAGCGGTGACGCAATGTTCTCGTACACGCTGAGGGTCGGGTAATTGATGAACTGCTGATACACCATCGACACATTGCGCTGGCGCACCGGCATGCCAGTCACATCCTGGCCATCCATCAGCACCCGCCCCCGGTCCGGGCGATCGAGCCCGGCCATCAGGCGCATCAGGCTGGTCTTGCCGGCCAGGGTGCGGCCCAGCAGCACGTTGAACGAGCCGGGTTCGAAACGCAGTGAGGCATCGACGATCCAGGCCTGGTTGTCGACGCTGCGGCTGACCTGTTCCAGCACCAGGGACATGGCGTGGCCTTCTTGTGGTTTTTGTCTGCCGGGCACAGCCAGTTTCGTGCCAGTTGCACCGCGACCGTCTGGCCCGGGGCCTTGCTGGCAACACCGGCCAATCGCAGGTTCACAAGTGAACACAAGCACTGAACAACTGAACACTTGCCGGTTTGACATTGAACAACCGTGCACGACACTGAACAGCGGTCGGCCCCATGACAACAATCACACAGGACAGGCCCATGGCCGCATCCGCTTCGCCCCATGCCCAACTGATCCAGGCCTCCTGGGCCCGCTGCCGCGACCACGGCCTGCAACCCCAGCACGCCCCGGACTTCGACTGCCTGACCCGCGCCGAGCTGAACGCCCTGCTGGAGCGGCGCCAGGCCCTGCTGCGCCTGACCCGCGAAGCGGTGCTGCCGCAATATGCGCACCTGCTGGGCAATGCCAGCTACCTGGTGATGCTGGCCGATGCCAGCGGCTGCCTGCTCGACAGCTGGGGCTCGCGGCGGTTCATCGAGCCGCGCCAGCAGCATGGTTTCAGCGCCGGTGCCCACTGGCACGAGCGCGGTGTCGGCACCAATGCGCTGGGCACCGCGCTGGTCTGCGCCGAGGCGATTCACGTTGGCCAGGACGAGCACTTCCTGCGCCAGAACCGCTACATGTCCAGCGCCGCCGCGCCGCTGTTCGACGCCGAGCGGCAGCTGGTCGGGGTGCTCGATGTGGCCAGCGACGGCTACCTGCCCGCCAGCCAGACCCTGGGCCTGGTACGCATGATGGGCCAGAGCCTGGAGAACCGCCTGATCCTCGCCAAGCATGCCGACCAGCACGCGCAACTGATCTTCAACAGCGCCTCCGACAACCTCGACAGCCCCTGGGCCGGCCTGCTGGTGTTCGATGAGCACGGGCAGGTGCTGGCCGCCAATCACCGGGCCGACACCCTGCTCGGGGGCAACCCGCTGCAACAGAACATCGCGCAACTGTTCCAGTTGCCCCTGCAACAGCTGCTCAGCCATCCCCGGCAACAGCCCTTCGCCCTGCAAGCCACCGGGCGCAACCGCTTTCATTGCCATTGGCAGCCGCCGCGCGAGCCCCCCGGCCGCCCCGCCGCCAGCAGCGCCGAGCCACGCCTGGAGAAGGCCTTGGCGCAGGCCGGCCTGCTGCTGGAAAAGGACATCCCGGTGCTGGTGCAGGGGGAGACTGGCGTAGGCAAGGAGGTATTCGTCGATACCCTGCACCGGGCCAGCAGCCGCGCCAGCCAGCCGCTGATCGCCGTCAACTGCGCGGCGATCCCGGCCGAGCTGGTGGAGTCGGAACTGTTCGGCTACGACAAGGGCGCGTTCACCGGCGCCCACCAGAAGGGCAACCCGGGGCTGATCCGCAAGGCCCACCACGGCATTCTGTTCCTCGACGAAATCGGCGACATGCCGTTGCCCACCCAGGCCCGCCTGCTGCGCGTGCTGCAGACGCGCAGCATCCAGCCATTGGGCAGCGGCGAACCGGTGGCGGTGGATATCCGCGTGGTGTCGGCGAGCAACCGCGACCTGGCCGAAGAAGTGCGCGCCGGGCGCTTTCGCCAGGACCTGTATTACCGCATCGCCGGGCTGGCGGTGGTGTTGCCGCCGCTGCGCGAGCGCAGTGACCGCCGGCAACTGATCGAGCAGGTGCATGCGCGCTACCGCGACCCCGGGCAGCCTGCGCGGCTGCCTGCGGCCATTATCGAACTGCTCGATCGGCACCCCTGGCCGGGGAATATGCGTGAGCTGGTGAGTGTGCTGCAGGTGGCGCTGGCCTTGGCGGGCAATGGGCCTGTCGGCGTCGAGCACCTGCCTGCAGGATTTCTGGCCGAATTGCAGACCCCCGTGCTGCATGCCACTGAGGAAGCGGACCTGCACGCGCTGGTGGAGCAAGCCAACGGCAACCTGTCGGCGGTGGCGCGCGGGCTTGGGATCAGCCGCACCACGCTATACAAGCGGCTGCGTGAGCGATGATTGCCTTTGCCTGTGCGGGCCTCATCGCCGGCAAGCCAGCTCTCATAGAACTGCACATAAGTCATTGAGTTAGCAGGGACCCTGTGGGAGCGGCTTTAGCCGCGAACACCGGCGCAGCCGGTGCCATGCACCGCGTTGGATTCTTCGCGGCTAAAGCCGCTCCCACAGGGTACGAGGATCGCTCGCGAATTCAGTTATCTGTGCGACAGCACGGCCCAAAGGGCTGGGCTATCTCCTACAGCGCCGCTCTCAAGGCCTGTGATATCCCTGTGGGAGCCGGCTTGCCGGCGATAGGGCCGGCCCAGGCAGCCACAGCCGATTCGGCTGCCAGCGCAGCGAAATCAGCCAAAGCCGCTGCCGCCACAACCCATTACAGCCAGCTTTACCTCCCCACCCGCCGCACAATGAAACCAGAGCCCACTCTGGAAGCGTCGACCGCAGGGAGACCCCTCATGACCCGCTATATTGATGTGCAAGACCTGGCCCGTCTGGTCAACCGCAAAGGCCTGCCCACGTGCCTGCTGGAAATGGCCGAGTACATCCGCCAGGACTACCTGCGCTGGCCCGCCTTCGAAAAGTGTGCCCGGGTGGCCAACCATTCAGCGGACGGCGTGATCGAGCTGATGCCAATCTCGGACGCCAGCCGCTACGCCTTCAAGTACGTCAACGGCCATCCGAAGAACTCTCGCCATGGCCTGCCCACGGTGATGGCCTTCGGCGCCCTGGCGAGCGTCGATACCGGTGCACCGTTGCTGCTGAGCGAAATGACCTTGACCACCGCCATCCGCACTGCCGCCACCTCGGCCCTGGCCGCCCGCTACCTGGCGCGCGAAGACAGCCGCAGCATGGCGTTGATCGGCAATGGTTCGCAAAGCGAGTTCCAGGCCATCGCCTTCAATGCCCTGCTGGGCATCGATGAAATCCGCCTGTACGACATCGACCCGGCCGCCTCGGCCAAATTGGTCGCCAACCTGGCCAACCGCCCCGGCCTCAAGCTGAGCATCGCCAGCTCCGTGGCCGAAGCGGTACGCGGGGCCGATATCGTCACCACGGTGACCGCCGACAAGGCCTGCGCCACCATTCTCACACCGGAGATGATCGAGCCGGGCATGCACCTGAACGCCGTGGGCGGTGACTGCCCAGGCAAGACCGAGCTGCACCGGGCGATTGTCGAGCGGGCCCGGGTGATCGTCGAGTACGAGCCGCAGAGCCGGGTGGAAGGCGAGATCCAGCAGATGCCGGCGGACTCGCCAGTGACCGAGTTCTGGCGCGTGGTTGCCGGGGAGGCCAAGGGGCGTGAGCGCGCCGAACAGGTGACGCTGTTCGACTCGGTGGGGTTTGCCCTGGAGGATTACTCGGCCTTGCGCTATGTGCTGGATACGGCGCAGGCACTGGGTATCGGCATGGATATCGGGCTGGTGCCGGTGCTGGAGGATCCGAAGGATTTGTATGGGTTGTTGCAGCCGCGGGTGGTGGAGTTTCGGGCAGTAAACAAGGCTAACTCCGTCTGTGCCTGATAGACCTTGGGGCTGCTGTGCAGCCCTTTCTGCGACACAAGGCCGCTCCCACAAAAGTCCGCCGCCATTTCGAATGGATGCGCGATCCCTGTGGGAGCGGCCTTGTGTCGCGATGGGCCGCGCAGCGGCCCCCTTTACCGCCTAACCTGTCCCATGCCCTCTTCCGAACGAAGCCCAAGCGCATGGACACCAAGGACGCCAACGCCCACCCCCTCGACCGCATCGACGAAGCGATCATCGACATCCTGCGCCATGACGGCCGCATCACCTTCGAAAAACTCTCCAGCCTCGTCAACCTCACCCCCCGCCCCTGCCTGGAGCGTGTACGCAAGCTGGAGCGCCGTGGCGTGATCCGCGGCTACGGGGCGATCATCGACCAGCAGAAGGTGGCGCCTGGGGTGTCGCTGCTGGTGCTGGTCGCCCTGTCCAACCAAAGCGGGCGGGCCGCGCAGAAGGCCTTCGAAGCCACCCTGCGCAACTGCCCGGAAGTGCACGAGTGCCAGCTGATCAGCGGCCACTTCGACTACAGCCTGCGCCTGCGCTGCCGCGACATGGAACACTACCGGCTGCTCAGCGAAAGCTGGATGAACGACGACACCCTGCACATCGACAAGCTGGTCGCGCACCCGGTACTGGCCGAGGTCAAGCCAATGGCTCGCTGACGCGCTATCAAGAGTCGCGCCATTGCGCCGGGCGCGGATTCTACGAGGTCATCCGCATAATGCTAACCCTTATGAATCATAGTGTTATCGAAAATATGGAAGTCGGCATGGCGCTTGGCAAGCTGATTGCAACGGTGCCCGAGGCACTGGCCAAAGCCTGATCTGATTCATGTGCGCACGCGGTTCGCCGCAGCGCTTCACCTGCGAACGGCCGCACTACGGCCCGATCAACCAGACGCACCGAATTAGAGCGAGGCAGGCTGGATTGCCCCACAACTGGTCAGACCGGTAAGGCCAAAAATCCTTGCAATGTCGGATTTTTCGCGCTTTCATGGCTTCGCGCTGAACAAACCGGTAAGACCACAATAATTAAGTCCTGCGCTCTTTCGCCCCGTGCGGCTACCGAAGCAAGGACACCGATCAGAGATCCCTCCCATGCTCAAATGGTGCTCGCGTTCGATCTTCCTTCAAGTCGTGCTCGGCCTTGCCCTCGGCATCGCCTGCGGTCTCAGCTTCCCCGACCTTTCCCTGCAACTCAAACCCCTTGGCGACGGCTTCATCAAGCTGATCAAGATGCTCATCGGCCTGATCGTGTTCTGCGTGGTGGTCAGCGGTATCTCGGGCGCCGGCGACCTGAAAAAGGTCGGTCGCATCGGCCTGAAGTCGGTGATCTACTTCGAAGTGCTGACCACCCTGGCGCTGGTGATCGGCCTGGTGTTCGCCTTCACCAGCGGCATCGGCAGCGGCGCCAACATCCACCTGGACCAACTGTCCAGCGCCGACGCCAGCAGCCTGGCCGAGCGCGGCCAGCACATCCACGGTGCCACGGCATTCTTCATGGACCTGATCCCCACCTCGGTGATCGGCGCCTTCGCCGACAACAACATCCTCCAGGTGCTGCTGTTCTCGGTACTGTTCGGTAGCGCGCTGAACCTGGTGGGTGACTCGGCAGCCGGCATCTCGCGGCTGATCAACGAACTGAGCCACGTGATCTTCCGCATCATGGGCATGATCGTGCGCCTGGCACCGATCGGCGTGTTCGGTGCCATCGCCTTCACCACCAGCAAGTACGGCCTGGAATCGCTGCAACACCTGGGCGGGCTGGTGGCGCTGTTCTACCTGACCTGTGCCGGCTTCGTACTGATCGTGCTGGGCACGGTCATGCGCCTGTCGGGCCTGAAGCTGCTGCCACTGATCAAGTACCTGCGTGAAGAGCTGACCATCGTGCTGGGCACCGCCTCGTCCGATGCCGTACTGCCACAGATCATGCGCAAGCTCGAGCACCTGGGCATCGGCAGCTCCACCGTCGGCCTGGTGATCCCCACCGGCTATTCGTTCAACCTCGATGGTTTCTCCATCTACCTGACCCTGGCCATCGTGTTCATTGCCAACGCCACCGGCACGCCACTGGCAATGACCGACCTGCTGACCATCCTGCTGGTATCGCTGGTGACTTCCAAGGGCGCTCACGGCATCCCAGGCTCGGCGCTGGTGATCCTTGCCGCTACCCTGACCGCCGTGCCGGCGATCCCGGTGGTCGGCCTGGTACTGGTACTGGCGGTGGACTGGTTCATGGGCATCGGCCGGGCGCTGACCAACCTGATCGGCAACTGCGTGGCCACCGTGGCCATCGCCCGCTGGGAGAAGGACATCGACCTGGAACGCGCGCACAACGTGCTCGACGGCAAACCCGGCTTCGCCCCCACGCCACGCAAGCAGCCCAACCCCCATCAACAGGAATTCTGAGCGAACGTGGCCGGCACTGATGCCGGCCCTTCCAGGAGCGAACCGTGATCAGCTCATCTACCGTCGTCAACTCAGTGGTGGAAAAACTGCGCCAGGCCCTCGCCCGAGGCCAATGGCGTACCGGCGACATGCTGCCAGGCCAGCGCGAGCTGGCGGAACAACTGGGTATCAGCCGCCCCAGCCTGCGCGAAGCGGTGACCGTGCTGGAAACCCTGGGCCTGGTGCGTTCGCTGCCGGGCAAGGGCGTGCTGGTGCTGGATGCCGATGCCGCCGCCCAGGAACCGGGCGTGGACACCAGCGCCGCAGCCAGCCTGGCCGACGTGCTGGAGCTGCGCTACACCCTAGAGCCCTTCATCGTCGGCCTGGTGGCGCAGTCGGCCAACAGCCAGGACATCGGCCAGCTGCGCCTGACCCTGATGGACATGCGTGAAGCGCTGGAGGCCGATGACAGCGAAGCCGGCGTCAGGGCCTACATCGCCTTCCATGAAGCGCTGTTCGCCCTGACCACCAACCCGATCTTCCAGAGCGTGGTGCAACAGACCGGCAATGCCCTAAAGCAGAGCGCCGACATGCTGCGCAATTCGCCAGAGCACCTGGCCGCGCGGCTGAAGGAAAACGAAGCGGTGGTGCGCGCCATACGTGAGCGCAGCAGCGCCCAGGCCAGTGCCCAGATGCGCCAGCACATCCTGGCCGAAGGGTTGCGCATGGGCATCCCGTTGAACATCCCGGACGAACACCCGCATCCATGACCCCAGGAGAGCGACCATGAACGCCGCCCCTCACTTGCCGGCCCTGCTCGCGGCCGGCGAAACCCGCCTGTCGGCCGAGCAGATCTACCCGCGGCTGTTCGATGCCATTCTCGAACAGCGCCTGCCACCTGGCAGCCTGTTGCCCGAACAGGCGCTGGGCCACGCCTTTGGCGTCAGCCGTACAGTGATCCGCCGCGTGCTCGGGCGCCTGTCCGACCAGCAGGTGGTGGTGCAGCGCCCCAGCCACACTGCGCATCTGGCCGCGCCCGACCCGGAGCAGGCCCGCCAGGTGCTCAGCGCCCGGCGCCTGGCCGAAACCACGCTGATCACCCTGGCCGCGCAACGCGCCCGGCCTGTACAGATTCGCCAGCTGCGACAACTGGTGGAGCGCGAGCGCCAGCACCATGAGAACGGCGAGCGTTGTGCGGCGATCCGCCTGGGCGGCGAGTTTCACCTGAAACTGGCACAGGTGGCCGCCAATGCGCCACTGGCACGGTTCCTCAACGGCCTGGTGCCGATGACCTCGCTGATCATCGCCCGCTACGAGTCGCCATGCTGCGACCACTGCGCGTGGCAGGAACATGCGGCGATCATCGATGCCGTGGAGCACGGCGATGCCGAGGCGGCACTGGGGCTGATGCACAAGCATCTCGACCGCCTGGAAGAAAAGCTCGACCTGGAATGACCCACGCTCTTTCTGGTGAACGCGGCCCCTGTGGGAGCGGCCTTGTGTCGCGAAAGGGCTGCGAAGCAGCCCCCGGATTTCGATATTTCTGCTTAAACTGCCGGGGCCGCTTTGCGGCCCTTTCGCGACACAAGGCCGCTCCCACAATGACCGCGTTCACGCAGAAATCTGCGTTGATCCTGAACGGCCGATAGGCTGCACGACAGCCCTTCACTCCCCACCCTATACTCCGAGAACCACCCCAGCCTCTATCAGGGAGGCGGTTGCGTGAGCACTCGAGTCCTCCTGCTGCTGTGCCTGCTGCTGGCCCTGGCCGGCTGCGCAGGCAAGCCCCCACCTGTCCCGCCACCACCGGTGGTGCTCACCCCCGCCGCCTGGCAACGCATCGACCAGGAACTGATCGAAGCCTCGGTCGGCGCCGCCAGCTCGGCCAACGACTATGCCCGGCGCTCCATGCGAGTGTGGAAGGAACAGGTACAGCAGCGCACCGAAAGCGACTTCGTCCCCTGGTTCACCGGCTACTGGACCCAGCAGTGGCTGACCCTCAAGGTGGCCTGGTACAAGATCGACAGCGGTGAAGGCCGGGAGCCGGCGGAAAAGCGCCTGGCGCTGTACCTGCAGGAGCAGTACCACAAGCGGGTGATCGAACCGGTGGCGGAGCAGATCAACCCCGAAGGCATCCGCGACCGTGCCAGCGAGCTGTACCTGCAACTGCTCGGCCAGCAGCTGCCGGCCATCATCAGCCGCTACAACGCGCCCCCCGAGCAGTTCAGCCAGCGCCTCAACCGCATTCCTGCCATCGCCCTGGGGCCGCCGGATGCGCGCAATGCCAGCCTGTACCAACTGCTACGGGCCAAGTCGCTGGCCCAGCAACCGGCCTGGCAAGCCATGCGCCAGCACCTGCACCAGCAGGCCAGCAAAGGCCCCGGGAGGACCGATGTCGGGCTGAACTCGGTGGCCAACCAGGCCAGCGAAAAGCTCGGCGCCACCCTGGCCCCGCGCGGCATCGCCAGTGCCGTGGCGTCGGCGGTGGGCAAGGTGGCGGGGGCGATGATTTCGATTGCGGCGGCCGGTTACGGGATGATGACCCATGACCGCGAACACCCGCAGATGGTCGAGCAGTTGCGGGTGATCCTCAACGTGGCGCTGAACCAGGAATGGCAGGAGCTGATGGAGAACCGCCAGAGCGGGGCCATGTCGGGGGTGTACTACCTGTCGGGGCAGGTCGAGGACAGCTTGCTGGCCAGTGCGCCGCGGCCGGCGGAACAACCGGTTGAGCAGCAGGTGAAGCAGCAGGTGAAGCAGCAGCAGGAGCCTTTGATCATACGCCTGCCGCCTTAGTGGTTGACTGTTCCGGCCTCTTCGCGGGTAAACCCGCTCCCACAGGGTCGCCCACTGCCTTCAAGGCCTGTGATATCCCTGTGGGAGCGGGTTTACCCGCGAAGAGGCCGGCACAGGTAACGCATCAGGTCGTAGCCAACGCAGAACTGGGCAAGCCAAAGATCCGGTCGAACGCCCAGTTGTAGGCAAAGGTGTAGCACGGCACCAGCACGATAAACGCCATGTCCACCAGCAACGCCTCCAGCAATGTCATGTCCAGCCACCAGGCAATCAGCGGGATCAGGTACACCACCAGGGTCAGCTGGAAGCCGATGGCATGCGCCACCCGCCGAGCCACACTGCGCCCGCGCTTGGCCTGGCGACTCTCCCACCACTCGAACAGGGTGTTGTAGATCAGGTTCCAGAGCATGGCGATGGTGGTGATCATCACCGCCAGAGGCCCGGTATGCGACGCTTGGGTGTCCGACAGGTAGGCCAGTCCGAGGGTCGACATGCACAGCCCGATCAGTTCATAGAAAGTCACGTAGACCAGTTTGCGTTTGAGTCCCTGCACCCGGGGTTACCTCCAATGACAAAAGCGATGGGGCGCGATCATGCTTCATCATGCTTGACAGCAAAAGTCAGCAGCTGTCAGATCTACTGACAGGAGACTGCCATGAACTTTTCCAGCGACAATATCCAGCTGTTTCTCGCCGTGCTCGACCGCGGTTCGTTTTCCGCCGCCGCGCGCGCCCTGCAGCGGGTGCCTTCGGCCGTGAGCATGGCCATCGGCAACCTCGAGGCCGAACTGGGCTACCCCCTGTTCGAACGCGGCCCGCGGGAAGTCCGCCCGACCGCCCAGGCCATGGCGCTGGAACCCCATGCCCGGCTGATCGCCGAGCAGTTGGGGCTGCTGCAGGTGCATGCCCTGGAGCTGTCCCAAGGGCTGGAGAGCAGCCTGACCCTGGCGGTGGTGCCGGACATCGACCACCGCCCGCTGCTGGCGGCCATCGCTCGCCTGGGTGAGCGGCACCCGCTGCTGGACATCGCCCTGCTCAGCGCCCCGCAGGAAGAGGCCGTGCACCTGCTGGACAGCGGCCGCGCCGACCTCTGCGTGGCCTTTGCCGGGCTGCAGGTCGATGCCCGGCGCGGCTTCCAGCACATCGGCATGGAGTCGCTGGTGGCCACCCTGTCGCCCGCCCACCCGGCCTTGCGCGAGGGGCGTATCCACTACCTCGAAGACCTGACCCGGGTGCGCCAGATCCTGGTACGCAGCCGTGACCTGCCGCTGGCCGACCCACGCCCGTTGATAGGCGCCACGCACTGGTCAACCGACAGCTTCGACCTCGCCCTGCAGATGGTGGAGGCCGGCCTGGGCTGGGGCGACCTGCCGCTGTCGCGGGTCGCGCCACTGCTGGCCAGCGGGCGCCTGGTGCGCCTGGATTTTCGCAACACCCGCAACGAGCTGCAGTTGCCGGTACACATCTTCTGGCGCAAGCAACAACCGTTGCAGCAGGCTGCACGCCTGTTGATCGAGCAGTTGTGTAGCCAGTGAATGCCGTCCGTCGAAATGACCGTAAGAAATTTCTGTAAGCACTTCAATCTTTTACCCCTTGAGCCGATATCCCGAACGATAGGTTGCGCAATGCGTCATGAGCGCGATGCGCCCTCCCCTCATTGGCCCAAGGTCTCGAAACATGAACCTGAAATTTCGCCACAAGATCCTGCTCAGCGCCTGCGGCGTCGTGGTCCTGGCATTTGCCCTGTTCACGCTCTACAACGACTACCTGCAACGCAACACCATTCGCCAGAACATCGAAGCTTCGGTGCAGCAGTCCGGCGCACTGACCGCCAGCAGCGTGCAGAACTGGATGAGCGGGCGCATCCTGGTCCTGGAAAACCTGGCCCAGGACATCGCCCAGCAAGGTGCCGGCGACACCCTGGCCGGGCTGATCGAGCAGCCGTCCTATACGCGCAATTTCCTGTTCACCTACCTGGGCCAGGCCAACGGTGTATTCACCCAGCGCCCCGATACACAGATGCCGGCCGGTTACGACCCACGTCAGCGCCCTTGGTACGGCGCCGCGGCAAGCGCCGGGCAGACCGTGCTGACTGCCCCGTACCAGGGTGCTGTCGGCGGCCTGATGGTCACCATCGCCACGCCGGTGAAAAGCAAGGGCAATGGCGAGCTGATCGGTGTGGTCGGCGGTGACGTCACCCTCGACACCCTGGTCGAGATCATCAACTCGGTCGATTTCGGCGGCATCGGCCACGCCTTCCTGGCCGACAGCAATGGCCAGGTGATCGTCAGCCCCGACAAAGACCAGGTGATGAAGAACCTCAAGGACATCTACCCCGGCAGCAACCTGCAAGTCGCCGCCGGCATGCAGGATGTCACCCTCAATGGCCAGGACCGCATCATCTCCTTCGCCCCGGTGGCCGGCCTGCCTTCGGCACAGTGGTACATCGGCCTGTCGATCGACAAGGACAAGGCCTACGCCGCGCTCAGCCAGTTCCGCACCTCGGCGATCATCGCCATGCTGATCGCCGTGGCGGCCATCGCCGGCCTGCTCGGCCTGCTGATCCCGGTGCTGATGAGCCCGCTGACCACCATGGGCCGCGCCATGCGCGACATCGCCGAGGGCGAAGGTGACCTTACCCGCCGCCTGACCGTGCAGAACAAGGACGAGTTCGGCGAACTGGCCACTTCGTTCAACCGCTTCGTCGAGCGCATCCATGCCTCGATCAGCGAAGTGTCCTCGGCAACCCGCCTGGTGCACGACCTGTCGGAAAAGGTGGTCAATGCCTCCAATGCGTCGATCACCGGTTCCGAAGAGCAAAGCATGCGCACCAACAGCGTGGCCGCAGCGATCAACGAACTGGGTGCCGCCACCCAGGAAATCGCCCGCAACGCCGCCGATGCCTCGCAGCATGCCAGCGGTGCCAGCGAGCAGGCCCACGGTGGCCGTGAAGTGGTCGAAGAAGCGATCAGCGCCATGACCGCCCTGTCGCAGCGCATCAGCGAGTCCTGCGCGCAAATCGAAACGCTCAACGCCAGCACTGACGAAATCGGCAAGATCCTCGACGTGATCAAGGGCATCTCGCAGCAGACCAACCTGCTGGCGCTGAACGCCGCCATCGAAGCGGCCCGTGCCGGTGAGGCCGGCCGTGGCTTTGCCGTGGTGGCCGACGAGGTACGCAACCTGGCGCACCGCACCCAGGAGTCGGCGGAAGAAATCCACCGCATGATCACCAGCCTGCAGGTAGGCTCGCGCGAAGCGGTGCACACCATGAACACCAGCCAGGTTTCCAGCGAGCAGACCGTGCAGGTGGCCAACCAGGCCGGCGAGCGCCTGGCCAGCGTGACCCAGCGCATTGGCGAGATCGATGGCATGAACCAATCGGTGGCTACCGCTACCGAAGAGCAGACCGCCGTGGTCGAGAGCCTCAACCTGGACATCACCCAGATCAACGCCCTGAACCAGCAAGGGGTGGAGAACCTCAACGAGACCCTGCGCCATTGCGACCAACTGGCCCAGCAGGCCGGGCGCCTGAAGCAGCTGGTAGGCAGCTTCAGGATCTGATGGCCCAGGGGGGCGCTCTGCGCCCCAATCGCGACGCAAGGCCGCTCCCACAGGTGCCATGCGATCCTTGTGGGAGCGGCCTTGTGTCGCGATCGGGCTGCGCAGCAGCCCCCTACGCCACCGCCGCTTTAACCACTTTGCTCCGCCGGACCCAGGCCAGCAGCACCGCCGCCATCAGCACGAAGCCCAGGTAGCCGAACAGCGGGTACACCTCACCCACCAGACTGATGAACCCCACCAGGCTGCAGCCGAACGCCACCACCCCGGTCACCACCGAGCCCCAGCGAAACTTCGCCGTCCCCGCCGGCATCAGCCGCGAGAGAAACGAGAACAACGTACCCACCGCGGTGTTGACGATCATCCCGAAGATGATCAGGCACATTACCAGCCCCAGCAGTGGCGATACTTCGTTGGCGATCGACAGCATCGGCATCGGCAGATCAGCCACGCTGTCCAGGCGCGACAACAGCCCGGCACTCATCACCAGCATCAGTCCGCCCAGTGCTGCACCACCGAGCAACCCACCCCATACCGCCGTTCTCTCGCCCTTGGCCGAGCCGCCCAGGATGGCCAGGATCGGCGCGCCGGCAACGATGTTGTACGACACGTACAGGAACGCCCCCAGCAGCCAGTGACGGGTGCCCGCCTGTTGCTGGCTGGCCAGCTGGTCGAGCTGGGCGAAGCTCTGCTCCCGGCTGAACACGGCGTACAACGCAATCGCCGAGGCCACCAGGATCAGCAACGGCGTGATGGCACCAATGGCGAGGATCACCTTGCGCACATCCAGGCACACGATGCCCACCACCACCAGCGTCACCATCACGCTGCCGGCCAGCGCCGGGATGCCGAACTGCTGCTCCAGCAAGGCACCACCACCGGCCAGCATGACCACGGTGACGGCAAACATGAAAAAGGTGATCAGCCAGTCGACGAACAGGCCCAGGTGACGGCCGCAGATGGCCTGAATCACGTCCTTGTGCGAAGTGGCCTGCTGGCGATTGCCCAGCCCCGCCAGGGCCATGCCGAGGAAGGTGAACAAGGCTGCGCTGACCAGCGCACCGACCAGCCCCCACACACCGAAATCGACAAAGAACAACAACAGTTCCCGCCCCGAAGCGAACCCCGCCCCCACGATCACGCCGACAAACGCGCCGGCAATCTTCAGCTGCTCTTGCATGTGAACCTCTGGATTTATTGTTGTTTTGCTTTTTGGCGGGCAATTCAGGCCGCCGCTCCTACAGGTAATCCACCGTCCTTGAATGCAACGCTGGCCCTGTGGGAGCGGGTTCACCCGCGAAGCAGGCACCGCGCTGCATGGCACCGGCTACGCCGGTGTTCGCGGGTGAACCCGCTCCCACAGGGCCAGGCAATCTTGCAGGTTTTGCGCAAGACAGTTGTTCATGCGCAGATTTCTGCCCGGTCAGGTGTCGCCGACAAACGCCTGCACTTCGATCTCCACATCCACCCCCAGCGCCAATGCCGAGGCCACGGTCGAGCGCACCGGCAGCGCTGCGCCGAAGAACTCCTTGTACACCTCGTTGAAGCCGGCGAAGTGGCTCATGTCCGACAGCCACACCGTGGCCTTGACCACCTGGTCGAAACGCGCGCCGCAGGCCGCCAGGCTTTCGGCGATGCGCTCGCAGGCGGCGCGGGTCTGGGCCTGGATGTCACCGCGCACCACTTCGCCGCCGGCACTCATCGGCACCTGGCCGGACAGGAACAGGAAGCCGCCGGCTTTCACCGCACGGGAGAACGGGAACGGCAGGCTGCTGGGGAAACGCTGGATATCATTGCTCATGGGATGCTCCTTTCAGAATTGCTGGAAACGGGCCGGGGACAGGCGCTCGGGCGCCACCCCCTGGCTGACAAGGCCAGGACACAGGGGCTGGCCCAGCAGCAGGTCGGCAGCCAGGCGCGAGGCGCCCGCAGCCGACTGGATGCCATAGCCACCTTGTGCCGCCAGCCAGAAGAACGCTGGCGCGTGCACATCGAAACCGATCACCAGGTCGCCGTCGGCGACGAACGAGCGCAGCCCGGCCCAGGTGTGGCTCGGCCGGCGGATCGCCAGGGTGGTCATGGCCTCGATGTTGTAGATGCCCAAAGCCACGTCGAGCTCCTCGGGCGCGGCGTCCTGGGGTTCGACCGGGTCGGCATTGGCCGGCGAACCCAGCAGCTGGCCGGCGTCGGGCTTGAAGTAGAAGCTTTCGTCTACGCCGATTACTGCCGGCCAGCGGGCGAAGTCCTGGTCTGCCGGGCCGGGGAAGGTAAATGCACTGCGCCGGCAGGGTTGGAGGCCGATACGCGCCACGCCGCACTGCTCGGCCACACGGTCGGCCCAGGCGCCAGCGGCATTGACCAGCTGGCGCGCCTGCACGCGGCTGCCATCGCCCAGCTGCACCTGCCACAGGTCATCCAGATACCAGGCCTGGACAAGCTCGGCGTTGCAGCGCAGTTCGCCGCCAGCGGCGCGATAGCCACGCAAGAAGCCTTGGTGCAGGGCATGTACGTCCAGGTCCATGGCCCCCGCCTCGAGCACCGCGCCGGCGAGGTTCTCGCCACGCAGGCTCGGCACCAGGGCCAGGGCGGCGTCGCGGTCGAGCAGGCTGACCTCGGTGCCGTTGGCCAGGTTCTGCGCATGGGTCTGCTCGAGCAGCGTGCGCTGTTCCAGGCTGGCGACGTACAGGCAGCCACGCGGTTCCAGCAGCGGGTGCTCGCAGAAACCCTGCGGTGGTGCTTCGTAGAAGGCCCGGCTGGCGCGGGTCAACGCCTGGATCTGCGGGGTGCCGTAGGCCTCCATGAACATGGCTGCCGAACGCCCGGTGGAATGGTAGCCAGGCTGTGCCTCGCGCTCGAGCAGCAGCACCTTCTGCTGGCCGGCCAGGCGATAGCCCAGAGATGCACCGGCAATGCCGGCGCCGATGATCAGGGTGTCGTAGATCGGGGTCATGCACGCTCCTGCCAGGCTAATTATCATTTATGAGAATTCTAATATATGAGAATTTACGAATACGCAAGGGTCCAAGGTAAGATGCCCGACCAACGCCGTATGCCGAGACCCCGAATGCCCGCTGCCCTACCCCTGCTGGACCGTGCCGTAGTCGGCAAGCGCCTGCGCCAGGTGCGCAAGGCGCGCCAGATGACCCTCAAGAAATTGTCCGAAGCCAGCGGCGTACCGCTGTCCACCTTGTCGAAGATGGAACTGGCGCAGGTCTCGGTCAGCTATGAAAAACTGGCCGCTGCCGCCCGGGCACTGAATGTCGACATTGCCCAGCTGTTGCGCGCCAGCGGCACGGTCACGGCACCGGCACCGGTGACCGTGGTGGTCGATTCACTGCCGGCGGCGGCGGGCTACTCGACCGGCACCTATGACTACCACCCGATCGCCGGCGACTTCCCCGAACGGCGCATGACCCCCGCCTATGCCCGCATCATTGCCCGTGAACGCGGCCAGTTCGACGATTTTATCCGGCACCCCGGGCAAGAGTTCGCGTTGGTGCTGAGCGGGCGCGTTCGTATCGAGTTCGAAACCGGCGAAGCGGTGAGCATCGGGCCGCAGGAGACGGCGTATTTCGACAGCCAGGTGGGGCATATCTACCTGTCGGAAAGTGACGATGGCGCAGATGCACATGTGATGGTGGTGATGACTGATCGCTGACTCGGTGCTGCCTGCCAGGGCCCTATCGCCGGCAAGCCGGCTCCCACAGGTACTGCACAGGCCGTGAGGTTGATGCGGTCGGTGTGGGAGCCGGCTTGCCGGCGATAGGGCCCTGGCAGGCAAGCACCCGGTTATAACCTAATAACGAACAAGTCTATTTGGCTATAAAAAAATCTATATGCTGGGCTGCATCCGATAACGGGCAAAGTTGGGCAGTCGAGTAGCGTATGGATGTAGGTTCTTTCGGTTTCACCATTGCGGGCCTGGTCGTGGGTTTCATCGTCGGAATGACCGGCGTCGGTGGCGGCTCGCTGATGACCCCGATCCTGTTGTGGTTTGGCATCAGCCCGGCAACAGCCGTCGGCACCGACCTGCTCTACGCCGCCATCACCAAGGCCAGTGGCGTCTGGGTGCATGCGCGCAACAAGAACGTCGACTGGAAGATCACCGGCCTGCTCAGCCTGGGCAGCGTGCCCGCTGCGGCGCTGACCCTGTGGTTCCTCAGCACCCTGCACACCGACACCTCGGCGCTCAACGCCGTCATCAAGCAAGGCCTGGCGGTGGTGCTGATCCTGACCGCGCTGGCGATCCTGTTCAAATCGCGCCTGCAGGCCTTCGCCAGCCGCCATGCCGGTGACCACTACCACCTCAGCGACCGCAGCCTGAACACCCTTACCGTGCTCACCGGCGTGGTGCTGGGGGTGATGGTCACCCTCACTTCCATTGGTGCTGGCGCACTGGGTACCGTGGCGCTGTTCCTGCTGTACCCGTTCCTGGTCACCCGCCGCCTGGTCGGTACCGAAATCGCCCACGCCGTGCCACTTACCCTGGTGGCGGGCCTGGGCCATGCCGGTATGGGCAACATGGACTGGTCGCTGCTGGGCTACCTGCTGCTGGGCTCGCTGCCAGGCATCTACCTGGGCAGCCACCTCACCGGGCGGATATCCGACCGCGTGCTGCGTCCGTGCCTGGCGGCGATGCTGCTGCTGATCGGCTACAAGCTGGCGTTCTGACCTTCAGCCCAGGCGCAGGCGCCACTGCCCGGTAAAGCTCAGCTCCAGGCGCGACAGCGGCAACACGTCGACCCGCTGACTGGCGCTCATCGGGCAGCCAAGTACGTGCACCAGCGCGGCGCGCATGACCATCGGGTGGGTAACCGCCACCCATTCACCCGGCCTGTCGAAGGCCCCCAACCAGGCGGCGATGCGCTGGCAAAGCACGGCGAACGACTCGCCGCCGTGCACATCACTGGCCGGGGCCTGCAGCCATTCGGCCATCGCCTGCGGTTGCTCGGCCTGCAATTGCTTCAGCGTCAGCCCTTGCCAACGCCCCAGGTCGCAATCGGCCAAGGCCGGCTCGACCTGCACCGGTCCCGAAAACCACGCCGCCGTCTCGCAGGCTCGCCGCTCTGGTGCCGTCAGCACCGGCACACCGGAAAGGTCGGCGAAAGGCTGCTGGCCCAACGGCAGGATGCCATCGTCGGCACGGTGCAGGCGCCCGGTCTTCTGGGCCTGGGTAAGGGCGTGGCAGATCAGGGTCAGGCGGACGGCTTTCACCGGGTTTCTCTCGCAGCGGGTCGGGGCGCAAGGTTTAACATGCCTTGGCACTTTTTACCGCAACAACCTGGCACCGGCTGCGCCGACGATGGGGCCTGGTCAGATCATCAGCAGCATCAGTCCCCAAACCGGCACCGCTGCCACCAACCCCACCGCCAGCCGCGGCCAGTATGGCAGCAGCAATACCAGCACCATCCCCGCCAGCGACATCACGGCAAACCAGGCCATCGGCCCCATGGCCCAGCCCCAGGCCTGGGCACACAGCACCAGACTGGCCAGCAACGCCAGCCAGCCGGCCGCGCGCAAGCCGACACGCAGCACCGGCGGGCAGGTGCGGTTCCATACCTGCTTGTAATGCCGCTCCAGCCCCTGGCACAGCCCCAGCATGCCAGCGTAGGCGAACAACACGCTGCCCATGATCCACATCATCATGCCCCGGCCTCCATCCGCCGCCCTGCCCTGGCCTTCTGCGGCACCCACTGCGCCTGCCATACGCGCCAGGCCAGCAGCCCGAGCAATACACCCAACACCAAGGCACAGGCCACCACCCCCAGGCGCATGGCGTCGCCCAAGCCACCCAACGCACCCAGGCCAATGCACAGCAACGCGGTCAGCAGCAGTTGCTCGACCCAGGCCCGGCGTACCGGCCTGATACCGGCATGCAACAGCGCCAGCAGCCATACACCAAAGAACGCACGAACCTCCCAGCTCTCCCGCTGCGCCAGTTCCACCGGCAGCACACGGCTGGCCCACAGCAACCCCACGCACGCCAACAACAGGCCACTGACGAAGCCCACGTTGCATACCTCCGCCAACCGGTACCAACGCCGCACCGAAGCCTCGGCGCTGGTGTACTTGCGCCCACGCTTCACGCAGAACAGCACCAGCCCGCTGGCGATCATCAGGCAACTGACCAGCCCGCAGACGAAATACAGCCAGCGCATCGGGTAGCCGCCAAACTGGGCGAAATGCAGGCCGGCCATGACCCGCTGGGTCAATGGTGCCGCACGCCATTCGGCGACGTCGCCGAGCAACTGCCCGCTGACACCATCGAAGACCATGGCCTGGCCCTTGGCCAAGGCAATGCGGTTGCCCAGCCCGGGGCGTATTTCGATACGCGCCGCCGCCGTGTTGGGGTTGCGGATATTCAGGCCACCAATCGGCCCCAGGCGCGCCTCGGCCTGGGCCAGCAATGGCGCGACATCGACCAGCGCGGCCGGTTGCCTGTCCAGGCCGCGGGGCTGCTCCAGGCGGGCATTGCCCTGGGCCTGAAAGTAGGCACGATTGTCGCCGGCGAACAGCGCATCGACCCCGGCCGGGATGTAGATGAGCATGAAGATCACCAGGCCGGTGTAGGTGATCATCAGGTGGAACGGCAGCAACAGCACCGCGCTGGCGTTGTGGAAATCCAGCCACGAGCGCTGGCCCTTGTTCGGCCGGAAGGTGAAGAACTCCTTGAAAATCTTCTTGTGGATGACGATACCAGTGGCCAGCGCCGCGAGCATCACCAGCGCCAGCGCGCCGACCACGAAGATGCCCCAATTGCGTGGCAGGTCGAGGGTGAAATGGAAGCGGAAGAAGAAGTTGCCACCAACACTGTCCCGCACCTCGATGGCCTCGCCAGTGCGCGGGTCGAGCTGTACGGTGGGGCCATGGCGACGCTCGCCGGTGGACACGCGCAACCCGGGCGAGCGCTCGCTCGGCAGGCTGATGCCCCAGTTGCCAGCCTGCGGCTCGTGGGCCTGCAGGTAGGCAATGGCGCGCCGCGCGGCGTCGGCCTGGGGTACCTCGGTGGCCGGGATTTCCGGTTGCATCCAGTGGTCGAGTTCCTTGTCGAATACCGCCAGGGTGCCGGTGACGAAGATGGCGAACAGCAGCCAGCCGAAAATCAGCCCGGCCCAGGTGTGCAGCCAGGCCATCGATTGGGTGAAGGTGTTCTTCATGCCAGCCACTCCAGTGCCTGCGGCCAGAAGCCGATCAGGGCAAGCGGTACGGCCACAGCCAGCGGGGCCCAGGCACGCAGGGCATCGCTGCAGGCGAAGGCCCAGAGGATGGCGGCGGTGTAGAAGATGAAGGCCGGCAGGGTCGCGACGATGACCGCATCGGCGGCAGCCAGCGGCAGGATGCGGGCCAGGCAGGCGCTGGCGGCGTAGCTGAGGGCATAGCCGCCGAGCAGTGCGGCACAGCTGCGGGAGAGGATCTGCAGCCAGGCGGGGGCTTTGATCATCGGGGGGCTCCTTGGCGTTGATCGGAGGCATCCGGGGCTGTTTTGCAGCCCATTCGCCGGCAAGCCAGCTCCCACAGGGATTGCACAGGGTTCGAATACTGTGTGGTACCTGTGGGAGCAACTGTCTTGCTCAAATTCCAAACGTTGGCGCGATCCCTGTGGGAGCGGCCTTGTGTCGCGAAAGGGCCGCAACGCGGCCCCCGGATTGATGCGCAACAGTTGAAATTGCTGGGGCTGCTTTGCAGCCCTTGCGCGACACAAGGCCGCTCCCACAGGTACAGCGACTACCTCGAGAGCAACGCTGTACCTGTGGGAGCTGGCTTGCCGGCGAATGGGCCGCGCAGCGGCCCCTTGGATCAGAAGTTGATGTTCAGCGCAGCGAACACCGCCCTGCCCGGCTGGTTATAGGTATTAGCGCCCGAAGTACTGGCGTTGCCGCCACGCAGGATCTGCTTGTCGAACACGTTGTTCACCCCCACCCGCACGTCGTAGTTGGCGTTGAACTTGTAACCAGCGCTCACGTCCACCAGGCCGTAGGCTTCCACGTCCTGTTGCGCGGTCTTGTCGTAGCCTTGCTGGGTGCGTTCGTTGAAGGTCGGCGACTTCTGCTTGCCGAAGTAGGTACCCGCCACCTGGAACGACAGCTTTTCGGTGGCGCGCCAGTCGAGGGTGGTGTTGACGGTGTATTCCGGGATCACCGACAGCGGCTCGCCGGTCTCGCGGTTGTCGTTGTCGAGCATCCAGGTCAGGTTGGTGTTCCAGTCCAGGGCCGGGGTAAGTTCGATGAACAGGTTGCCTTCGATACCTTCCACCCGCGCCTTGCCGGCGTTGTCCCACTGGGTCACGCGGCTGCCGGTGCCGATGGTGTACAGCACATCGGTATCACCGACGATCTTGTTCTTGTAGTCGTTGCGAAAGTACGTGGCACTGGTGCGCCAGGTACCACGGTCGTACATCAGGCCGATTTCCTTGTTGACGCTGATCTCGGGCTTGAGGTCGGCGTTGCCCTGCAGGTAACAGCCACCATTGTTGGTCTGCTGCACGCTGCAACCGTTGCCGCGGCTGTACAGCAAGTAATTGGGATTGGACTGGTACAGGTTCGGGGTCTTGTAGGCGCGCGCGATACCGCCTTTGACCGACAGTGCTTCGGTTAGCTTGTGCGACAGGTTCAGGCTGGGGCTGAAGTTGTCGCCGAAGGTTTCGTGGTGGTCGAAACGCAGGCCCGGGGTAATGGTGGTGTCGCCGACAATGATGTTGTCCTCGACGAACAGCGCATAGCTGCGGGCGGTCATCTTCGAGCTGCTGCGGTCGAAACCGACCAACCCGTCGTTACCGGTAGGGTCCGAGCTTTGCGGGCGCAGCGAGCCCTGGTCATTGAGCGCTTCGTACAGGTACTCGCCGCCCAGGGTCAGCACATGTTCGGTGCTGCCCATGGCGAATGGCAGGTTCACTTCGCTGCTCAGGCGCGTGTTGCGCAGGCGCGACATGGCGGCGCCTTCGGCATTGGGGGCACCTTCGGTACGGCCTGCCAGGCCCTCGTTGAGGCGCCAGTTGCGCACGTACTCGTAGGCCAGCACGGTCTTGCTGGTACCCCAGGTGAAATCGCCCAGGTGGGTCAGGTCGTAGGTACTGCGCTGCATCACATTGGTTTCGTGGCCATACAGGCTGGACACGAACTCGACGTCACCACCGCCGTTGCTGTTCATGGTGTCGCCGGCAAAGATATTGCCCTGGCGGCTGTAGCCGGCACTGGCCTCGAGGCGGTGCTCGTCGTTCAGCTTCCAGCTCAGCAGGCCATTGATGTCCTTGTTGCGTACGCCTTCGCGACCCGCCACCAGCGCACTGGTGGCATGCCCGGCGTTGATGTCCAGGTCGTCGGCATCGGTCTTGGCCAGGCCGCCGTACAGGCGGAAGCCGAGGTTGTCGGTCAGGCCGCCGCCCAGGTTGAAGTTGGCCCGACGGCTGGCGCCCTCGGCGCTGTCTTCCGGCAGCTGGGTGTACAGGCTGACGCTGCCCTTGAGTTCGTCGGTGGGCCGCTTGGTGATGATGTTGACCACCCCGCCCATGGCGCCGGAGCCGTAACGTGCGGCCGCCGGGCCACGCAGGATCTCGATGCGCTCGACCGCTTCTGCCGGTACCCAGTTGGTTTCACCGCGGGTATCGCGGTCGCCGTTCCAGCCATAGCGCACGGCGTTGCGTGCGCTGGATGGCTTGCCGTCGATGAGGATCAGGGTATTTTCCGGGCCCATGCCGCGCAGGTCGATCTGCCGGTTGTTGCCACGCGCGCCGCTGGCGCTGTTGCCGGTCAGGTTGACCCCGGGCTCGCGGCGGATGATGTCGGACAGGTCATTGGCCGGCGGATGGCGCTTGATGTCTTCGGCGGTGATGATCGACGTACCCAGGGCCTGGCGTGCCTCGCGCTCGGCGGTGACCAGGGTGTCCTGGATCACCAGCGCGTTGTCGGCGACCGGCATCTCCAGCACCTCACCCGTACGCTGTTCTTCGGCCTGGGCCGCGGTGGCCACCATGGCCGGTGACGCCAGCGCGACGAACGCCAGGGCCAGGCTGTTGGGTGAAGTCTTGCACTGCATGGGTACATCTCCTGCGATTCATGAGCGAAACGGCACATCCCTGTCGGAAACCGGGAGCCCTCGCCCACCGGCCTCACAAACACAGTTTGGTGGCCAACAGGGATGGTAAATATAGAGATTCGCAAATGAGTTTAAATCTTATTTACGAAGTTTACATGTTTGTAACGGAACTTTGCTGACACGACAGCGTTGCCGACGCAGCCCGGCTATTCGCGCTGTTGCTTGCATACACCTGTCCGATTTGCATCCTGCGTGACGGCTCCTACAGTTTCGAACGTAGCCCTCTGCCGAGCCTCCTGATGCGCAGCCACGAAGAAAGCCACGCCACGAACGCCACCAGGTCTCTGTCGAAGATCCCTCGCAGTGTCTGGGCGCTGGGCTTCGTGTCGATGTTCATGGACATTTCCTCAGAAATGATTCACGCCCTGCTGCCGCTGTACATGGTCACCGTGCTCGGCACCTCGGTAGTGGCGGTGGGCTTTATCGAAGGTATCGCCGAGGCGACCGCCTCGATCACCAAGGTGTTTTCCGGCGCCCTCAGCGACCGGCTGGGCAAGCGCAAGCTGCTCACGGTGCTGGGCTATGGCCTGGGTGCGTTGACCAAGCCGGTGTTTCCCATGGCCTCCGGGCTGGAGTGGTTGACCGCAGCACGCTTCGTCGACCGGGTAGGCAAAGGCATTCGTGGGGCGCCGCGCGATGCGCTGGTGGCCGACGTCACACCCGCAGAACTGCGTGGTGCAGCCTTCGGCCTGCGCCAGGCGCTGGATACCGTGGGCGCCTTCCTTGGGCCGTTGCTGGCGATCGTGCTGATGTGGCTGACCGCGAGCCATTTCCAGACGGTGTTCTGGGTGGCGGTGCTCCCGGCGTTCGTGGCGGTGTACATCCTCATCGCCTTCGTGCACGAACCTGAAACGCCGGCCACTACCCGGCCGGTGCGCTCACCGCTGGCCCTGCACGAGCTGGCCCGCCTGGGCCCGGCCTACTGGCGGCTGATCGGCCTGGCCACGCTGTTCACCCTCGCCCGCTTCAGCGAGGCGTTTCTGCTGCTGCGCGCCCAGGACATGGGTCTGGCGCCGCTGTGGGCGCCGGCAGTGCTGGTGCTCATGGCCCTGGCCTACTCGCTGTCGGCCTACCCAGCGGGGGTGCTGTCGGACCGCGTAGGCCGCCGCGGCGTGCTGATGACCGGGCTGGGGCTGCTGGTCGCCGCCGACCTGCTACTGGCCCTGCTGCCGGGCTGGACCGGGCTGGCCATGGGGGTGGCTGCCTGGGGCCTGCACCTGGGCTTCAGCCAAGGCGTCTTTGCCGCCATGATCGCCGACAGTGCCCCCGCCGAACTGCGCGGTACAGCCTTCGGCCTGTTCAACCTGCTGACCGGCGTGGCGCTGCTGGTGGCCAGCGTGGTGGCCGGGCTGCTGTGGGACGGGGTCGGCTTCAAGGCGACATTCCTGCTTGGCGCAGCGTGTGCCGGCAGCACCCTGGTCGGGGTCGCATTGCTCAGGTCAGGCCCGATCACCGGCAAGCCGCACTAGGCCAGCGCTGGCTGCTGCTCCAGTAGAGACCAGCCGCCATGCCCATCCACCTCCAGCCGATGGGTATGGAAACCTGCCAGCGTGCTGCGGTGCCCGACACTCACCAGCAACGCCCCCGGCATTTCCGTGCGCAACAGTGAATACAGGGCATGCTCGAGCCCTTCGTCCATGGCCGAAGTGGACTCGTCGAGAAACACCACCTGCGGCCGGTTGAACAGCACCCGGGCAAATGCCAGGCGCTGCTGCTCACCGACCGAGAGAATGTGTGACCAGTCACAGCTGACATCCAGTCGCTCGGCCAGGTGGGTCAGGTTGACCTGGCGCAAGGCCTGCTGCATCCGCGTTTCGTCCTCAGGCCTGCTGGCCGCCGGGTAGGCGATGACGGCGCGCAGATCACCCAGCGGCAGGTACGGCCGCTGCGACAGGAACAGCGCCTGGTGGCCCAGCGGGCGCCTGACCTCACCCTCTGCATACGGCCAGAGGCCCGCCAGCGCACGCAGCAGCGTGGTTTTGCCGCTGCCCGACGGCCCCTTGATCAACAGCGCCTGGCCGGCGTGCAGCTCAAGGTTCAGGTCGGCGATAAGGGCATGCCCGTCCGGGCGCAGCACCTGCAGGCGGCTGATCGCCAAGGCATGCTCCTGGTCCTCGGTGATGACGCGCGGCAAAGCGCTCGCCTGCTCGTTGGCATCGAGGAAGCCGGTCAGACGGTCGAGGGTAGCCCGGTACTGGGCAAACGCATCATACGACTCGCGGAAGAATGACAACGAATCCTGCACCTGGCCAAAGGCCTGGGAGGTCTGCATGACGTCGCCCAGCTTGATCGCCCCGCTGAAGAAGCGCGGTGCCTGCAGAATGAACGGGAACACCACTGCTACCTGGCTCACGCCCAGGTTAAAACCACTGAATTTCAGGTTTCGGAACACCAGCGCCCAGGCATTCACGATCAAGGCACCAAAGCGGCCCAGCAAGGTGCCCCGCTCGACCTGCGCGCCCTGGTAGAAAGCGATGTTCTCGGCGTTCTCGCGCAGGCGCATCAGCGCGTAACGGAAGTTGGCGGTGAGCTTTTCGTTGAGGAAGTTCAGGCGGATCAGCGGCCGCCCGAGGCGGAAGGCGATCCAGGTGGCGACGATGACGTACAGGTACACAGCAAACACCATCGCCCGGGGAATCTCCACACCCGCGACGGCCAGCGGCGCCGACAGCCCCCACAGGATGCCGGTGAACGCCACCAGCGAAACCAGCGCGCTGACCGCGCCCAGGGCGAGGGTCACCGAGTTGCTGACAAAGGCGTTGACGTCCAGTTCGATACGCTGGTCAGGGTTGTCCACCGGCTCGGCCAGGAACTGGCCACGGTAGTAGGCATCGCCGTGCATCCAGTCGTGGGTCAGGCGCTCGGTCAGCCAGACACGCCAGTGGATGCTGAACGCCTGGCTTACATAGAAGGTGAACAGCGAACGCAGCACATGGATCGTGGCCAATACCGCGAAGACGCCGAGCAGGTACCAGAAAGCGGCTTGGTCAAGGCCTTGCAAGGCGCTGTAGAAGCCGTTGTACCAGAACGAGAACAGCACGTTCAGGCGCACCGAGAATAGCGTCAATACCAGCAGCAGGGCGAACACCAGTAACGGCCGCCAACTGCGCCTGAAACTGAAATAGGGCCCGGCAAGCTGCCAGAACTGGCTGCCCCAGCGCGTACAACGTACGGCCAGTGTGGCGGCTGCCGTGAAGCAGACAAGGGTGATGAACGAGGCGATTGCCAGCCAGCTCAGGCTCTCTTGCAGGGCCTGGTGCCAGTTCATTTCCATGATAGGTATCCGTGCTGAGTATTTCCGCGAGCGTAGCATTGACCTGTGATTCGTCAGGCATAAATGACGCACATTTCATGATTGCTTTTCGGAGCTACGCGGGCCCTGTGAGAGCAACTGTCTTGCTCAAATTCTGAAAGTTGGCG